>JAPXKQ010000003.1:0-93329 GCA_033809995.1 Tissierellaceae bacterium
AGGTGTCAATGGAGAACACACCAGAAGATTTAATGGGAATTGAAGAGATTCAGGTATTTGGAAAGAAGGCTGTAAAGATTTATGGAATATTGGGTGCCAATTATGCACAGGCATTTTATTGGTTTGTCGAGGAAAAACCAGAAGAATCGATTATACAGATAGATGGGAACACAGTTGAAATTGATTTGGACAGTGATGATAAGAACGAAGTTGTAGCAACAACAGGTACAATTCCTGAAACAAGAATATACATGCTGAAAGAAGGGAAAATAGTTGTTTCTGATATTAATAAATCGATCGGTGCAAAATCGGTAACTTTGCAAGATAAATATAAAAAGTTATTTGAAGTGTACTTTGAGCCAAATAAATCAGAACAATATATATATTATAGGGATTCCTTTATAAAAAAGTAGAACATCTGCAAAATGAGTTATAAATGCGATTATAAAATTGATGGATATTTTGAATATGTTGTTCCGCCTTTAAAAGGATTTTGGTGACAAGATGGAAATATAATTATAAATCTCCATATTAAAAGTAGGATTAAATCTTAGTTATTTAAATAAAAAAATATATCATTTAAGTGAAGGAGAGCAACAAAAAGTTGCAATTGCAAGGATGATGCTGAAACCATATGAGTTGGTGCTAGCTGATGAACCTACTTATTTACCTCCAAAGCGGGATACAGAAACAAAAGGCTGTGTGGTGATTGCTACTGCCAAGATTATTTGGAATTTATTTATGTAAATGAACTTGGTGAAAGAATAAAACCAGGATATTTGACACAACATTTTCCAATATTATTGAAGAACAACAATTTGAGGAAAATTAGATTTCATAATTTAAGACATAGTTGTGCAAGTTTGTTATATGCTAACGGTGTTAGCTTGAAAGAAATACAGAAATGGTTAGGTCATAGCTATATCTCAACAACCTCAAATATCTATACCACTTAGACTATAGTAGTAAGGTTTCTTCTGCTAATGTAATTTTGCCTGTATTTCCATCAAGGCAGCAGATAGAGATTCAAAGTGATGAGGAAATGCAGGCAATAAAAAAACTCTATAGTATAAACTAAAGAGCTTTTAGTAATGGTGCCGGTGGCCGGACTCGAACCGGCACGGTGTTGCCACCGGTAGATTTTGAGTCTACTACGTCTGCCAATTCCATCACACCGGCATAGGATTACAAAAAATATATTAACACAAATTAAATAAAATTGCAATAAAAATTTCTGCTATATTTACCTTATCTCTGATATAAGGTATACTATTTATAAAACGAATAGGAAAGTTCTACTTTATTATTGTATTTAATGAACTTTCCGTAAATGAGTTTCAAAAAAGGTTTCATTAATATAAATAATGCTTTTTAGAAGCCTTTTTTCTAAATTTAAGGAGTGATTTTATGGATAAGAAAACTTTTATAATTATAGATGGTAGTTCTCTATTACATAGAGCATTTTATGCTTTACCTCTACTTTCAACTAAAAAAGGAATCTATACTAATGGGGTATATGGATTTTTAACTATGCTATATAAAATACAAGAGGATTATAAACCTGACTATATTTGTGTTGCCTTTGATAAAAAAGGTCCTACCTTTAGGCATAAGGAATATGAACAATACAAGGGTACTAGGCAGGAGACCCCATCAGAACTAGCTCAACAATTTCCTATTATAAGAGAAGTCTTAGATGCAATGAATATCACCATTTTAGAAATGTCAGAATTTGAAGCTGATGATATAGCTGGTACATTATCCAAAATGGGAGAGGAAAAAGGTCTAGATGTAATCTTGGTTACAGGGGACAGAGATTATCTTCAACTGGCAAGTGATAAATCAAAGGTTCTTATTACAAGAAAGGGAATTACTGAGCTGGAAATATTCGATAGAGAAAAAATAGTCAATGAGTATGAGATAGAGCCTAAGCAGTTCATAGATTTAAAAGGTCTTATGGGTGATAAATCGGATAATATACCAGGGGTTCCTGGCATAGGTGAAAAGACAGGACTAAAGCTTATTAAGGAATTTGGCAATATTGAAAATATATATAAAAATATTGATAGAGTAAGCGGAAAAAAACTTAAAGAAAACTTAATAGAAAATGAAAGTATTGCTTATATTAGTAAAAAACTAGGGGAGATAATTACCAATGTTCCTCTAGATGTTGAGATTAATGACCTAGCAGTAAAAGAAGCGGATTGGGATAATTTAAAATTACTTTTTGAAGAAATGGAATTTAAAAGCTTATTAAGTAAAATACCAAATGAATTTACCGAAAAAAATGTGGAAGAAAATTATGCATATAAGTTTAAAGTGATTGATAAAGATGAATTTAAAAATTTATCAGATGAAATATTAAAATCAAGAAAATTTGCATTTAAGTTTATTAATGATAATTCAAACTATATTGAAAGTAAAATAATTGGAGTAGGAATAAAACCTAAAAGCGGAAGTACCTACTATGTTGATTTAAGTAATAATACTGAAGAATTTATAACTATTTTCAAGCCTATATTTGAAGATAAAACCATTGAAAAGATAGGACATAATATTAAATTAGATATAGTTCAGTTATTTAGAATGGGTATTCAAATAGAAAATTTCACATTTGATTCTATGATTGCTGGGTACCTTATAAATCCTAGTCAAACAGATTATTCTATAAACCAGTTGAGCTATGATTATTTTGGAATATATGGAATTAGTGAAGAAGAACTATTGGGTAAAGGCAAAGGTGCTAAAACCTTTAGTGAAATTGGCTTAGAAGAAAAACTTAAGTATTTGACTTTCACGTTGGATACGGTATTTAAATTAGAGACTACAATGCTTCATACCATTGATGAACAAAATATGGATGAACTTTTCTTCGATGTTGAACTACCATTAGTAGAAGTATTAGCAAGTATGGAGTTTTATGGCTTTGAAATAGATGAGGATGAGTTAATTAAATTAGGCAAGGAATATGATGATGAAATAGATAGCCTAACAAATTCAATTTTTGAATTGGCTGGAATGGAATTCAATATTAATTCCCCTAAACAAATAGGAGAGGTTCTATTTGAAAAATTAAATTTGCCTATAATTAAGAAAACAAAAACTGGATATTCCACAGATGTTGAGGTATTGGAAAAGCTAAAAGACCAGCATCCTATAGTGGAAAATATTTTAAGATATAGACAAATTGTAAAGTTAAAATCTACTTATATAGATGGGCTATTAAATCTAATAAACAAAAATACTAATAGAATTCACTCTAGCTTTAATCAGACTATAGCTACTACAGGAAGAATTTCTAGTACAGAACCTAATTTGCAGAATATACCAATTAGAACTGAGGATGGAAGAAGAATAAGAAAAGCCTTTGTTGCTAAAACACCAGATTTTAGATTACTCGATGGGGATTATTCTCAAATTGAACTAAGAGTACTTGCACATATATCCAATGACCCTAAAATGGTAGATGCATTTAAAAACAATGATGATATCCATCAAAAAACCGCATCTGAAGTATTCCATGTACCTATAGATGAAGTTACATCTATTTTAAGATCTAGAGCTAAAGCAGTAAATTTTGGCATCATATATGGAATTTCTGATTATGGTTTATCAAGAGACATAAATGTCTCAAGGAAAGAAGCAAAGGAATTTATCGATAAATATCTTGATAATTATAAACTTGTTAAGGAATATATGACAGATATTGTGAATAAAGGTAAAGAACAAGGATATGTTGAGACGCTTCTTCATAGGCGTAGATTTATACCAGAATTAAAAGCAAAAAACTTTAATGTACGTTCTTTTGGTGAAAGAATTGCAATGAATACACCAATCCAAGGCAGTGCAGCAGATATAATTAAAATGGCAATGGTTAAGGTATATAATGAATTAAGGAATAGAAATCTAAAGTCCAGATTGATTCTTCAAGTACATGATGAGTTGATTATTGAAGCCCATATCGATGAGATTGATATAGTCAAAGAACTTATGAAAGATATAATGGAAAACTCCATAAAGCTAAATGTTCCACTTAAAGTCGATATTTTAATGGGGGATAGCTGGTATGATACAAAATAAATGTTCTATAATCGGTTTAACAGGTGGCATTGGAACTGGAAAATCAACAGTTACAAAAATATTAATAGAAAAAGGCTTTAAGGTTATCGATGCGGATGAAATTTCAAGAGAAGTTGTAGAAGTTGGAAAACCAGCATATACAAAAATAGTAGAGGTATTTGGCTCCAGAATTTTATTGGAGGATAAAACGTTAAATAGAAGAAAACTCGGACGATTAATATTTTCAAGTAATAGTTTAAGAAGATTACTAAACAATATAATACACCCATATATTTGGGAATCAATTAAATTGGAAATTGAAAAATATTGTGTAAACAATGAGATTATTTTTCTTGATGCACCATTACTAATAGAAGAACTAGACAAATTAGATTTATATGGCATAAAATTGGAGGAAATTTGGTTGGTATATACTGATTCAAAGACTCAACTTTTACGCCTAATGGAAAGGGATAATATCTCAGAGGATGATGCAAAAAGCAAAATAAATGCTCAAATGAATTTAGAAGAAAAGAAAATGTATGCTGATAAAATAATAGATAATTCAGGAGATCTTAATATTTTGATGAAGCATATAGACAGCTTACTACAAGAATTGGCTTAAAGTTTGGAGGGTCTCTATTGTTTAAAATCTTAAATCGTTTAGTAAAAATGATAGCCTCTATTATAATTTTTTCAATTATAATTGGATTGATAGTATCTGTTTTTTATCCAATTGGCTATAAAAATATTATCAATAAATATTCAAAGGAATATAATGTAGATCCATATTTAGTAGTGTCGATAATTAACGTGGAAAGTAAATATAATAAAGATGCCATATCAAACAAAGATGCAAGGGGATTGATGCAAATAGGTCCCCAAACAGGGCAGTGGGCTGCTGAATTTTTAAAGATAGATAATTATAATGAGTCAAAATTATTTGACCCTGAAATAAATATAAGAATTGGTATTTGGTATATAGATCAATTAAAAAAAGAGTTTGGAGATAGAACAGATTTAGTTCTAGCAGCTTATAACGCAGGAAGTGGCAATGTTAATAAGTGGTTATTGGACGAAAAACACTCAAAAGATGGCAGATTAACAAATATTCCATTTAGTGAAACAGATGATTATCTTAATAAAGTAAAGAAAAATTATAGGGTATATAAACTGCTTTATAAATCCTATATGGAAAAACCTGATACTATATATTCAATATATATTGATGCTATAATTAATATAAGAAGTATCCTAATAAAAACATTAAAATCCTTGCGCTAGGAGGATAATATGAAATCGAAAAAAATAATATTTCTTTTAATAATATCCTTAATTTCAACATTATTAATTAGTTGCAATTATGATAAAGAAAAAGAAGTTAAAGATGTAGATAGTGTACAAAAAGACCTTAATTACTTAATTACTGAAGATGGACAAGTTATATTGCCTTTAACAAATTTTAATAGCCTAAATCCATTAATCACTGAAAATGTATATTATTTCTACTTCAGTAAGTTAATATTTGAGGGATTATTTGATTTTGATGAACACTTGCGACCTATACCACAGTTAGCATCTACATATTCTATTGAAAATGATGGGAAAATAGTATCTATTAAATTGAAAGAAAATGTCTTTTGGCATGATGGTGAAAAGTTCACCTCGGATGATGTGATATTTACCATTAATACACTAAAATATGCTAATAATTATACTACCTATAAAAAGATGCTTTCCAGTGCGTTGGGAAATATTAATACAGTAGATTTAAACAAGATAATTGATGTTAAAGCTATTGATGAATATAATTTAAATATTGTATTTGATAGGGGATTTAGCAACAACCTAGAAATATTAACCTTTCCTATAATTCCTAAACATATTTTTGTTAATAATAACAAAAATCAAGGATATTTAAAGGCTCTAGAAATTGAAAATTATACTCCAATAGGTACAGGACCCTATAAATTTGTAAATTATGATAAGTTCAAAAGTATTACATTAAAAGCATATGATAACTATAGAGATGGTAAACCTGGCATAGAAACTGTTGTTGGAAAGGTTCTGGAGGATGAAGAATTAATTTTAACATCCTTTGAAACAGGACAGATTAGTTTGGCAAAAGCTAATGGTGTTGATTGGGACAAATATAAAAATAATAACCGTATTAAAGTAATCGAATATCTTTCAAATAATTATGAATTTCTAGGATTTAATTTTGATAAAGATGTGTTTTCTAATGAAAAAGGATTGGCAATTAGACAAGCGATTTATTATGGTATAAATCGTCAAGATATAATTAGAAAGGTATTACTCGGTCATGGAACTCAAATTGACGTGCCAATAAACCCAGAATCATGGTTGATATCAAATTCTGCTAATACTTATGGATACAATGTAGAGCTTGCTAAAGATAAATTAATCTCTGCAGGATTTACTGATATAGATGGAGATGGAATACTTGAGGATGAGGTAGGCAATAAATTATCCTTTAGGCTTTTAACCAATTCTTACAACCCCTTAAGAGTTAAAATAGCAGAAATGATTAAAAGCGATTTAAAGGAAATAGGTATAAATATTATTCCTGACTATAATGCAAGCTTACAAGACAATATTACAGAGGAAATGAAAAATGGAGAACTAGATAGAATAAATAATAAATTGATATCAGGGGACTTTGACATAGTGTTGACTAGTTGGCAAATATCAGTGATTCCGGAGCTATCATTTCTTTATCATAGCAATAGTAGCAACCTTACTAATTTTTCAAGATACAAAAATGATACTATGGATATGTTGTTAGCAAATGCAAATAATGTCTTTGAAAGAGAAGAAAAACTAATTGCATATGAAGAATTACAAAAATATATTATAGAAGATATTCCAAATATTTCTTTATTTTTTAATAATAGCTCAATACTAGTTGATTCCTCTATTGTAGGAGATTTAACTCCCACCTTTTTCAATCCTTACAAGGGATTGGAACGTTGTATTATAACAGTATCACCGGAATAAATCTTGTAATATTTTAAAAAGTGATTATAATATTAATTAGGTCTTGCAGGGGTGGTGGAATTGGTAGACACGATAGTTTGAGGGGCTATTGCCTTAAAAAGCGTGAGGGTTCGAGTCCCTTCTCCTGCACCAATTAATATTATATCCCATATGTATAATTTCTGATATAATTTGTCAAATTTTAAACTATATATACCCTTATTTATGTACATCTTAAACATAAAATGTTATAATATAAACATAGTATTAGGCTTTTTCAGAAAGCTTAATTATTTTATGTTTAAAAATAAATAAAAAGAGGTGGAATGGATGAGACTTGAGAATCTCACATTTAAGGGTGGTATTCATATTCCAGATTATAAGGAATTAACAAAGGATAAGGCTATTGAAAGGGCAAATGAACCCAAAATAGTATATATTCCATTGCATCAACATGTGGGCGCTCCTTGTGAAGCTTTAGTTAAAGTTGGAGATCAGGTTAAAGTTGGGCAAAAGATTGGTGAATCAAAGGCTTTTGTATCTGCACCAGTGCATTCAAGTGTCTCGGGAATTGTTAAGGGTATAACAACAATGTACACTCCCGTTGGCATTAAATCCAAATGCATAGTTATTGAATCTGACGGTCAAAATGAAAAACACGAATCAGTAAAACCTAAAAATGACTTAGATAAATTGTCTGCTGAAGAAATTCTTGACATTATTAGAGAAGCTGGAATAGTTGGACTTGGTGGGGCAGCATATCCTTGTCATGCTAAAATAGCTGTAGCTGATGATAAAAAAGTCGATGATTTAATTATTAATGGAGCTGAATGTGAACCCTATCTAACATGCGATTATAGATTAATGTTAGAAGGAAGTGATAAGATAATATTTGGTCTTAAAGCGTTAATGAAGTATCTAGGATCCCAAAATGGTTACATAGGTGTAGAAAACAATAAAATGGATGCTGTCAAAGTTTTAGAGGAAGCAATAACAGAAGAATCCAATATTAAAGTTGCTACATTAAAAACAAAATTCCCTCAAGGTGATTCATATAGGATGGTATATTCTATCACTGGCAAAAAGGTGCCACAAGGCGGACATTGCAATGATGTAGGAGTTATGGTAAACAATGTTGCTACAGCATATGCAATAGCAGAGGCAATAATAGATGGCAAACCTTTATATGAAAGAGTTGTTACAGTTACTGGTAAAGGTATAAAGGAACCTAAAAACTTACTAGTGAAGATTGGGACAACCATTGGGGATTTAATTGAGCAATGCGGTGGCTTTAATGGGAAACCTGCTAAGATTATTGCTGGTGGACCTATGACAGGTACAGCACAATTTACACTTGATACACCTATCACTAAATGTACTAGTGGTATTATAGTATTTACAGAAGACCAAGTAAGACCTACACCAATTTCCGATTGTATAAAATGTGGGAAATGTCTCCAAGTCTGTTCCGTAGGCTTACAACCTTTATTTATTAGTGCATATTCTTTAAAAGGTAATTATGATGTAGCAGAGAGATATAATGCAGCTGCTTGTATCGAATGTGGTGCATGTTCATATATATGTCCAGCCAAAAGGCCATTAACTGAATCTATAAAACATGCAAAAAGTGAAATTAAAGCTAGAAGGAAAAAATCATAATCGTTAGGAGGAAACATAATGGAAGGGAAAATTGTAAATCCTACAAAATCTGATTCAATTGTTTTAGATGATAAATTGATTGTATCTCAAACGCCTCATTTAAGATCTAATGAATCAGTTAGAAGGATGATGTTAGATGTAATTATTGCCTTGACCCCTGCGTTAATTGGCAGTATTTATTTCTTTAAGTTAAGTGCTGTAAAATTATTATTAGCATCAATTATTTCAGCAGTTGTATTTGAAGCTGGAATTCAAAAGTTGTTCAAAAAAGAAGTTAAAATTAAAAACTTAAGTGCAGTTGTAACAGGTATCTTAATTGCTTTCAATTTGCCTGCGAATGCTCCATGGTGGATTGCAGTATTTGGTGCTGGCTTTGCAATTATAATCATTAAAGAATTCTTTGGTGGTATTGGACACAATTTTATGAATCCAGCATTAGGAGCAAGAGCTGCTTTAGTAGCATCATGGCCTGGAATTATGTCAAATTATATAAATCCAGATGGAATTTCTGCTGCAACACCATTGGCAATATTAAAGAGTGGTTCTGGTTCATTACCATCATTACAAAGAATGTTGATAGGTGATATAGGCGGGGTAATTGGTGAAACTTCAGCGATTTTACTTTTAATTGGGGCAATTTACCTTATAGTAAGAAAGGTTATTGATTGGAAAATCCCTGTATTCTATATTGCATCTACTTGTGTTTTACTACTAGTTTTGGGTGTAGATGCAAACAATATTATCTATCATGTATTGGGTGGTGGTCTAATCCTAGGTGCATTCTTTATGGCGACTGATTTTGCATCGACTCCAGTTACCCCAATGGGAAGAATAATATTTGCTATAGGTTGTGGTGTATTAACTGCTTTAATAAGAGTAAAAGGTTCTATGGCAGAAGGAGTTTCATATTCAATTCTTATTATGAACGTTGCCACTCCACTTATCGAAAGATGGACTCAACCTAAAGTATTTGGGGAGGTAAAATAAATGAATGAAACTTTAAAATTAGGATTAGTTTTATTGTTAATATGTGCAATATCAGGTGGTGTACTAGCTATATCCAACAACATTACTGCACCAATTATAGCTGAAATTGAAAAGCAAGGAAGCTTTGGTGCATTTGCAGAACTTTTCCCTGAAGCAGATGATTTTGTTGCTATTGATGAAGCAAAACTAGCTGAAATAATGGCTGACAATAGATTTGTTCAAGAGGTATATGAAGTTAAAAAAGGCGATGAAATCATTGGATATGCATTTAAAACAAAGTCTGGCGGTTATGGCGGAGATCTATTTGCCATCTCAGGTTTTGCTATGGATGGAACTATAACAGGAATTAAAGTTGTTGAACATGGAGAAACCCCAGGTCTAGGTAGTAGGGTTGAAGATGAGCCATTTAGAAGCTCATTTGTTGGAAAAAGTAGTGCTAATGAATTAGTGCCAGTAGAAGCACCATCAAAAGATAATGAAGTTTTACTATTATCAGGTGCTACTATTTCAACAGAGGGTGTTCTTTATGGAGTTAACGGTGCAAGAGAAGCATTTGTTAACTACTTTGCAAACTAGGAATGGAGGTGGAATTATGAACTTATTTAAGATATTTAAAAATGGAATTTTTAATGAAAACCCAGTTCTAATACAATTAGTTGGATTATGCTCTGTATTGGCATTAAGCAATAATGCTAAAAACAGTTTTGGAATGGGAATGGCGGTTATCGTTGTATTAGTAGGTTCTAATCTTGTTATATCTCTTATGAGAAAATTTATACCAGATAAAATTCGTATTCCAATATTTATAGTTGTTGTAGCTACTTTCGTAACAATGGTAGAAATGTTTATGAAGGCTTTTGCACAACCTTTATATCAAGCATTAGGTATTTTCTTACCATTGATAGTTGTTAACTGTATAATATTGGCAAGGGCAGAATCATTTGCTTATAAGAATAAACCTTTAGCATCTGTTGTAGATGGTCTTGGTATGGGTTTAGGATATACATTTGCAATTACTTTACTTGCTATAGTAAGAGAGCTAATAGGTGCTGGAACATTCTTTGGAATGCAATTATTTGGTGAGAGTTTCCAACCTGCTGGAGTATTTATAGCACCACCAGGAGCATTTATACTTTTAGCAATATTTATAGCATTATTTAAAACAATAAATAAGAAAAAAGCTACAAATTAATACGAATAGAGAAGGAGGAAGAGACTAAATGAATTTATTGACAATAATAATTTCAACAGTATTTGTAAATAACTTTGTATTTGCTAGATTCTTAGGTACATGTCCTTTTCTAGGAGTATCTAACAAGATGGAAACAGCTACTGGTATGGGTATAGCTGTAACATTTGTTACAACATTAGCAGGTATAATTACTTGGGTAATTCAAAGATATATATTAGAGTTACTTCATCTAGAATATTTACAAACTATTGTTTTCATATTAGTAATCGCATCATTAGTTCAATTTGTTGAATTAGCTATTAAGAAGATGAGTCCCACACTATATAATGCAATGGGAGTTTATCTACCATTAATTACTACAAACTGTATAGTTCTAGGAGTTGCAATTTTAAATGTTAAAGATGGTTTGACTTTAATTGAAACCATTGTAAACTCAGCTGGTGCTGCATTAGGATTCTTTTTAGCATTGGTACTTATGGCTGGTATAAGAGAAAAACTTGAAATTTCAGAAATTCCAGAAGCACTAACTGGTTTTCCAATTGCATTAGTTGCTGCTGGATTGATGTCCATTGCCTTCCAAGGCTTTGCTGGACTTATATAGGGGGGATTGACGATGTTAGATATATTAATTCCAGTAGGAGTTTTAGGAGGATTAGGATTACTCTTCGGGGTATTACTAGCATTTGCTTCTAAAGTATTTGCTGTTGAGGTTGATCCTATGGTGGAAGAATTAATAAAAGCCCTTCCAGGAGCGAACTGTGGTGCTTGTGGATATCCAGGTTGTCAGGGACTTGCAAATGCTCTTTTCGAAGGTAAAGCTCCAGTTAACGCTTGTCCAATAGGTGGTCAAAAAGTTGCTGACCATGTTGCAGAGATATTAGGTGTTACTTCTGAGGCAGTTGAGAAAAATGTTGCAGTGGTTCTTTGCCAAGGTGATTGTGATAAAGCTAAAGATAAATATATTTATGAAGGTATCACAGATTGTAGAGTAGCAGCTACATTGTCTGATGGTCAAAAAGGATGTTCATATGGCTGCTTAGGTTGTGGAACATGTAAAGAAGTATGTGCATTTGATGCTATTGAAATGGTCAATGGTGTAGCAGTAATCGATAGAGAAAAATGTACAGCTTGTATGAAGTGTATTGAAATATGTCCTAAGAAGATAATCGAATTAGTTCCTTATGATAATCATGCTATTGTAATGTGTAAGAGTGAAGATACAGGAAAAGAAGTTAGATCAAAATGTTCTATAGGTTGTATAGGATGTAAGATTTGTGTTAAGAATTGTCCTGAAGATGCATTCACATTTGAAAATAATCTTGCAAAGATTAACTACGAAAAATGTACAAATTGTATGACATGTGTTGAAAAATGTCCTACTAAGGCGATTATCAACGCGGCTAAAGAAGAAAGCAAAGTTAGTTAAGAATAGAGCCTTTTGTAGGCTCTATTTTTTTTGTTAAGTCTTGTAAATCACTTGGGTAAATGATAAACTATATTATGTGGAATTTTAGAGACTTAAATTAGAGGATGATTTAATTGACCAAAGGTGACAAATTTTTGATTGTATTTGTAATAATATTAAGCTTTTTGTCTATGGGATACATAAATAGACATGCTTTTTCAAATGCTAGTAAATATGTGAGTATTCAAGTTAATGGGAAAGAAATTAAAAAGGTAATTTTTGATGAAAAATTAATAGGTACTACTATACCTATTGAAACTGAATTTGGATACAATTTAGTTGAAATAGATGATGAGAAGGTTAGGGTCATTGAAGCAAATTGTCCAGATAAAATTGACGTAAAACAAGGATATATCTCTAAAATTGGTGAAACCATAGTTTGTTTACCTAACAAGATGGTAATTGAAATAAAAGGTATAGAGAAAGATAATACGGAAGTTGACATTATGAATCACTAGAAAGAGGAAAGTATGAGAAAGTTAAATAAAATGATTTTTATTTCTTTATTAGTATCAATAGGACTAGCTTTAAGTGTTTTAGAGTCAGCTATACCCTTGCCAATTACAATGCCAGGTGCAAAATTAGGTTTATCCAATATGGTAGTATTAATTACACTGGTGGTTTTTGGGTTTAAGGATGGAATAAAAGTTTCTATGTTAAAAAGTGCAGTCTTAATGCTAATAACAGGTAGTATTTCTAGTTTTATATATAGCATATCTGGAGCAATATTAAGTTGTATAGTAATGTACATTGCATATAGATACTTTTCCAAAATCTTTAGTTTAATAGGTGTTAGTATCCTTGGAGCATTAGCACACAATACTGCACAAGTAACTGTCGCTAGCTTAATGTTAAGTAACTTGAGGATTTATTCCTATTTACCCTTTTTAATGTTAGTTAGCTTGTTTACTGGTTATTTTGTGGGGCTGGCATCTATTTACATAGTTAATAATTTGAAAGCTAATTATAGAGTACTCTTTGACAAATAAGGAGGTATTATGAATAAAATTATTTTAGCCTCAGGTAGTCCTAGAAGAAAAGAAATGTTAGAAAAATTTAATTTAAATCCTACAGTTGTAAATAGTAAATATATTGAAAAATCAATGCCTTACGAAAATCCAGTTCAAGTTACTATGTCTCTTGCATTTAACAAGGCTTTGAGTGTTAGTGAGAACTATAAGGATGATATTGTAATAGGTGCTGATACTATAGTTGTTTATAATAATATAATATTAGGAAAACCTAAAGATGAAGAGGATGCTTATAGAATTTTGAGTTTATTAAGCGGGAATACTCATGAAGTAATCACTGGAATTGCTTTAATACATGTTGATAGAAATATAAAAATTATTGATTATGAAAAGACAAAAGTTAAATTTAGAAAATTAGATTCTAAGAGAATATTAAAATATATAGAGACTGGGGAACCTTTTGATAAAGCAGGTGCATATGGGATTCAAGGGTTAGGTGCAATATTGGTGGAAAAAATTGATGGTTGCTATTCTAATGTAGTTGGTTTACCATTAACAAAAATAGATTTTTATTTAAATCAGTATTTTGGGATCAGTACATTATAACGAGTGGGTGAACTTATGAAAGAAAAAAGTATTATTGAAAAGAGTTATACCATTAAAGATTTACCTTTAAGTGAAAGGCCAAGGGAAAAACTTTATAGTCATGGTGTAGAGTCTCTATCAAATGCAGAGTTACTCGCAATACTAATAAGAACTGGTCATAAAGAAGATACTGCAATTGATGTAGCGCAAAGAATTTTAAGTATGGATGATAGGGGGATAGCATTTCTAGCTGATGCTACAATCCAAGAACTTACTGAAATAAAAGGTATTGGTAGCTGCAAAGCTGCCCAAATTTTAGCTGCTGTTGAAATTGGAAAAAGATTAAATAAAATAGGTACTCATGATAAGATAAAGGTTACAACACCAGGAATTTTAGCTGACCTTATGATGGATGAAATGAGATACTTAAATAAAGAGCATTTTAAAATTGCAATTTTAGATACCAAAAATCAGATTTTAACTATTGAAAATATATCAGTTGGTACATTAAACGCTTCAATAGTCCATCCTAGGGATGTGTTTAAAATTGCCATTAAAAGAAATGCCAATTCTATTATATTAATACATAATCACCCTAGTGGTGATACTACTCCTAGTAGTGAGGATATAAATATTACAAATAGGCTAATAGATGCAGGTAATCTAATAGGTATTAAAGTATTAGACCACATTATTATTGGGGACAACAAATATCTTAGTTTCAAAGAAAAGAACTTAATCTAATCGCATGGAAGGAGAATTTTAAATGGGTTTATTCAGTGGTTTTGTTAAAGATATGGGAATTGATTTAGGTACTGCAAATACCTTAGTATATATTAAAGGTAAAGATATTGTAACGCGAGAACCTTCAGTAGTTGCCATACAAACTAATACAAATCAAGTATTGGCAGTTGGTGAAGAAGCAAAGAAGATGATAGGTAGAACACCAGGAAATATCGTTGCTATTAGACCTTTAAAAGATGGGGTTATAGCAGATTTTGATACAACACAAAGTATGTTAAAGTACTTTATAAAAAAGGCAAGTTCAAAACGCTCTTTTTTACAACCAAGAGTCGTCATTTGTGTTCCTAGTGGTGTTACTGAAGTTGAGAAAAGAGCTGTAGAAGAAGCAGCTATACATGCTGGAGCCAGAGATGCATATCTAATCGAAGAACCTATGGCTGCTGCAATAGGGGCAGGTTTACCTGTTCAAGAAGCCACTGGTAGCATGATAGTTGATATTGGGGGTGGCACTACAGAAGTAGCAATTATCTCTTTAGGGGGTATCGTTACTAGTAAGTCCATTAGGATTGGTGGAGATGAATTAGATGAGTCTATAGTTTCATATATAAAGAGAGAATATAGTTTGATGATAGGGGAAAGAACAGCAGAAGAGGTTAAAATTAGTATAGGTACTGCAAACAAAAATACTCCTGAGACTAAAATGGCTATTACAGGAAGGGATTTAATAAGCGGATTACCAAAAACCATTAATGTTTCATCTAAAGAAATTTACGAAGCACTAAAAGAACCAGTTTACAATATTTTAGAAGCAATAAAGTCAACATTGGAGAAAACTCCACCTGAGCTAGCTTCTGATGTAATGGAATTAGGTATAATGTTAACTGGTGGTGGTGCCTTATTGGATGGAATAGATCAGTTGATAAAAGATGAAACTGGTATGCCAGTTCATATCGCCGAAAACCCATTGGATTGCGTAGCAAAGGGTACTGGAGAAGCCCTAAATAGTATTGATGTTCTTAGAAAGACCTTATCACAACACAGAAGAATAGGTTAAATGTGGTGATAAACTATGTATTTTTTCAAGAAATACAAGGATAGAATAATAGTATCTTTAGTCGCCATTGGATTGCTTATTATCATTGGCTATACAAGTAAGGATAGAATCTCTCTAACTTTTGGAGAAAAGTTTATTGGAAATCTTCTAACACCTGTTAGTAAGGTTAGTTTTAGTGTGAGCAAAAATATTTCCAACTTCTTTAGTTCTGCTTTTAACATTTTCAATATTAAGAATGAAAATGAGGAACTAAAAATTAAAATTGCAGAATTGGAAAATGAAAATAGGGATCTTACAAATGTAATAGGTAAAACAGATTATTTAAAAAATGAATTAAAGGTAATCGAAAATACAAAATATGATATGGTATTGGCAAATATTACGAGTAAGGAGCCTAGCAATTGGTATAGTAGATTCAATATAGATAAGGGTATTAAAGATGGAATAAATAAGGGTGCAACAGTAGTACAGGGTATAGAAATTGAAAATGATGTTGTAGAGGAAGGTATTGTAGGAAGAGTAGTCGATGTAGGAGATAATTGGGCAAAAGTTATATCAGTAATAGATGAATTAAATAGTATTTCATTTAAAATTATTAGAACCCAAGATGGTGGAGTACTATCAGGAAGTATTGAAGGTGTTTTAAGTGGATACTTATTCGATAACAAGGCTGATGTGATAGTAGGGGACAAGCTTTATACATCGGGTTTAGGTGGTACATTTATTAAAGATATATATATTGGTGAGGTAAGTGAAGTAATATTCGATGACGAAGAATTAACAAAAAAAGTAGTTATCGAACCAGCTATCGATTTTAAAAAGTTATACAAAGTGTTTGTAATATTAAAGTGATTTGAGGGATGATTTTGACTAATTTCCTAATCGTTATAACAATAATAATTAATTTTATATTTCAAGGTACTATTTTGCCTTATTTTGAAATTTTTGGAGTTGTACCAAATACAGCTCTTATTATTGTTGTTATTTTAGCGTTGGCTAAAGGGAAATATTATGGTGGTTTTTACGGGCTCATCATAGGTTTAATTCAAGATATTATGTATTCCTCAGTTATCGGAATAAATGCTTTTATATTATTCTTTGCAGGTTACTTTATAGGTTTTGTAGAGGATACATTTGCCAGGGACAATATAATCAATCCGATTATATTTACTGCTATAACCACTATTTATTATAATATACTTTATTCAATATTTTTATATTTCTTATCTAGGAATATAAGCTTTATTACAGCTGTTAAAAGTGTATTTTCCTTTGAGGTTATATACAACAGTATAGTTTCAATTGGTATATATAAATTGTTCCAAAAGATATTTTCTCAACCCACCATAAGATTTGGTAAGAGATAGGGGGCAGATAATGTGAAAGCTTTAAAAAAAATTTTTAGCAGATACAATATTATTTCTTTTGTTTTAGCATTGCTAATGGTTATTCTGTCCTTCAGACTTGCTACTTTAACAATAGCTCAAGGAGATTATTATAGATATTTATCTGATAATAAAAGATTAAAACAAGTATATACAACTGCACCTAGAGGGGAGATAAGAGATAGATATGGTAGATTAATTGCAGGAAATAAACCTGCATTTACTGTTCAATTACTAAAAGATGAATTTAACATCAAGGATAAGAAAAAGAAAAATCATGGTATTTTAACTCTAATAAGGCTATTGGAAGAGGATGGAGTAAATTATGTAGATGAATATCCCTTAGAGTTAAACGTATTTAAGTATAAAAGTATGGAAGATTACGTAAATGAAGATTTAAATCCAAATGAAAAGGTGGTAGATTTAATAATTAAAAACAATCTATTGCCTGAAATTCTAAATACTTATTATATAAACGATGAATACAAAGACCACTATCAATTTATTACAGCTAATAGAGCCATAAATGCTTTGAAAGATAAAAATATAGATGTGCCAATAGTTGCTGATTTAAATGATGATGGTCTACACTTGTCCTTCGATGATTCAATAAATGTCTCTAGTTGGAAAAAGTCTCATGAGATAAGTGAGGATTCAACTCCACTAGGAACATTGATTAAATTAATCGATAGTGATAAGACAATAATAAGAAAAATAATCGGACATCCGTTATCTAGACTTTTAACTTATGACTTGCTCGAAAACAAGGGATTAGTAGACAATTTAATTTTAGAAGAATATTCTTTATCTTATGAAGATGAATATTTAAAACAAAAATTATCATTGATGAAGAATTTTTCTAATGTAACATTAGATTCTTCTGCCAAGGAAGATTTTATAAATATCTTTGAAGAAGTTTCTTTACGAAACTTCTTAGAAAGAGTAATAAAAAAAGATGAAGAATCCAATGATAAGGCAGTTATACCTGGTAAAATTCTTATCAATCTTTTAAAAGAAAAAGGCGAGCCCTTAACTGTAAGTATAGAGGTAAGTGAAGACAATAATGGGGTTATTTATAAATATATTGGAGGAACAGATAAGTCCAATAATAATCCATTAGATGACCTTATAGAACAAGCAAAAAAATCAAATGTGATAGATGAATTTTTATCAAATGATATAATAAAACCTTTAGCACAAGAACAACTTTTAATGGATGGGGTTAACCCTAGGATTTCTATTTCAGGTGATTTTGAATATGTAGCACTTAATAATTATAAAAAATGGTTTACTGAAAATAAAATTGAAGAGGGAAGTTCCATTGAAGAAGGATTTAAGAAAATAAGGAAAAAATATGAAATAGACGAGAGCCTAAGCAAATATGAGGCTAGGGCTATGTTGGCAATTTATGATCAGCTTAATAAACAAGGTAATTTGGCTTATCAGCCTATCAATATTGCTTATGATATTAAAGAATCTACTGTAGCCAAAATAGAAGAGGGCCTTATGGAATACCCTGGTATAAATATCTCTATCGAACCCGTAAGATATTATCCAGAAGGAACAACAGCAGCTCATATTTTAGGATATTTAGGGAAAATAAGTCAACCTAGTGAAATTGCAAAGTATGTTGAACAAAATAAATATTCACCCAATGCCATAATAGGTAAGACTGGTGTTGAAGAGTATTTTGAAGATGTACTAAAAGGTGAAAGTGGAGTTAAAAATGTAGAAGTAGACGTTGTAGGTAATACAACGAAAGTTATCGAAGAAAAGAAACCAGTACCTGGGGATAATATATATTTATCAATAGATTTAAATCTGCAACAGGTAGCAGAAAAGGCTCTTGCTCAGACATTGGAAAAACTAAGTACAGGTGGTAAGTATGAAAGCCCTTGGGGTGATTTTCAATATGGAATTAATAAGAAAAAAGGTCGCCCTTATATCAATGCCACATCAGGAGCAGTGGTTGCAGTAGATGTAAAAACAGGCCAAGTATTAGCTATGGCAAGTTCAAACCCCTATGATCCAAATCTTTTTGCCACAGGTATCTCTTCTACTGATTGGGAGAGTTTATTTCCTGAAGATGAACAAAATCCTCTAGCTCCAAGACCTCTGTTGAATATAGCAACACAAACAGCTGTACAGCCTGGTTCAACCTTTAAGATGGTAACAGGTCTTGCTGCATTAGAAAAGGGACTTAGTCCAAATAAGAAAATAAGGGATATGGGTAAAGTTACCATAGGAAGCAAAGATTTTAAATGTTTAATTTATACAAATACAGGTGGAACTCACGGTTATGAAAATTTTTATGAAGCATTAAGAGACTCTTGTAACTACTATTTCTATTCACTAGCAATGGGAAAAAACCAAAAGACAGGTGAAAGTATAGGTGTTAAGCTAGAAATTGAAGATATAGTGAATATGTCCAAAAAGTTAGGACTTAATGATAAAACAGGGATAGAGATAAATATACCTGCAGAAGCTTCTGGAGGAGTGCCAAACCCCCAAAGAAAAATAATAAATACAAAATATCTATTAAAAAGAAGTCTAGAAAAGGATATTGATAAATATATATTGCCTGGAGTTAACATAGATGAAGAGCGTATGAAGGAAATTATAGAGGAAATTATCAGTTGGACTGAATTAGAAACCCCTTTGACTAGAAATGAAGTTATTAAAAGATTAAGTTCAATGGGAATTGATCCTGAAAAGAGGCTTCCCGGTGAAAGAGAAGGATTAGCAGATAGAATTAAATTTACCTATTTAAATCAGGCGGGTTGGAATATAACAGATACACTAAATGTAACTATTGGACAGGGGCAAAACGCATATACTCCTATACAAATGGCAAATTATGTGGCTACTATTGCAAACGGCGGCTATAAAAACAAACTGACACTGGTGGATAATATAAAAAATTATAATAATACTAAAACTCTTTATAAACATGAAATTAATCAAGAGAGAATTGAATTAAATAATTATGAAAATCTGGAACATGTAAAAAAAGGTATGGGCATGGTTTCGTCTGATGGTTCAGCTAGACGTGTTTTCGAGAAATTTCCTATTCAAGTTGCATCTAAAACTGGAACTGCAGAAAGAAGTGGAACTAACCCATCTACAGGTGATACTTTCGACGATTTTGCATGGTTTGTGGGATTTGCACCATATGATGAACCTGAAATTGCTGTAGCAGCAATAATATTTCAAGGCGGTAGTGGTGGTTATGCTGGTCCTATGGTTAGAGATATAATTGCTGAATACCTAGGACTAAATAAACTCCCATCTAAGGAAATTTTACCTTATGAAAACTCATTACAAAATTAAAAAATCTTAAAACGTAAAACTATAAATTAATAGATCAAGCAACTATTGCGTTAATGGAGGAATACTAATTGAATAGGGACTTAGTTTATTTTAAGGGCGTAACTGAAGGTGTTTTCCTAGATATAAAAGGTGGAGATTTTGAAGCGATAAAAAGTGAATTAGATGTAAAACTTAAAAATTCATATAAATTCTTTGAAGGTGCTAAATTTTTAGGGGTTAGAAGCGATGATTTAACCCCTGAGGAATTGTTAGAAATCAAATTAATCTTAAAGTATAAATATGATTTCAATATTTCAGAAGAAGACTTACCTGATTATTTAATGAATTCAGATGCTAAATCTAATGAAGAAGCTAGTTTTTATTCTAAGGACATTGTTGATGAAGGAATAACAAAATTTATTTATGGGACACTAAGATCTGGACAAACAGTTGAATATGATGGAAATATTGTTATAATAGGAGATGTAAACCCTGGTGCATTTTTAAAGGCTAAGGGAAACATCGTAGTACTAGGTACTTTAAGGGGTGTAGCACAAGCTGGTGATGGAGGCAATGAAAAGGCTGTAGTTGCAGCTTATAGTCTACTACCTACCCAATTGAGAATAGGGGATATAATTGTTAGACCACCAGAAGGAGATATGCAGTATAAATTACCGGAAATAGCTAAGATAATAGATGGAGAGGTATTTATTGAACCTTATTTGCCAAATAAATAAAAGGGAGGAAAGTAAATGGATAAAGAAAAATTGGGAACAGCTATTGTAGTTACCTCAGGGAAAGGTGGAGTTGGAAAAACTACTACCAGTGCGAATATAGGTACAGGTTTATCTAAGTTAGGATATTCAGTTGTAATAGTTGATGCTGATATAGGGTTAAGAAATCTTGATGTAGTTATGGGCTTAGAAAATCGTATAGTCTATGACATAGTTGATGTAGTGGAGAAAAATTGTAGGCTAAAACAAGCACTTATAAAGGATAAGAGATTTGAAAAATTGTACTTACTACCAGCAGCTCAAACAAAGGACAAGTCTGCTGTAAAACCTGAACAAATGGTTGAACTCATAACTCAATTAAAAAAAGACTATGATTATATCATTATAGATTCACCAGCAGGAATAGAACAAGGATTTCAATACTCTATTGCAGGAGCTGATATTGCATTAATAGTTACTACTCCTGAAATTTCGGCAGTAAGGGATGCTGACAGGGTAATAGGTATCTTAGAGGCTAAGGAATTATACAATCCTAAATTAATTATCAATAGAATCAGACCAGAAATGGTAAAAAGAGGAGATATGATGAATATTGATGATATAATAGATATATTGGCTATTGATTTAATAGGTATAGTTCCTGATGATGAATCTATCGTAATATCAACAAATAAGGGAGAACCCGTTATACTAGATGAAAAGTCTAAAGCAGGACAAGCATATAGAAATATAACAAGGAGAATAAAAGGGGAAGAGGTTGAATTTCTTAACTTAGAAGCTGACGATGAGGGAAAACTAAGTAAGATTATTAAGTTGTTATTCAGCAAATAAGGGGGTATAGTCTTGGAGATATTCAAATTATTTAATAAGAATAAGGAAAACAGTAAAAATATTGCTAAAGAGAGACTTAAACTCGTATTGGTACAGGACAGAGCTGATATTTCTCCTAAATTTTTAGAAATGATTAAGAGTGATATTGTTAGAATCATTTCAGAATATGCAGATATAGATAATGATGGAATAGACATTAAATTAACAAGAATGAGAAAGGAAGAAGATAAATCTACAATCTCAGCTTTAGTTGCCAATATACCAATTGTTAAGGTGAAAGAGAAAAGATAATTGGAATAAAATCTACCTTATAAAAATATCCTAGTATTAATTAAGGTAGGTGATAAGATGAATAGGTATAATGGAAGCAATATCAGAAGCAAATTACATAAGTATAATTATGTAAGAACATTTATTATTAAATCCATACTAACAATTATATTTCTTCTGATATTAGTTGCTATGAAAAAGATTGATTTGAAACCAACTAATAGATTTTTAGAAAGTCTAGAAAAAAATATAAATTATAATTTTAGCTTTGTTGAAGATGGTAAAAGACTCTATGATAAAGCTCAAAATCTAATCAACAAATCAATCGGCTCCATAGCAGTGTTTAAAGAAGATAGCCCCAAATATAACTCACCAATAGCTGGTACTGTATACAAAAGTTTTGGACAGGATATAATTGTCAATGGAGAGGCATCAAAAAATACAGGTATAGATATTAAATCTGTTAGTAAAATGGATCCCAAGGTTATTATTGCAGGTCAAGTTTCAAATATTGAAACACGAGGGAATAAAGGGTATTTTGTTACAATAAAAAATGAAAATATGGAGATAGTTTACGGGTATTTATCCAAAACATATTTGGAAAAGGGAAGTATCGTAGATATAGGTGATATAGTAGGTTTATTGGGTACTAATAAAGATGGAAATCAATACTTAAGAATCGAACTTTATATAGATGGGACGCCAGTTAATCCATTAGATTATATAGACATTTAACCTCGTAAAACGAGGTTAAATTTTTTTAAAATCTTTTATATATAAATATTCTTTAAAAAGTGATAATATATAACGAGGGATTTCCTTTGTTAAAAAGAAGGGATTTCTCCGTTTCAGTTGAAATGACAGTATTTATTATTTTTACGAAAGGTGAATTAGATGATAAATAAACAAAAATTGGATAAGGTTTTGAAAAAAGTTGAGAAACCTGCAAGATATATCGGTATGGAACAAAACTCTATACAAAAAGATTTAAATAAAACACATGTTAAATTTGCATTTTCATTTCCTGATGTTTATGAAGTGGGTATGTCCCATTTAGGTATGCATATACTATATAATTTAATTAATAGCGAAGATGATTTTGTATGTGAGAGGGTCTTTGCACCTTGGACAGACATGGAAGAAGAGATGCGTAATATTGGATTACCGCTTTTTACTTTAGAAAGTAAAGAAGAAGTTAGGAATTTTGATATTGTTGGATTTACTCTTCAATATGAAATGAGTTATACAAATATTTTAAACATACTAGACCTTTCAAATATTCCTTTAAAGTCAAAAGATAGAGACGAAAGTCATCCTTTAATAATAGCAGGTGGACCGTGTGCCTATAATCCTGAGCCCTTAGCCGAATTTATTGACTTCTTTGTAATCGGAGAAGGGGAAGAAGTAACTTTAGAAGTATTAAATCTATATAAAAAGCACAAAGATAACTATAATAAGGAAAAATTTCTAAAAGACGTTGTAAATATAGAAGGTGTTTATGTTCCTAAATTTTATGATGTTTCTTATAATGATGATGGTACATTAAAATCAATGGTCCCTAATACCGAGGGTGTACCAGTAAAGGTCAAAAAAAGAATAGTAAAAGATTTAGACACAATGTTCTCACCTGAAAAGATGATTGTACCATTTATTGAGACAGTCCATGATAGAGTCACTATGGAATTGTTTAGAGGATGCACTCATGGATGTAGATTTTGTCAAGCTGGTATGATATATAGACCTATAAGAGAAAAATCTGTTGATAGACTTATGGAGTTAGTAGAAAAATTAGTTGAAAGTACCGGATATGAAAATATATCCTTATCATCATTGAGTTCATGTGATTATACAAATCTTAATTTATTGATATCCATGTTGATGGAAAAATATGAAGAAAGAAAAGTAGGTGTATCCCTTCCATCTTTAAGACTTGACTCCTTTAGTATTGATGTTTTAAAAGAGATAGAAAAGGTAAGAAAAACCGGTTTAACATTTGCTCCAGAAGCAGGAACCCAAAGATTAAGGGATGTAATCAATAAGGGTGTTATCGAAGAAGACTTAGTAAATGCTGTTTCATATGCATTCAAAGAAGGTTGGTCTAGAATAAAATTATATTTCATGATAGGATTACCAACTGAAACAGATGAGGATGTTTTAGGGATTAGAGATTTAGCATATTTAGTTAGGGATTTATTCTTTAATAGACCTAAAGAGGAAAGATTAGGTAACTTTTTAGTAACAGCAAGTGCATCTTGTTTCGTTCCAAAACCTTTTACACCTTTCCAATGGTTTGGCCAAAATTCAATAGACGAATTTATGCAAAAAATCTACTTAGTTAAAAATAGTATTAAAGATAATAAGGTAAAATTCAATTATCATGATGCTACATTAAGTTATCTAGAAGGTATATTTGCAAGAGGAGATAGAAAACTGTCTGAACTGCTTTTAAGAGCATGGGAAAAAGGATGTAAGTATGATGGCTGGTCAGAGCATTTTAAATACGATTTATGGATTGAAGCAATGGAAGAAACCAATATAGGCGGTGAATTTTATGCTCGTAGAAACAGAGAGTTTGATGAAATATTTCCATGGGATTTTATAGATATAGGAGTATCAAAAAAATATCTATTAAACGAATATAAAAAGGCATTATCAGAGAAGACAACAGATGATTGTAGATTAGGCTGTAAAGGGTGTGGAATAACTAATTGTGTAATGAGAGGTGATTCGATTGGTAATTAGAGCTCTGTTTACCAAGAAAAATTATTTAAGATATTTATCCCATTTAGATTTAATAAGACTTTTTTCTCGGAGTTTTAATAGGAGTCAAATACCTATAAATTATTCAGAAGGTTTCAATCCTCATCCTAAATTTTCAATTGCTCATCCATTATCCTTGGGGATTGAAAGTGAAGGGGAGTTTATTGATATAGATCTAATAGAAAAGATACCTGTTGAAGAATTTATTAGTAAGATGAATGATAGTTTGCCAAAGGATATACAAATTATTAAAGCTGAATATGTAGAAGATGAAACTTCAATCACAAAATTAATAAGCTATGCCTACTATGAAATTAAATTTCAAGTTTCAGAGGGTTTCGAACTAGAGGAAATTAAGAGTCTAATAGAAGATTGGTTAGCTAAAGAAGAAATACTTATTTCTAGATACAGAAAAAAGGGAAAAAACAAAATTCTCGTAGAGGAAAATATAAAACCTTTAATAGGAAATGTTATTATTAAGGGCTTTGATGAAGATAAATTTTTAATTATAAATACATTGTTTAAAATCGGGGAGGCTGGCAATTTAAAGCCAATGGACTTTATGGAAGCAATGAATAGAGATTTAGATTTAAATATAGATATGGATTTAGTTTATATAAAAAGACTTAGGCTTTATGCCGAGGAAAATGGTAATTTCTACAATCCGTTATAATGGGGCAAAGATATTGGGGGATAGGTGATGAATTATATATTTATTGATTCAAGAATGGGAATAAATAGAATTGGAATAATCGAAAATAATAGATTGGTTGAATTTTATACAGAAGAAATTGAAAAAGAATCAATAGTTGGTAACGTATATAGGGCAAGGGTCTTAAATGTTCTGAGTGGTATGGAAGCTGCTTTTGTAGATATTGGAGAAGAAAAAAATGCTTTTCTTTATCTTAAAGATAGTTTAAGTAAAGAACAGTTATATACAAAAGAAAAACATAGGATTTCAGATGTATTAAAGGGTGGAGAAGACATAATCGTACAAGTTGTGAAAGAGCCATTGGGTACAAAAGGACCAAAGGTTACGACCCATATAAGTATTCCAGGAAGATATATAGTTCTTACACCTTATTCCAATAAGATAAACATTTCAAGAAAAATAAGAAATGATGAAGAGATAAATAGATTAAAAGGTATTGGTAATGAAATAAAAGAAGACAATATTGGAATTATATTTAGAACAAATGCGGAAAATATAGAAAAGGATAAGCTATATACCGAATATAAAAATTTATTATCAATCTATAAAAAAATAGAAAGGGAAAGAACTTTTTTACCTACACCAAAACTTATATATAAAGAACTAGATTTAGCATATCAAATTGTAAGAGATACTTTTAATGATAGGAATTTTGAAATAATAGTAAATAGTAATGATGTTTATAATAAATTAATATCTTATGAAGAAAATTTTGCATATGGATTAAAGGATAAAATAATTCTAA
The DNA here is from genome assembly GCA_033809995.1 of Tissierellaceae bacterium. Taxonomy (GTDB): domain Bacteria; phylum Bacillota; class Clostridia; order Tissierellales; family Tissierellaceae; genus Paratissierella. The sequence goes on from JAPXKQ010000003.1 coordinate 26,460, forward strand.
ATGAAGATTTTTCCATTGACAATAATATGCAAATACAAATGGATATAAAGGAAGCACTAGATAGAAAAGTATCCCTTAAAAGTGGAGGAACAATTGTAATTGATGAAACAGAGGCACTTACTGCCATAGATGTTAATACAGGTAAGTTTATTGGAGGATATACTTTAGGTGATACGGTTTTAAAAACAAATTTGGAGGCAGCTGTAGAGATTGCAAGACAAGTTAGATTAAGGGATATAGGCGGCATTATTATTGTAGACTTTATAGATATGAAAGATAAAGAGCATATATCTACTGTTGTATCAAAAATGAGTGAAGCATTTAATAGGGATAGGAATAAGCCACATATTATAGATGTTACTAAGCTTTGCTTAGTTGAAATAACAAGAAAAAAAATAAGACCAACATTGGATAGAAAAACATCTATTATTTGTCCTACGTGCAATGGAAGAGGCAGGATTAGGAGTATTTAGTGAATAGTGAAGAACTTATTTCACACTGCTTGTGTCATTCCGAACTTGTCGAAGAATCTCCTCTTTTCAATTGTGAATTGTGAACTGTGCATTGTGAATTGCAACTGTAGGTCAAATGCTGGTAATAAAATATAAAACGTATTGACAAGACATTTGTTCTTGTGGTAAACTATTTTGGTGGAGCCGCTCAGTGTGGGTTTGAAGCTATTAAGCACCTAACATTGGCGAGACTAGGTAAGAGGAGGTGCTGTTGATGTACGCAGTAATCGAAACAGGTGGTAAACAATATAGAGTACAAGAAGGCGATGTAGTTTTTGTTGAAAAACTAGAAGCTAACGAGGGCGATGTTGTTAATTTTGATAAAGTTTTAGTTCTTTCAGATGATGGAAGTTTAAATGCTGGAAAACCATATGTTGAAGGTGCAAAAGTTGAAGGTACTGTAATAGAGCAAGGTAAAGCTAAGAAAATTATTGTATTTAAATATAAATCTAAGAAGAATTATAGAAAAAAACAAGGTCATCGTCAACCATTTACTAAAGTTAAAATTGAAAAAATCATTGGATAATTATGATTAAGGTAAATATTTATAAGGATTCAAATTTAATAAGAAAATTTACTATATCTGGACATGCAAATTACAAAGCTTATGGTGAGGATATTGTATGTGCAGCTGTATCAATATTAGGATTTACTGCATTAAGATCCCTTGTGGATGTATGTGGTATAGACGAAAAAGATATTTTATATAAAGTAGATGAGAAAATAGGATATTTGGAAGTAAAATTACCAGATATTCTGGATGAATCTTTATTAAAGGATACTCAAATAGTTTTTAATACATTTTTAGTTGGTATAAAATCTTTGATAGAAAGTTACCCTAAATATATTACTCTAGAATATAGGGGAGGTGTAATTAATGATTAAGTTAAATTTGCAATTATTTGCTTCTAAAAAAGGAGTAGGTAGCTCCAGAAACGGTAGAGATAGTGAAGCCAAAAGATTGGGAGTTAAAAAAGGCGATGGCCAATTCGTTCTAGCTGGCAATATTCTTGTTAGACAAAGAGGCACCAAAATTCACCCAGGTAACAATGTAGGCATAGGTGGAGATGATACTTTATTTGCAACAGTAGATGGTGTTGTTAAGTTTGAAAGAAAAGGTAGAGATAAAAAACAAGTTAGTGTTTATCCAAGAGAAGAATTAGCATAGAGTTTAAGCTTACCATGTTGGTAAGCTTTTTTTCATAATATAGGAGTTTTGGCGGATAATAAATGATAGTGAATCATAATAATTAGTAAATATTGACAGCTATGGGATTGAGGGTATAATAAAATTAAGTTAAATCTTGTTAAGGGTGATGATAATGTTTATAGATGTAGCAAAGATTCATGTAAAAGGTGGAAAGGGTGGAGACGGGGTAGTAGCTTGGAGACGTGAGAAGTATGAACCTTCAGGAGGCCCTTATGGAGGAGATGGTGGCAGAGGCGGTTCTATTATTTTAAAGGCCGATGAAGGGATTAGAACTCTGATGGATTTTCGCTATAAACGTTCATATAGTGGTGAGAATGGTGAAAATGGTAGAACAAAAAAACAATATGGTAAAGATGGAACAGATATTATTTTAAAGGTACCTGTTGGTACTTTAGTTAAAGATGAGGAATCGGATAAAGTAATAGCCGATCTAAAGGAAAACGGGCAAACCTTCGTAATAGCCAAAGGTGGTAGAGGGGGAAGGGGTAATGCAAGATTTGCTACTGCTACAAGACAAGCCCCTGGATTTGCTGAAGCTGGCACTAAAGGAGAAGAGAGATATGTTGTTTTAGAACTAAAACTTCTTGCGGATGTTGGGTTAATAGGTTTTCCAAATGTGGGTAAATCTACTATTCTCTCTATATTATCAGCTGCAAAACCTAAAATTGCAAACTATCATTTTACAACCCTAAAACCTAATCTCGGTGTGGTTTTTATAGAAGAAGAAAAGAGTTTTGTAATAGCAGATATACCAGGTCTTATTGAAGGTGCTTCAGAGGGTGCAGGATTGGGTCATGATTTCTTGAAACATATAGAAAGGACTAGAGTATTAGTCCACGTATTAGATGCCTCTGGCAGTGAAGGAAGGGACCCTATAGAGGATTTTCATACCATCAATGAGGAATTATTTAATTATAACGAAAAACTAAGAAATAAACCACAAATAATAGTTGCCAATAAGATGGATATGATGGAGTCTGAAGAAGGTTTAGAAAAAATAAAAAAAGAATTTGAATCCCAAGGTATTAAGGTATATCCATTATCCGCAATAACAAATAAAGGTATTGATGAATTGAAATATGGAATTTGGAATTTGTTACAAAATACAGAAGTGGAGTATGAAACCTTTGATGAAGAATATCTAGAAGAAGATATTGAAGAAAAAGAAGATTCAATAATCGTTAGAAAAGAAAATGATAAATATATCGTTGAAGGTAGCTTCATAGAAAGACTATTATATTCTACTTACTTTGATGATGTAGACTCATTGAGATTTTTCCAAGATAGCTTAAGGCAAAAAGGTGTAATTGAGAAGTTAAAAGAACTTGGAATCAATGAAGGAGAATCAGTTTTTATTTGTGATTATGAATTTGAATTTTTTGAATAAATGGAGGGTAATAGGTTAAAATGGACTGCTTAAGTTGTGGAAATTGTAAGGACAATCAATTAGCATATTATTGTTTAGCTAAAAATGAAGTAATAATCAATGATAAAACTAGTCCAACGGAAAAGTCTAGATCAGGTTGGAAAAAAGGGTCTATACAATATGAAAAACATAGAAGACAATCCAGAAAAGAAATTGAAGCATAGAAGGAGTGTATATTTTGTTAACAGGAAAACAAAGAAGCTATTTAAAAGGGCTTGCGAACAATATAGAACCAATTTTCCAATTGGGTAAAAACGGATTAACCGAGAATTTTGTGAAACAAGTTGATGAAGCATTAGAAGCCCGTGAATTAGTGAAGGTAAATGTATTAAAGAACTGTTTTTTGGATACTACAGAAGTAGCAAGTCAATTAACAGATGAATTAAACGCTGAATTTGTACAGAGTATAGGTAGAAAATTTGTTATATATAGAGAATCTGTTGAAAATAAAAAAATTGAATTACCTAGATAATATTTTTAACTTCAGAGATATGGCTCTGAAGTTAAAATTTAGGAGGAAATAGCGTGAAAATAGGATTGATGGGTGGCACTTTTAACCCTATTCATATGGGGCATCTAATAATCAGTGAATTTTTACGAATAACTTTCCCTTTAGATAAGGTGATTTTTATTCCAAGCGGGAATCCCCCTCACAAGAATAATGATATTGCTGAAAGTAATCATAGAATGTCTATGGTAAATTTAGCTACGAGTCAAAATCCTTTTTTCGAAGTTTCATCTATTGAGTTAAAGAGAACTGGGAAAAGTTATACCATAGATACTATAAAGGAAATAAAAGATATTTATCCAAATGATCAACTGTATTTTATCATAGGTTCAGACTCTTTATTAGATTTGACATCTTGGAAAGATTTTGAATCCTTAATTAGCAAAACAAACTTTCTTATATGCGGCAGACCAGAAAATACTGAAGAATCAATTTTAAACAAAATAGATGAGTTAACAAAAGAATATAACTCAAATATAATTTATATTAAGGGACCTCTTATAGAGATTTCTTCTACCTTGATAAGGGATAGGATTAAGGATCAAAAGTCAATAAAATATCTAGTAACAGGAGAGGTAGAGGAATATATATATAAGAACAATCTATATAAAGGAGACGGTTAATATAGAGACTTTAATAAGACATAAGTTATTAAATGAAATTGGCGAAATAAGATTTAATCATTCTATTCGAGTAATGGATACTGCATTAAGATTGGCAGAAGAATATAATTGTGATATTGAAAAAGTAAAAATAGCTTCACTTTTACATGATTGTGCAAAGTTCCCAGATAAATTATATTTGTTGAAATTGGCAAATAACTTTGATATAATTCTAGATGATGTAATGAGGTACAATCACGAACTTATACATGGTCCACTTGGAGCTAAAATTGCAGAAAAGGAATATGGCATAAAAGATTTGGAAATTTTGGATGCCATTAGATTTCATACTACAGGCAGAGAAAATATGACATTATTAGATAAGATTATATATGTTTCGGATTATATTGAACCTGGTAGAAATTTTTCAGGAGTTGAGAAAGTAAGAGATCTAGCTTTTAAAGATCTTGATAAAAGTATCTTATTGGCTATGAACAATACAATAAATTTTTTAGTAAATCAAAATAGCCTTATTCACTTAAATACGATAAAAGCAAGGAATTTTCTTGTTTATGAAAATGTAGAGGGAGATGGTAATTTTAATGGGTGAAAATGAAAATAAACTTTCGATAATAACAAAGGCAATAGAAGATAAAAAGGGCTTTGACGTGAAGGTCTTAGATGTATCCCAGTTAACACCTATAGCTGATTACTTTATTATTGCAAGTGGTAATTCATCTACTCAAGTTATGGCAATAGCAGATGAAATTGACAGTCAAATGTTTTTATCAGGCTATGAAAAAATGTCCAATATGGAAGGATATCAAAGTGGTAGATGGATTTTAATAGATTATAATGATATTATTGTACATGTATTCCATAAGGATGAAAGGGATTTCTATAACTTAGAAAGACTTTGGTCACATATAGACAAATAAAAGTAAGGGGAGATATGAATGACTATGCAATTAATTTCAACAGAAAAGGCACCTGCTGCTGTAGGTCCATATTCACAAGGTGTTAAGAAAGGAAACGTAATATATACGTCAGGACAGCTTCCAATAGTTCCAGAAACAGGTGAATTACTTAAAGGAAATATAAAAGATGTTGCTCGCCAAAGCTTAGAAAATGTAAAAGCTGTTTTAAATGAAGCTGGAGCTACTTTAAATGATGTTGTAAAGGTTACTGTTTTTGTGGCAGATATGAATAATTTCGCACAAATCAATGAAGTTTATGCTGAATACTTTACAGAACACAAGCCTGCTAGAAGTTTAGTAGAAGTATCAAGGCTACCAAAAGATGGAGATATTGAAATAGAAGCCATAGCAATAATTTAAACCTGGTCAATTTGACCAGGTTTTTTTTAACTATTAAACATATGGAATATATGAACTTCTTCTTGATCTTCTTTTTCTTTTTTTATTTTTCAAAACCATAATTCTAAGAACTATAATCAAGGCAAATACCAAGAGATACCATTTACTTAAAATTTTATTATATGTTTTTGTCATAGGGTCCAATTCAACATTCATAGTGGAGATTATATTACTTTCACCTATGGGTTCCCCCTCCAAAAGATATTCTACTTTTCCAAGAACATCACCTTTGTTAATAGGTGCTTCTAAAGATTCATTAAGGGTAACTTTTCTTTCTATTTTGCTTGTATTACCGTTTAAAAGAGGATAAACAATAGTTTTATCAAGTACCCCTGCTACAACAGGCTGAAGCCCTTTAGATATCTTTATATTGTCAATAAACTCATTTGCATATCCTATAGTAGCATTATGAAAATTATCAAACCCATAATCCAACAACTTATGAGTATCAGAGTAGACATAATTACCATTTGATTTCATAACAACTGCAATTAATCTTTGATTATTTTTTTCAGCGAAAGAAACTAAACAATTTTGTGCTTGACTAGTATAACCAGTTTTAACACCAGAAGCATACTCATATTTTGCTGGTATTGCCTTTCCATCTAAATCAATCTTCTCACTACTAAACAATAGTTTATTAGTGTTTTTTAAATACCTAGGCTCTGTTTTAACGTTAGTAGGCTCTATAGTATGTGTTACAGTGTTTACGAAGTGTCTAAAGGTCTCATTATGCATTGCGTATTGAGCTATCATCGCTAAATCATGTGCGGTAGAAACATGGGTATCTACATGAAGTCCATTAGGATTTGAAAAGTTTGTATTTGTTGCACCAATTTCTTTTGCTTTTTCATTCATAAGTTGAACAAAACCATCTACTGACCCTGATACATACTTCCCAATTGCAAGAGCTGCATCGTTTGCAGATTGAACTAGTAATGCGTATAACAACTCCTCTAATGTTAGCTTTTCGCCAGGCTCAAGAGATATGTGACTGCCTTTTGTTAAATCGACAACTTCCTGATCAACAGTTATAATATCATCCAAATTACCTCGTTCAATAGCCAAAATAGCGGTTATCATCTTTGTGGTACTTGCGGGATAGAGCTGTTGATTAATATTTTTTTCATAAAGTATTGCCTTGGTGTCATAGTCAATTAATATTGCAGCTTCTCCACTAAGGTTTAAATCTTCACAAAATGCGATTGAATATGTACATAACAAAATAGCAATAATTAATAGTAAACTAACCTTTTTCAAATATACCACCTACCTTTGGAATGTCAATATAATGATTATATCAGAAAAACTTATGGTTTTTAAGTCTTTAAAGAAAATTCTTTCGAGCACTTAAGAAAATTAATTACAAAATTTTTACAAAAAAAGAGGAAATTCATTAAATTTGTCGAATATAGTAAATTGTGAATTGTGAATTTCAAAAATATAATGGGGGGTATATTTAATGGATTCCTTTACAAAAAAAGAACAAATCGGTATACTTATAATAGTTTTATCTATAGTAATATTGCTGGGATTTCAATTTATAAAAGGCAATTTTTTAAAACCTAATGAGGATATTGGTTTAATTAATGATATAATAGATGAAAACGAAATTGAAGAGTTAAACCAGATAGAAGCCCAAGAAAAACAAATTATTATGGTACATATAAGCGGTGAAGTTTTTAATCCAGGATTAGTAAAGCTATTTAGTGGTGATAGAGTTATAGATGCTGTCGAGCTAGCAGGAGGCTTAAAGAAGGAAGCTGATTTAGACAGAATTAACTTAGCTAAAAAACTAGAAGATGAAGAGAAAATTTATATTCCTAAAATAGGAGAAGAAATAAATTCTGCTGATTTAATTATTTCTACTGAAAGTAGCGAATCAAGCAAAAGCAGCAAATCTGGTAAGATAAATATAAATACCTGTAGTCAGTCAGAGTTAGAAAGCTTACCAGGAATAGGTCAAGTAATAGCAGGAAGAATTATTGATTATAGAAAATCGAATCCATTCAAGAAAATAGAGGATATAAAAAATGTATCGGGAATAGGAGACAAGAAATTTGAGGGAATTAGAGATTTAATCACAGTTAATTAAGGAGGTAGAATAATGGACGTAAAATTAACTCAATATACAAAAAGTTCAGGGTGAGCCGCTAAAATCGGCCCTGATGTGCTGGCACAGGTCTTGTGCCATTTACCAAAAATAGATAATGAAAACTTAATAGTTGGATTAGATACATCTGATGATGCTGCAGTTTATAAAGTAAATGAAGAATTAGCATTGATTCAAACTTTAGATTTTTTTACTCCAGTAGTAGATGATCCATATACCTTTGGGCAGATAGCAGCAGCAAATTCATTAAGTGATATTTATGCCATGGGAGGAGAGCCAAAACTCGCTTTAAATATAGTATGCTTTCCTGATTGTCTAAGCCCTGATATATTAGGAGAAATTCTTAAGGGAGGACATGATAAGGTACTAGAATCAGGGGCAATTTTAGTAGGGGGGCATAGTGTTTCTGATGATGAACCAAAATACGGTCTATCTGTAACAGGTTTTGTTCATCCAGATAAGGTTCTAACCAATAGCAACGCAAAAGTAGGAGATGTATTGGTTCTTACTAAGCCTCTAGGGCTAGGTATAATTAATACTGCTATTAAAGGAGATATGGCAGATGAAAAGTCTTATAATGAAGCTGTAAAGGTAATGATGACATTAAATAAATACGGAAAAAAAGCAATAGACGAAGCAGGTGGAGTGAATAGCGTAACCGATATAACGGGCTTTGGCTTGTTAGGTCATGCCTTGGAGATGGCAATGGGAAGCAATGTAACCATAAAAATTAATTCAAAGGATGTACCTATTATCAAAGGAGCAGTAGAATATGCGAATCTTGGTCTGATACCTGCTGGAGCTTATTCAAACAGAAATTATATAGGAGATAGAGTTTATTTTAAGGATGATATTCCTAAATACCTTGAGGATATTCTATATGATCCTCAAACCTCTGGAGGCTTATTAATTTCCATAAGTAAGGATAAGGTTGATAGTCTGTTAACAGCATTAGAAAACTCTCCTACAGAATATGGTATAATTGGAGAAGTAAGGATAAAAGAAGATTATTATTTAATAGTTGAATAAAGGATGAAATAAATGGGAAATAAGAACTTATTTGCATTGATACCTAAAATAGATGATATTTTAGAAAGAAAAGAGATTAAAAATTTAATAGATATAGTTCCGAGAAAAGTGGTACTTGAAGCAATAAGGGAAGAAGTAGATATATTAAGAAATAAAATTAAAAATGATATATCAGAGGAAGAGATTAGAAGTATAATAGATAATATAATTGATAAAATCACAGAAAGAATAAGAAAAAATTATGATTTTAAGCTTAAGAAGGTAATTAATGCCTCTGGAGTAATAATTCATACAAACTTAGGTAGATCACTTATCAATGAAGCCATAATGGAAAATATTAAAGAGATGGCTAGCAATTATTCAAACCTTGAATTTGATTTAAGAAATGGCTCTAGGGGTTCAAGATATAGCCATTTAGAAGAGATAATCGCTAATATTATAGGCGGAGAAGCCTCAATGGTTGTAAACAATAATGCTGCAGCAGTAATGCTAATATTGAATACAATAGCTAAAAATAAAGAAGTCATAGTTTCACGTGGAGAATTAATAGAAATAGGCGGTTCCTTTAGGATACCAGATGTAATGGAACAAAGTGGTGCGTCTTTAATATCAGTGGGAACTACAAATAAAACACATCTACATGATTATGAGAATGCCATAAATGAAAATACCGCAGCACTATTAAAGGTTCATACATCAAATTATAAAATATTGGGATTTACATCTTCTGTTGATTCTTCTGAACTATACTCTTTAAAAGAAAAATATGACATTCCTTTGATTGAAGACTTAGGAAGTGGTGTACTAATTGATTTATCCAAATATGGTTTAGAATATGAGCCAACAGTTCAGGATTCAATCAAAAAAGGTGTAGATGTAGTTTCTTTTAGTGGGGATAAATTATTAGGTGGTCCTCAAGCAGGGATTATTGTAGGACGAAAAAAATATATTGATGAAATGAAAAAGAATCCTTTAACTAGAGCATTTAGGGTTGATAAATTTACTATTGCAGCATTGGAAGCAACCTTGAGATATTATTATGATGAAGATTTAGCAATTAAAGAAATCCCAACATTAAATATGTTAACCTCTTCTAAAGAAAAAATAAATGAAAAAGCAATTAGATTAGAAAAGTTAATGAAGGAAAATATTGATAATAATAATATAAAATATGAATTAAAAGATGATTATTCAGAAGTAGGAGGAGGTTCCTTACCTTTAGAAAAGATACCTACTAAGTGTATGGTTTTAAGCTTAGAGAATATAAGTACACAAGGATTTGAAAATAATTTAAGAAAATTTAATCCTCCAATTATATCGAGAGTATATAAGGATAAAATTTACTTTGATTTAAGAACTATTAAGGAAGATGAGATTCCAGCAGTAGTTGCAGGCATTAAGTATGCATTAAATTTTTAGGGAGTGTAATAGATGAAACATATAATAATTGGGACAGCAGGTCATATAGACCATGGGAAAACCACCCTAATAAAAGCCTTAACTGGTAGAAATACTGACAGATTGAAAGAAGAGCGAGAAAGGGGTATATCTATCGAATTAGGCTTTACTTATTTCGATTTACCAAATGGTCAAAGGGCTGGTATTATTGATGTTCCTGGTCATGAAAAATTTATAAAAAACATGCTTGCTGGGGTAATTGGAATAGATATAGTATTGTTAGTAATAGCAGCAGATGAAGGCATCATGCCTCAAACCTTAGAGCATTTAGCAATCCTTGATTTACTAGGAATAAAAAGAGGATTTATTGTACTTACAAAAACAGATTTAGTAGATGAGGATTGGATCCAATTAGTTGAAGAAGATATTCGCAATGAAATTGAAGATACATTTTTGAAAGACTCTCCTATTGTAAGAGTTTCATCCACCAAAGGTAATGGAGTTGAAGATGTTATTTCTTTGATAAATCAATATGCTATGGAATTAGAAGATAGAGTAGTAGATGATATGCCTAGACTTCCAGTAGATAGGGTATTTTCTATATCAGGTTTTGGGACTGTAGTTACAGGGACTTTATTATCGGGGAAATTTGAAATAGGTGATGAAGTACAAATATATCCAGGGGATTCAATAGGACGAATTAGAAATCTACAAGTCCATGACAAAGATTCTAATGTGGCATATGCTGGGCAAAGGGTAGCAATCAACATAGCAGGGATTAAAAAAGAATATGTGCATAGAGGGTCGGTGATTGCCACCGTTGATTCAATGAAAGATACAATGATGCTAGATGTAAAAGTTAAGCTTTTAAAATCCCTCGATAGGGTCATTGAAAATAGAACAAGACTTAAATTATATATTGGAACTGAGGAAGTTCTATGCAGAATGATTCTATTAGATAAAGATGAATTACATCCTAATGAAGAAGCTTATGCACAATTACGTTTAGAGGAAAAAATAGTGGCAAAAAGAGGGGATAGATTTATATTAAGATTTTATTCTCCTATGTTTACTATAGGTGGTGGAGAAATACTAGACCCAAATCCGGATAAAAAGAAGAGATATGACGAAGATTCAATAGAGGAGTTAAAGATATTAGAAACAGGGGATCCAAAACACATCCTTGAAGAAATAATAAAAAATAAGAGCAAAGATTTTCTAACTTCAAAAGAAATTATTATTGAAAGTTCTTTAAAAGAGGATGATGTAAATGCCTTTTTAAAGGTTCTTGAAAAGGATAATAAAATTATATTGTTTACTTTATCAAAAGATGTATATCCAATTCATATTGATTTCTTTAATAAAATAAAATCAAATATTGTAAGCGAATTAGATGAATTCCATACTAGATTCCCATTAAGAACTGGTATGCCTAAGGAAGAATTAAGAAGTAAATATCTTAGAAATGCTAAGCCCAAACTTTCAGATTTATTTATTGATAGATTGAAAATAGAAGGTATCATAGAGTTAGAATCAGATTTAATCAAGTTAAAAGGGTATAAGCCTGCTTTCACTGAGAATCAAGATAAATTAAGAAAAGAAATCTTGGTTAATTATAAAGGTTTTTTACCAATAAAAAATGAGGATTTGGCAAAAGAATTAAATGTAAAAGTAGAAGAATTTGATGAAGTTTTTAATGCCTTGATTAATAATGGTGAAATTTTAAGGATATCAAAAGATATATATCTTAGTGCAGAGAATTATAATAAAGCATTGGATATATTAAAAGAATATATCACTAAAAATGGTAGTATTTCCATCGCAGAATTTAGAGACTTAATTAACACAAATAGAAAAATTGCACTAGGGCTATTAGAATATTTCGATCAGATTAAGCTAACTAAACGAGAGGGAGAAAAAAGGGTACTGGTGTAAATTAGCTATAGAGGTGATATAATGGGGGACAAAATTTTAATTATAGATACAGATAAATCGTTTATAAAGGGTCTAAAATATAGCTTGGAACAAGATAACTATGAAATAGATGTTGTGACATCAAGTAAAGGTGTAATAGATAAAATAAATAAGAAATCATATGAAATTATATTATTAGAACTGGAAATGCCAGATATAAGTGGGCTTACTATATGCCAAAACATACGTAACATTTCTAGTGTACCTATAATTTTCTTAACGAATAATAATGAAGATATTAAAAAGATTTTAGCATTGGAATATGGTGCAGATGATTATTTGGTTAAACCTTTTAATATATTGGAATTAAAAGCAAGAATAAAAGCAATCTTAAGAAGAGTGAATAAGGTTATCGAAGGAAATAAACATATTATTGAAGTTAATGATTTCACTATAAACTCTTTAGGAAGAAAAATAAGTTATTTAGATAAAGATATTAACTTGACAGGAAAAGAATTTGACTTACTTTATGTATTGGCATCAAACCCTGGCAAGGTATTTACAAGAGAAGAACTTTTGGAGAAGGTATGGGGATATGCATACTACGGTGATTTAAGGACTGTAGATGTTCATATAAGAAGGATTAGAGAAAAAATTGAAAAGGACCCTAAAGTAGCAGAATATATTCTTACTAAATGGGGTGTTGGATATTATTTTAAGGAAAAATAGATTGAAATATTGTCTTAATTAGGTTATAATTATATTTGTGTTTACGGGGGTAGATGAGTTCTGGTGGGCTCTCTGGTCTTCAAAACCAGCGCGAGGGGTTAGGAGCTTCTTGGGTGGGTTCGATTCCCACATACTCCCGCCATATAGTAATTACAAAGCTTGTAGCGATTTACAAGCTTTTTTTATTGCCTAAAATTCACTTTACAACCTTCAATTTTTGGTCTTGTGTGACATTAGCTGCATCTTTATCAATTTAAATAAGTTTCTCCTTTAACGAGTCCTATTTTAGTGCTTTAGATAGATGTTGAAATTTTCCATCATATGTTATATAATTTACTTAAATAAAAATATCTCATTATCTCCGATAATAGCAAACTTGGTGAAAGCCAAGGACGCAAAGCTGCGGGTCTAAAGCATATGCAATGATAGCCGGGTTGCCGAAGAGGTTACAGTAAATGTAACTGTATGCTTTGGCATACAGTTTTTTGGTTCTCGGGGCAAATGAGAAAAACGAGGAGGATACAAAGTGAAAAAATTTATTTGTGCTGTTTTAACCTTTGTTTTAGTATTATCTTTATTTGTCCCAACATCCTTTGCCATGGAAGACGATTATAGTAGGATTGTTTATGAAGTAGAAAAAACAAATATTGAGATTGAAAATCTTGTAGACCAAGCAATTAGGGATGTTGAAAAAGAAATAAGAAAGCATAACCAAGAGATTATAAAACTTCAAAACTTAAAAGAAAATGTTAATAAGGATATAGATAAATTAATATATGAAAGTGAGCTCAAATTAGAAATAAAGATTAAACAAATAATAGATTGTTTGATTGATGATACAAATAAATTGGCCGGTAAGATGATAAAAGATGCAGCTAAAGTTGGAATTAAAGTCATTTGCGAGTATATTGAAGTAGAAATCGGTAATCAAAAAGTATTGATAGACCCATTAAGAGTAGTTGGATTTTAATAAAATATGGTATAAAATAAAAGGGTACGAGAGATACCCTTTTTTAATGTTATCAGTATATAAGGAGAGAACTAATGAAAAATGAAATATATATTGGGAAGAAAGGCAGTTATAAAGAAAAATATGTTCAAAATTCCGCTGAATTAAGCCTATTAGGAAAAGGTGATGGAGCAGAAGTTATGCTTCAAAAAGTCAATGCAAATGAAACTGTCTTTATTGAACCAGGTGAAAATAGTGAATTGATGGAATTTTTCTATATCTTAGAAGGAGAACTGGAATTAGAAAAGAATGGTTCTAAGATAATGTTAGATAATGGGGACTACTTTTATGCTCATAATCTTAATGAGTATGTTCAATTTCATACCATTACAGATGTTACATTACTATATTTTTCGACACAACCCATTTTTCACTATTTGAGTTCGACCATAAAAGAATTAGTAGAGTTAGCCAATCGTGTTGAAGAAAAAGATATTTATACCCACGGGCATATTCAGAGAGTAAAGGATTATAGTATAAAAATCGGAAATATGATGAGGTTATCAAAGGAAAAAATAGAGAATATTGGATTTTCGGCTTTGTTTCATGATATTGGAAAGATAAACATACCCGATGAAATTTTAAACAAATCAGGTCAATTGACGGCAGAAGAATTTGAACTCATAAAAAAACATCCATCTTGGGGAGCTGAGATTGTAAGTAGTACATATTTTGAAAAATTATCTGAAATAATAAGACAGCATCATGAAAGGATTGATGGTTCAGGTTATCCAGATAATCTTAAGGATAAAGAAATATTAATTGAAGCTAAAATTATTGCAGTGGCTGATTCATATGATGCGATGACTTCAGACAGGATTTACAGGAAAGGGATTTCTCCAATTATGGCTGTTAAAGAATTAAAGAGCCTCAAAGGTATTCATTATGATGAAAAGGTAGTAGATGCATTAATTGAAGTACTAAAAGAGTGATGTTAATATATAGCTATGGACATTCCTGGCTTCAATGGTTATGATTCCTAATTTCCAGCTAAGAAGAAGTGGGATAGTAATTAAGAATTATTTTAGCTGTGAAGGAGGTGCAAAAGATTAAGTTTTATAGTCTTAGCTTTGGAGATTTTTCCGTGTTTGTTATGACTTAATTATTAAGGAAGATGAATTCTTTTGTTGAGACGGTTATATCTCTCTCCTACAAAAATGTAGATACACATATCAAAAAGCTGTCTTCTGCCCATTGTTTGATAATGGACTGTACAGTGCTAGGGCAACGAATGGGAGATAGAATACCTACTATAGATGAAGCCTTGGCTATGAAGGTGGCTGAGGAGAATTATGTGAGATATATGAAGTTGTAAGGAATATAAGCTTACTTCATTAAGTACAACACCTATATATTTGTATGTGCCTATAAACTAGAATATTTTCTAGCTTATAGGCATATTTTTATGTTTAATTTAATTTAATATAATAGGTCTTAAATTTATTATGACTCTATAACCTATGTGCTATCGTGGAACCATAACTACGTAACCGGGATAGGCAAGGGTGTAGAACTAGATTTAAAAAAGGGGCGAGTATATGTTAAAGAAGAATTTAATAATTTTAATTATGATATTGGCGCTAGCTACTACATCGGTATATGGGGAAAGTACCGCATCAGTTACTGGAGTTAACAACACGCTATATTTTATGCAATTAATAAGGGTGATTATAAATGAAACACTTCTATATACAAACATTTCGATGGATGATGTACAGGAACCAGGGGCAGAACAAGTAACTTTGGAGGTTGAAAATACAGATGGGTTAGCTACTGTACAATACATACATGATAAATTAGATGAATATATAAAAGATTACGACCAGGAGAACATGCCAGTAAACCCAGACGAACCATTAACAATTCAAAAGCTATGTGAAATATTATCAAAGGTAATACCAACAACCTATTCAAACTATGAGTATTATAGGAGCCACATAAAGGATACATCCCACTGGGATATAATAAAATGTTACAGTGAAGGCATAATACTAGTAGATTCAGAAGGGTTTGTCCACCCGAACAAAGAGCTAACCAAAAGCGATATGATTGAGATATTAAATAGAATACATACACCTCTCAGCGTGACAAGACCTATATATCAAGTTAGGACAAACATTCCAATTGTAATGTACCACGAAATAAATACTTTACCAAAGAACGGACCCACGGGCCTATATGTTAGCAGAGATACATTTGTAAATCAATTAGAGGTACTGCAAAAAGAAGGTTACAACACAATAACAATGGAGCAGGTTTACCAACATTGGGTAAACCAGGCACCACTACCGGAAAGGCCCATTGTATTATCATTTGATGATGGCTATGTATCACATTATGAATTAGCAGCAGTAGAACTTGCAAAACGGGGAATGAGCGGTACATTTTATATAATCACAGGGGAACTATCAGATGCGTACATTACATCACCTAAGAACCTAAAAGCTATGTACACTAGTGGAATGGAAATAGGTAGTCATACTATAACACACATAGATGCAAGATATACCAAAAACGATGAAATATACAATGAATATAAAAATTCAAAAGAAACATTGGAGAATATAATAGGCAGGGAGATAAAACATTTTTGTTATCCTATGGGCGGAACAACTTCTTATGCAATAAAAACGTTGGATGAGCTAGGATATTGCACATCAGTAAAAACTACACATGGAAAAGCAAACCAAGGTCAAGGACTTTTGGAGTTAAAACGAATACGCGCAGACTATAATGACAGTATAAATGTTTTTATAAATAAGATAAAATAGGGTTGGGGTTGCTTAAGGTCAACTGAGATGTGACCGTTCTTTTGAAAGGATTGACTGGAAGATACTTGGTGTAAATGAAAAAGAGCAGACTGACTTCCTCTGTGAATATCCTAAAGTATCATTTTATAATTCAATTGATTTAGGAATTTTTCTCTATTTCTTGGAATTAGCTTTGTTATATAATCATATTTCATTTCAGAGATTTTTGTTAAAGGAAAAGAATAAAACGAATTTAATACCTATTGCCACATATGATTTACTTTAACGACAAATTCTAATTCAAATTGGCACATCATATAAAAAGGATGTGCTTTTTTTTATTTTACGAAAGGAGGCGATAAATGAGATTTTATCTTAGGTGATGTTATGGATAAAATAATTGATTGGATATATGGTCAGCTTGTAGGTTTTCTTGCTGATTTCTTTGCTAATATGGGAGTAGAACTTTTTGAGATGAGGTGGGTGGTACTTGGAGATGAATAAATGCTAGTAAGTGTAAGTTTATTTGACAGAATGTATGTGCTATAATATTTATAAATAGGAGTTTGTGGAACAGCTCCCCAATGGAGAAAGGATAAGCATATCGGAAGACCGATACGTTGAATTTCAATTTATATAGATAATTTTTGAAGGAGGCGACTGAAGAGTAAAATGAAGAATAGGACATATATAGCAATAGATTTGAAGTCCTTTTATGCTTCAGTTGAGTGTATGGAACGAGGACTTGATCCATTGACTACAAACCTTGTTGTGGCTGATGCAAGTCGCACAGAAAAAACTATCTGTCTTGCTGTCTCTCCTTCCCTCAAAGCATACGGTATTCCCGGTAGGGCAAGGCTGTTTGAGGTTGTGCAGAAGGTTAAGGAAGTAAATGCATTACGACTACGCAAAGTACCAGGGAGAGTCTTTTCTGGTTCATCTTTTAATGATACTGAAGTAAAATCCTCACCGAATATCTCTCTGGACTATATTGCTGCTCCGCCGAGAATGGCTTATTATATAGAGTATAGCACCAAGATTTATAATATATATTTGAAATATATTGCACCTGAAGATATCCATGTTTATTCCATTGACGAGGTATTCATTGATGCCACCGATTATTTGAACACCTATAATCTTTCTGCCCGTGAGCTTGCCACAAAAATGATTTTGGATGTTCTTAAAACCACAGGAATAACAGCATCAGCAGGAATTGGTACAAATCTATACCTAGCTAAAATTGCTATGGATATTCAGGCAAAACGCATTCCAACAGACCAAAACGGAGTGCAGATTGCTGAATTAGACGAAATCAGCTACCGTCGCTTGTTGTGGTCACACCGACCTTTAACAGACTTTTGGCGCGTTGGCAAAGGGTATGCTAAGAAATTGGAGGAACAAGGTCTTTTTACAATGGGAGATATTGCAAGATGCTCTCTTGGTAAATCCACTGATTACTACAACGAGGATTTACTGTACAAGATGTTCGGCATCAATGCGGAGCTGTTGATTGACCATGCGTGGGGGTGGGAGCCATGCACCATTGCCGATATTAAAGCATATAAGCCAAGTACAAACAGTATTGGATCTGGGCAGGTACTGCATTGCGCCTATACCTTTGACAAAGCGAAGCTAATCGTGCGAGAAATGACCGATCTGTTGGTGCTTGATCTGGTGGATAAAAGGCTTGTGACTGACCAGATAGTTTTGACGGTGGGATATGATATTGAAAACATGACAAATCAAAAGATAAGGCAATCATATCACGGAGAGATTACTACTGACCGCTATGGACGTTCCATTCCGAAGTCAGCACATGGTACTGCAAATCTTGGCAGACAGACATCTTCTACAAAGCTGATTATGGATGCCGTCATAGAGCTGTTTGAGCGCATCGTTGACACAAATCTTCTGGTCAGGAGAGTCAACATCACAGCAAATCATGTTGTTGATGAGGCAACTGTTCAAGAGACAGGTGATTTTGAACAGCTTGATCTCTTTACAGATTATGTGGATTCACAGTCGAAAAAAAGGGAAGAAGAAGCCGAGCTTGCACGGGAAAAAAAGATGCAGAAAACTATACTAGAGATAAAAAAGAAATACGGGAAAAATGCTGTTCTAAAGGGTATGAATCTGGAGGAAGGTGCTACCACAGTAGATCGAAACAAGCAGATTGGAGGGCATAAGGCATGACGAGAGAATATGATGATATCATATATCTACCACACCATGTTTCTAATACAAGACCTCAGATGGCAGTCAGTGATAGAGCGGCTCAGTTTTCTCCTTTTGCTGCTTTATCTGGTCATGATGCTGCAATAAAAGAAACTGCAAGACTGACTTATGAGAGAATAGAATTGGACGAATACATGAAAGAGACTTTGAATCATAAGCTACAAATTATAGCAGACCAGCTTAAAGAGCATCCTAAAATCACAATTACTTATTTCCAACCAGACGAGAAGAAGGATGGCGGTGCCTATGTTACTACTACAGGTATAGCTAAAAAGATAGATGAATATGATCAGTTTATTGTTATGACAGATGGAGTAGCAATCCCTATTGATGAAATCATCAGCATTGAGGGGCAGATATTTGAAACTATGTGTGATGGATAGATAATGAGAAATAGGAATTTATCAATGTTCACAATTCGTGCAAAAGGTAGATTAAATATATTTGGAAGGAGAAATTTTGACATGGTTATTTTGCGAACACCACGTTTGTACATGCGGAAAATACAAACAGATGATTATAGTTCTGTCTGCTCAATTTTGCAGGACATTGATGTCATGTATGCTTGGGAACATGCCTTTTCTGATGAGGAAGTAGTGCAGTGGATTGACGAAAATATTATGAGATATAATAGGGACGGTTATAGCTACTGGGCAGTAATAGAAAAAGTGTCGGATAGGAGTCACCGGGTTAATTTCTGAACAAGCAGATAATGAAAATTATGTTGGAATTGGCTATATTTATCAAAAATCATATTGGGGAAACGGGTATGCCTTTGAAGCCGCTTCTGCTTGTGTTGATTATGCTTTTAATATTTTGCATCTAAATGAAATTACGGCGCAAATTCGGCCGGAGAATACGGCTTCAAGAAAAGTGGCTAAAAGACTTGGCATGTCTATAAAGAAGCAATTTATTAGATGTTATAATAACAAAGACATACCCCATCTTCTTTATAGTCGTACAATATAAGCATTGTTTTTGTCAGTTTATATCAACAATGTGAAGCTCCTTCAGATCCAAATTCTATTGATTGGCATTGTTATGAAAGAACTGGAAATTGCTATAGTAGATGGGACACTACCAAAAACTGCATAACCACTTACTTTGTTTATTTGATAAGTAATGATTTTACTTATCTTTTTTAGTTTTTGGGAATTATTATTATTTTTCTCAAATATTCGGATTAGTTATAGATTTCTTATTTTAAAATTAGGTTTATAGTATTTGGTATTGTTTTTAGATTAAAAGGTAGGGTTTTCACTGAAATAGTAACAAACCACATGTAAATGGAATAATTGATCCTAAAAAATTTTTCTCATATTCCAAAAAAAGGTTATCATGTAAAATGCAGTTAAAATATTTCCTGTAGTGATTCTAAATAGGTTATTAAAAAGATATAGGTATTTTTTGAAAGTGTTATTGACAATATATATAAATTTAAACATAAATTATGTTTAAATTTATATATATTGTGATATAATAAGGATAAGGGAGGGATTATATGAAAATTATTAGGGTTAAGTTTGATAATGTCTTAATCTTTGATGAGCCTTTTGATATTGATTTTACAGCACAAGATCGGATATTAGAAAATAGCGGCGTTTTTAATATTTGGGGACCAGTAAATACACAACAAACTATGTCTATTATTGGAATTAATGCAGCTGGGAAAACAACCTCACTTAAATTACTAAATTTAGCACTTGAAATAGTATTAAATAATAAAGGTTTAAACGAAGATTTAGTTCCATCTGTATTTCTAAATGAGGAAACTGAAAAAAATGGTGTAATTATGGTAGTTTACTTTTACAAGGAAGATAAAATATTTGAACTAGAATCAAAAATAAAATATAGAAGAAATGTTAATGGGGAGATTCATTTCTATTATGAAAATGAAGTGTTAAAGAGTAAGGCAAAATCTAATGTTACTTCTAAAAATAACATTTTTGACTTCACAAAAAATGTAAATTATAGACAAACAAAAAGAAATGAAATGCCAAAAGATGTATTAAAGGTTCTCAAGGATGACTTTAGTATTGTAATTACTGAGACTAGGGACTCAGGAGTCACAATAAATACGATGCTTGAAGATGTTAAAGATAAGATAAATTATGTTCAAGGGATAGTTAATGAGAACATATTAAATGTTTTTGATGAAAATATAAAGAGGCTTGAAAGGGTTGGTGATGATAGGGATTTTAAGGTAGAGTTTAAAAATAGCCAAACTGGAATCAAATCACATATTATATCCTTAGAGGAAATTGTATCATCTGGAACTATTAGGGGACAAAGAATTATTAAAAATGCCATTACCGCATTGAAAAGTGGAGGATATTTGCTAATAGATGAGCTTGAAAATCATCTTAATAAAGAGCTGGTCAAGATGATTATCAATATATTCAACAACAAAGAGATAAATAAAAATGGAGCTTGTTTAATTTTTACAACACACTATGCGGAGATTCTAGATTCATTTGACAGAATGGATAATATATATATTTTAGTTAGAACTGAAAACTACTTTACAAAAATTCATAGATATTCTGAAATGATTAATAGAAGCGAATTAAAGAAGAGTGAAGTTATACTTTCGAATTATATTAAAGGAACAGCCCCCAAGGCATTGAAAATTAGGGATTTAGAGGAATATATATGCAAGAATCTTTAAAATGCTTATTAAAAACTGGTCATGTAATTTGTATATCAGAAGGTTCTGCTGAAGAGGTAATCATAAAAAAGTTATTCGAAAGTAATAGATTGATATTTAAAAACGGGGATATTTATGGAGAGGACAAGCTTATAAGAAAATTTAGCAGGACAAGACAAGGTAAGAAATTTGCTAGAGAGAATTTAGAAATGGACTACGGAGAAAGACACATAAATATATTGAGAATACTAGATTCTAAAAAAGAAAGTTTCAATTTGGGAAACATTTATGAAGAAAGAGTCCAATCTGGAGAAATACAAGTTTTTAATATTTTAACTAGACCTGAAATAGAAATGTTAATTATAATTAATGAAGGTCATTATCAAAAATTTACCAATAAAAAAGGTAATATTAGCGCAAATGCCTATTGTAAAACAGAGCTAAATATGAGTGACGTAAAAAGTGCAAAATTTGTTTCTGATTATTTTTCTAATATAGATATATTAATTAATTGTATTAAAAAGTATAAAGAATTACACTACAGGAAAGATGAACATAGCCTATTTGACTTATTAGAATAAATAATTAAAAAACAATTAAATGTTTTATCTTAGAGTCTAAGGATTCTTGTAATCCAAGGGCTCTTTTTTGATGGGAAAAAGGAGGTTTTCACATGTCAAAAATAACCACAATAGAAGAAATATAAAGAAACTAGGAAATTATACTATATCGACATATCCCCTTTCAGCATCTTTCAATCAAGGATTTAATATACTCCTAGAAAGTCAATGCTATATGAAAGCTATGAGATAATAATTCGTGGAAATGTGAAATATAAAATCGAATTAGGAAATAGTCCTCACTGGAATATGGTCAGGATTGAAAATATAGTTAAAATCGATGTACAGCCACACGTCCATGAGCAAATTTATGAAAGTAGGGCTTTGAGGTATTGTAAATAGGATTAATTTATTGATATATTTAAGTAAGGTCTGAGAGGGGGTGCAAAAAGTGGATTATATAAAAGAAATGCGAAAGCTAATTGGAAATAAACCTTTACTTCTTGTAGGAACAAGTGTTATTGCAGTAAAGGATGGAATGATATTACTACAGAAAAGGGCTGACATTGGTGTATGGGGTTATCCAGGAGGATACATGGAAATTGGTGAGACCCCTGAAGAGTCTGCAAAGCGAGAGTTTAATGAAGAAACAGGCTATATTGCTAATGACTTAAAATTATATGGTGTTTTTGCTGGAGAGAATAGACATTATACTTATCCAAATGGACATGAGGTATATTGCATTGATATTGTGTACACTTGCCAGGATTTTTCACAGACCGACAGTACACATGATGATGAAGTGATTGAAATTAAATGGTTTTCTCTTAATGATTTACCTAAGGACATAGCCTCATCGGTAAAAGATATAATAGAAAAATTTGTCTTAGAATACAATAATGGAGAATTGATGTAGTAGTGCAGAAGTGAGGCAGGGTTTACTAGAGAATCAAGAAACATCGGTAGCTTTAGTTACTAGGAATGTAGACGATTTCTGTACCAAGAGTAGTATTTATTACCTACATGATGACTTAAAAGCTGATATTGCTTAGCGTAAAATTTCAAGTTAAGACTACTAATATAACTAAAGTGTTAATAAAAGCCCACTATAAAGGAGTTTTGTATACTGGGGAACTGAAGAAAACAGTACGCTCCTATAAATGTAATAGCCAAACATTTGAGTTAATTCAGAGAAAAAAATTCAGAGAAAAAATATGAATTAGTTAAATATGGTGATAAGCATAGAAAGAGAGGAGTTATGATTAAACAAAAACAATTAGGAAAACATCTTTTAATTGAAAGTTAAAAGCAGAAAGAACTGATTTAGCAGAGATATCTAGGGGAATAGAAATATCATATTAAATTATTCAAAGAATTCCTCCAAAGAGTTCTTTCCCTTCTCCATGCACATAATAACCTCATAGGAATAAATTATATTATATAATCTTTTTTAGGAGGTTTTGATATGGCAAATATAAGAAGGGTCTTTTTAGGTGGAAATACAGCAGAGGGTTTCTATTCCTTGCATGATAATATAATTGATATAAATCGAAACATGTTATATATAATTAAAGGAATGCCAGGCGGCGGCAAATCATCAATGATGAAGGAAATTGGTAAAAGAGCACTTGACAATGGATATTCTGTTGAATATCAACATTGTCCTTCAGATCCAAATTCAATAGATGGCGTTGTCATAAAGGAACTAGGAATTGCAATAGTAGATGGAACCCTACCTCATGCAGTTGAGCCTGTATATCCAGGTTTGATAGACAAGTTAATCGATTTAAGCCTATATATTGAAAGTGATCAATTAGAGCTTTATAAAGAAGAAATTATGAAGGCTAAAAAGAAGAATAAATCAGCATATAGGAGAGCATTCAATTTCTTTAAAGCAAGTAAAGCAATTTATGATGAAATAGAGAATACAAATAAATTAAATGTTGATTTCGAAAAAACAAATTATTTATCACTAAACTATATAGATAGAATATTTAATGAAGATGTTGTGTTAAATGATTTTGTTGGTTTTAAAGAAAGACATTTATTCTCGGAAGCATATACTCCTGAAGGATATATAGACTATACATCATCATTATTAGATGGAAGAAAGATTAGATATTATTTAAAGGGAAACATAGGAACAGGAAAAACCACGTTTTTAAAGAGAATAATAGAAGAAGCAAAGATTAGAAATTATCACGTAGAGGTTTACCACAATCCACTTATTCCATCAAAGTTGGATTCAGTTTTAATTATCGAATTGGATACTATCATATCCACTTCTATAGAGGCTAAAAAATATATTCATACAGTTATAGATTTTGACGAATTTTTCAATGAAGAATTTCTAAATAAAGAGGATTTTAGGTTATTCCAATCACTAGTAGACAAGGGTATAGATGCATTAGAAGGCGCCACTGAAAATCACTTAGCCTTAGAAAATATCTATAAAAAATGTGTCAACTATCAGGGAATAAATGAAGTAAGGGAAGGCTTAATTAAAGAGATATTTGACTAAAAAATTAAAGGTTAGGATTCCCTAGCCTTTAATTCATTAATGATTGTATGACAAAATAACTGTATTGTATTTTCTATATCATCGAGTTCAAGTCCACCTTGAATAGTATTCGGGTTGCCCCCGCCTTTTATATTTTTCATAAGTACAATATCCTTATAAATATCCATAAGATTTATATCTACATCTTTTGTTTTAGTAATATAAAATTGTCCCTTATCTTGATTTTTTAGCCCATATATTTGAACTAAATTTTTATTATTGTTATTAAGGTATGATGAAATAAAGCTAATTTCTAAAAAACTTGTATTTTCCAATTCCTTTACAATAAAATTCACATTCTCATTTAAAAAACTTGATTTTAAAAACTCCTCACCTTTAATTTTATTTAAACTTTCTCTTAAATCTTTAATTTCTTTTTCTAAATAACTCTTGTCATCATACAATTTTTTTACCTTAGTCAATAAATCTTTATCTAAAGATGATAGCATTAGGCTTAGATCCTTAATATATTTGTTTTTCCAAATGTAGTCCTTAAGTGCTCTATTTCCACATACAAATTCAACTCTAATATTTCCTTTATACTTTTCCCACTTGCGAATTTTAATCATTCCAAGTTCACCCGTACTTTTAAGGTGTGTACCTCCACATGGAGAATAATCAAATCCATCTATCTCAACAATTCTTATATTCTTAGTTACAGTTGGCATTTTTCTTAAAGGCAATCTTTTTAATCTTTCTTGGCTTGGAAAATATGATTTAATATTAAAATTAGACCAGATTATTTTGTTAGCCATTATTTCGAGTTTTTCTGCATCTTCTTCAGATAAATCACTCATTGTAACATCTATACTAACATAATCATGGCCCACATGAAAACTTATGGTTTCAGCATTAAAAAGTCGATAGAAGCAAGATGACAACAGGTGTTGTCCAGTATGTTGCTGCATCATATCCAAGCGATTATCAAAATCTATAGATATTTGAACTTTATTTTCATTTATATTTTCTTTAACGATATGATATATATCATCATTTTCTTCATAGGATTCAAGAACTTCTATACCATTTATAGTCCCTATATCCCCAGGCTGCCCTCCCGAAAGATGAGGATAAAAGATGGTTCTATCCAATTTAATATGATATGTATCGTCTTTTTTCTTTCTATCTATAATATTAGCTTCTATTTCTTTTAGATATGGATTTTCCATATATACTTTTTTAGTCAAAAATAACACCTTCCTTATCAATAGTCATTAATACATTTATCCAAATATGTTATAATCTAAATAAACTTAATCTAATAAACTTAATCAAAATAACTTAGTTCTACTTATATATTAACGAATTAAGAAACTTTAGTCTAGGGAGAAATTTATGGACAAGCCATTTGTTAAATTAACAATAGGGTTAATTTTAGGAATATTACTATCATTTTGTTTCAACATAAGCTTAGGATTTATTTACCCAATTTTATTTCTGATTATTATAATTGCTATCTTAAATATAATAAAGAAACGAAACAATGACATAAATATCTTTCTAATTATCATCTTATTAGGTATGATATTGACTAATTTTAATAAGAATAGCAAGCTATTATCCCTAGTAGACAATAGAATGGACTTCACTGGTAGGGTCATAAAGGTCGTATATTCAAATGAAAATGAAGGCAAATATATGGTCAATATAACAACAGCAGGGAATTATAAAGTTGATGAAAAGATTATGCTGAAAGTTTTAGACAGCGGTAAATTAGAAGCAGGTGATTTTTTTCGATTTAATGGTGTTTTAAAAATACCAATGGGAAATACAAATCCTAAATTATTTAATTATAGATTATATTTATTAACACATAAAATCCATACTACTGCATCAATTAAAGATTATTCAATATATGAAATTGATAAATGTGAAAAAAGTTTATACTATAAATTAACACAAAAGTTTACCAATGATATCAATGAGCTATTTAACCAATTTTTAAGTCCAAAAAACAGGGATTTAATGTTAAGCATCATTCTTGGAAATTCAAATCTTTTAGAGGAAGAGGAGTTAGTTCTATATAGGAATTTAGGGCTAGCACATATACTTGCAGTCTCAGGTTTGCACATAGGTATAATATCTGGATTTTTAATTTTTATATTTTCGAGATTAGGAATAAAGAGAAAGTTTAATTATATTATCACACTTAGTATAATATGGCTTTATGCAATTTTGATTGGATATTCTCCTTCAACACTAAGGGCATGCCTTATGATTAGTATTTTATTTTTGGCCAATTTATCACATGAACCTTATGATTCATTAAATACTATTTTTATAGCCATGTTTATACTTTTAATATTTAATCCATTTTACTTATTTAGTGTAAGCTTTCAGCTATCCTTTATAGCAACTATTTCTATAATTATTATTACACCTAAAATCACACAAATTTTTTATCCCTATAAGGGTAAATTAATCAATTCACTTGCGGGAATAGTAGCCGTAAATATTGGATTATTACCTATCAATGCATATTATTTTAATTCTCTACCTTTATTAGGTATAATAGCGAATTTAATCTCTATTCCAATATTATCAATCTCATTAATAATTGGGATGCTAATGATTATTTTTAAATATGTATTTGCCATTATAAATCCTATTTTAGGAGCTATTTTGAATATATTACTGAATATAAACTCTATGGTAGTAAATTTATTAGGGGATTTTCCTATTTTAAATTTAAATGTTTTTTCTCCTGATTTATTTACTATAATATGTTATTATATTTTACTAAGCATAGTTATAGGGCTAATTAAACTAGATAATATGGATATAAAAATAAAAAAATTATTATTTTATTATTTATTGATGGTTGCTTTAGTTGCCTCCATATCGATAAATCTTAATGATAGCATAGAAATACATTTTATAGATGTAGGTCAGGGAGATAGTATATTAGTGCATACAAGAGATTCCAATTATTTGATTGACACTGGTGGGTCTTTTAATGATGATTTTGACATAGGAAAAAATATTACTTTACCTTACTTATTAAAAAATGGTATTAATACATTAGATGGTATAATAATTACTCATTTTGATTCTGACCATAGCCAAGGTCTTGACGCTTTGGTAAATAACATTAAAGTTAAATCGATACTAGCTAGTTATACACCAGAGAATTCAAAATATATTAAGATAATAAATAGTAACAATAGAATAGTTATAGATAGAAATACTACTCTAGATATTATATGGCCAGATAATGCAGTTAACATTGACAATTATAATGACAACAATAAATCCTTAGTCTTGTTATTATCGTATTTTGATTATAAAATTCTATTTACTGGAGACATAGAAAAAGAAGTTGAAAATCAAATCTTGGATAGTATAAGCCAAGTGGATATTCTAAAGGTAGCACATCATGGGAGTAAGACATCTTCCACTGAGGATTTTTTAAACAAAATTAGACCTAAATATAGTATAATATCCGTTGGTAGAAACAATTTCTATAACCATCCCAATCAAGAAGTGATAGAAAGGTTATTAGATATAAATTCAACTATATATAGAACTGATGAAATGGGACTAATAAAAATTATCTTAAATAAAAATGATATTGATATTATCCCATACAATGGAGATGAAGACGACAATGTTTTCTTATTATCCATATATTCACTTTTTATACTTATGTGTTACGTGGGTATAAAAAGCATCTACATAAAGAGGGAGTGTGCAAAACTTGAACTATACTGAATTTAAAGAACTTGTAAAAAAAAATAAAATAGAAAACACATATTTATTTTTAGGTGAAGAGTATTACTTAATTCATGAGTGTATTTCCATAGTAAAAGATGAATTCATAGAAAACACTTGGGAAGCCTTAAACTTCACTACTTTAGATGGTGAGAATACCAATTTTGACACTTTGGTGAATGCATGTGAAACTTTGCCTTTTATGAGCAATAAGAAAATCATTATTCTTAATGGTATAAATGCATTTATTGAAAAAGAGGATATAAATTCAAAGGATGAGATATATAAATATTTAGAGACCTTGGGCGACCATATTTGTTTGATTTTAGTTGATAAATCAAATGAGTTAAAGAAAAACACAAAATTGTATAGACTATATAATAAGAAATCTCTTGTTGTAGATTTTGCCAAATTGAAAGGTAAGGATTTAAACCTTTGGGTGGAAGGTCAATTAAAATCATATAATAAAAGAATGTCATATTCAAATATTAATTACTTTTTACAGAATAGTTCATATTTAAGTAGGAATATAAGCTCAACTCTTTATGATTTAGAAAATGAATTAAAAAAACTTGTAGACTTTACAAATAATATAGAAATAACAAAAGATGATATAGACTTAATATTGATAAAATCCTTAGATAACAATATTTTTGATTTATTATCCGCATTAAATATTGGGGACATCAATAGTTCTCTGAAAATCTTTAATGAGATATATTTATCAAATGAACCAATTCAGAAGATATTGTTTATGATTGCTAGACAAATAAGGCTCTTATTAAGCTATAAATTATATAAAGATAAGGGATATACTGATGGGGATATCCAAGGCAAACTACAGATAAAACCTTATGAATTTAGCAAAATTTCTTCAGGAGCTAGGAATTATAATATTGAAGATTTAGAAATGTCTCTTAATTCAATTTTAGAAGTTGATAGAAAAATAAAAACCACTAGTACTAATGATAAAATTGAAATGGAAATGCTTTTAATAAAATTGGCAAAAAAGAAATAAAACTTCGGCTTTCCGAAGTTTTTTAATATCTCTTATAAGGCGAAGGCTTCATTATCAAACAAATTCCTAAAAGAAGCCTATTACATAGCTTGATTCAATTTCTTTGTCAATCTACTTACCTTTCTTGAAACAGCATTTTTATGAATTACGTTTCTTTGAGCTGCTCTTTTTAGTTTTTTATCAATTGTATTAAGTAACACTCTTGCCTCATCTAAATTTCCGTTTGCAACAGCGTTATCAAATTTCTTTATATATGTTTTAATTTCTGATTTTCTACTTTTATTAATAGCAGTTCTATTTTTAGTAACTAGGATTCTCTTTTCAGCGGATTTAATATTTGCCAATAATTTCACCTCCTCTAATCTAACAAAAAACATTATACTATGAAGTTGTACAAATTGCAAGGATAAATAATCTTGTTATGGTTAAAAATATTTCTAAACATAAGTGAAAGGAGAATTAAATTGTACCATATTCATACTGATTTAGCTATAGAAAGTAAAGAACTTTATAGCGGTAAGGATGTTGAAGTAGAGGGTGTTTCTGTCACCACTGAAGAGATGAATAACTATTCAGTAACTAGGGTTAAAGTTAATAATGAGCATGGTGCTCAATCAATTAGGAAACCTATTGGTAATTATATTACCATAGATGTACCTAATCTTAATAATACAGATGAAGATTTAAAGGATGAAATAAGTAAGGTATTAGCAAAGGAGATAAAGGGCTTTGGGTTAAATAATCCAAATTCAAAGGTACTAATTATAGGTTTGGGGAATTGGAATATCACCCCTGATGCACTAGGACCAAAGGTCGTCGATAGAGTTTTGGTCACTAGACAATTCTTTGTTAATTATAAAAAAGATTCTGATGACGACTTAGCCAATGTAGCAGCAATGGCTCCTGGTGTTATGGGTATAACAGGGATAGAAAGCTTTGATATAATAAAAGGTGTGGTTGATAAAATAAAACCCGATTTACTTATAGCAGTAGATGCCCTTGCTTCTAGAAAAATGGATAGGGTTAGTACAACTATACAATTATCTGACACTGGAATAAGTCCTGGCGGAGGCGTTGGTAATAAAAGATTGGCTCTCAATAGAAATACACTTGGCATACCTGTTTTAGCCATAGGTATCCCAACAGTTGTAAATGCTGCAACAATAGTTAGCGATACACTTGATTTAATAATCGGCGAAATGAAAAATACAGCAGAAAAGGGAAAAGAATTTTATAATATGCTTGAGGAATTATCTAGTGAAGATAAATATTCTTTAATAGAAGAAATTTTAAATCCCTATATGAAGAACACCATAGTCACCCCAAAGGATATAGACGATGTTATTGATGATTTATCTATTATTGTTGCAAATGGACTCAATATAGCTTTGCATCCTGGTATTGACATAAAGGATGTAAATAGATATATAAGATAAAAATCTTGTTATAACGAAGCTCCGCTTCGTTGAAACGCTTCTGTTAGGTTTTTTGAAAAAAACGCAAAAAACCTTTCAATTAAAATCTTGTTATAACATAAACACTCCTTGAATATAAATTTGTTAAGATATATTTTAGGGAGTGTTTACATGAGGAGAAAAAGAAGATATAAAAGAGTAGGAAAAGGGAATAGAAATTCTAGTTTTATTATCTTTGTTTTGTCACTATTGATATTTATTAATATAAGTTTACTAGTACTTAACTATTTTAAAGGAAAAGAACCCATAGATAGCAATAAAGAGAATTTTATCAATAAAATTGTAACCTTTTTAAATTTGAAAGAAAAAGATAATGAATTAATATCTAGAAAACCTAACTTGGATGAAGTTGCACCTACTGATAATTTTGAAGACGAGGATGAAGATGAATTTATTAAATATGAAGATTCTATAATAATAGATAAATTGGAGGAATATGAAAGTCTAATAATAATTAAGGATTCTCATGGGATAAGCTCTATTGAAAATATACCAGAACCATTAAATATTAAAAAGATTAAATTAGATAAGGAAAAGCCCTATATATTGATGTATCATACTCATTCTACCGAAAGCTTTCTTGTAAGTAATCCAGATTTGTACTATAATTCAGATACAAATAAAAACGTAGTGAGTATCGGTAGGACCTTGGCAACAGTACTAGAAGCCAATGGTCATAAAGTTGACCATGTGGAGATAGCCCATGATGTACCTTCACTTACTGGTTCTTATTCACGTTCTATAAATACCATAAATAAGAAAAAAGAAGAGAATCCAAATTTAAAAATTCTTCTTGATGTCCATAGGGATGGTGTTGAAAAGGATGCATCATACAAAGAAAAATTCTTAGAAAAGGCTAGATTAGATATAAATGGTGTAAGTACAGCAAGTTTTTCCTTAGTTGTTGGCCCGTCTGCTCCTAATTATGAAAAGATATTGAGTTTTGCAAAGTACATTAAGGCAGTATCCGACACTTTGTATCCAAATTTATGTACTGGAATTATTATTAAGCCAGTGGGTAAGTTTAATCTATACACCTCTGACTATTCAGCCCTAATAGAGATAGGTAGCAATCTAGTTTCACAAGAAGAGGCAAATGAAAGTGCCAAATTAGTAGGTGAGATATTAAGCCTTGTAATAGATAGTATTATAGAATAAACTTTAAATTTAAATTTAATAGTGATATAATCTTATAAAGTCCTATTAGGAGGTTATATTTTGGAAAACAATAATGATAAGAAAAATAAAAGTGAAACAATTGAATGGATAAAAAGTATTGTAACTGCGGTCGTCATTGCAATTATAATAAAAACTTTTATTTTCAATACAACCTATGTATTAGGGTATTCTATGTATCCAACTTTGCATGAAAAAGATAGATTGTTTGCCTTAAAAGTTCCTTTATACTTTAAGGGACCAGATAGAGGTGATGTAATAGTATTGGAAGCTCCAGACAATACAAACAAGGACTATATAAAAAGAGTCATAGGTATAGCTGGAGACAAGGTTGAAATAATTGATGGAAAGGTATATGTAAATGATAAAGTTTTAGAAGAAGACTATATTGCTAAAGACGCTTTTACGCATACCTATGAAGAAAGCTCCTGGATTGTTCCTCCTGGTGAAGTGTTTGTATTGGGAGACAATAGGGAGGAAGGAGCAAGTAAGGATAGTAGATATTTTGGCTGTATCTCAATTAAATCAATAAAAGGAATAACTGGATTTAGATATTTTCCTTTTGACAATAGATTTGGTAAGATTCATTAGAATAAATAATGAAAAAAGTGTCAACCCTATATATGGTGAGAAAAATGGGGAGACGAATGGAAAAATATCGTGAGAGAAGAAAAATTAGATTTATTAATTTCTTAAAATTTAATGTAGTAGTTATATTACTTATATTAATGGTTTTATTTTTATTTGAAATAAATGAAACTATTGTTGCTTTAAATTGTATGGAAAATCCCAATTTGTTATCTATTGATTTACAAAACAATATGATACATTTATTGGGAAAATCTTATTTTGTCAATTTGAAATATATAGTTAATCTATTTTAAGACCAGATTTTTCTGGTCTTTTGTTTTACATAATAAAGTTTATTTGCTATAATTATCTAGAATACGGTGTATTTTAAGGAGGAAAAATATGCACGCTCGCAAACAAAATAGAATAAGAAACTTTTCAATAATAGCCCATATAGATCATGGTAAATCAACTTTAGCAGATAGATTGATTGAAAAAACTGGAATGTTAACATCTAGAGAAATGCAATCACAGGTTCTAGACAATATGGATTTGGAAAGAGAAAGAGGTATTACCATTAAACTAAAAGCAGTTAGATTAGTTTATAAGGCTAAGGATGGCAATGAATACATATTGAATTTAATCGATACTCCAGGTCATGTTGATTTTAATTATGAAGTATCAAGATCCTTAGCAGCCTGTGAAGGAGCTATATTAGTAGTTGATTCTACACAAGGTATAGAGGCCCAAACATTAGCCAATGTATATCTGGCCTTAGAACAAGACTTAGAAATTCTACCAGTTGTAAATAAAATTGATTTGCCAAGTGCAAGACCTGATGAAGTAAAAAAAGAAATAGAAGATATAATCGGAATAGACTGTGAAAATGCACCTTTAATATCTGCAAAAGAGGGTTTAAATATCGAAGATGTACTCGAGGATATTGTAGAGAATGTCCCTGCCCCTGTAGGAGACCCAAATGGACCTCTAAAAGCTTTAATATTTGACTCATATTATGATAGTTATAAAGGGGTTACATGCTATATTAGAGTTTTTGATGGGATTATAAAACCAGGGATGATAATAAGAATGATGTCAACTGGAAATACCTTTGAAGTAACAGAAGTAGGTATCAATACATCAAAACATGTTCCTTTTGAAAGTCTAGGACCAGGAGAAGTTGGTTATGTTACTGCTAGTATTAAAAATGTAAAAGAAGCTAGAGTAGGTGATACCATTACAGACGATAACAACCCAACAGATGAACCACTTCCAGGATATAAGAAGGTTATCCCTATGGTTTATTGTGGAATTTATCCGGCAGAAGGTGAGGATTTTAACACAGTAAGGGAAGCTTTGGAGAAATTACAAGTAAATGATGCATCCTTTGTTTTTGAACCAGAGACATCGGTAGCTTTAGGATTTGGCTTTAGATGTGGTTTCTTAGGACTTCTTCATATGGAGATAATACAAGAGAGACTTGAAAGAGAATTTGATTTAAACATTATCACTACTGCACCTAGTGTTATATATAGAATTACAAAGACTAATGGAGAAGTATTGGAAATTCAAAATCCTACAAATCTACCTCCAGTTTCAGAAATTAATTTTATGGAAGAGCCAATTGTAAGTGCATCGATCATGACACCTACAGATTATGTTGGGGCAATTATGGAATTATGTCAAAATAAAAGAGGGACATTTCTAAATATGGAATATTTAGAGGAAAAACGTGTTGTTCTCCACTATGATATGCCATTAAATGAGGTAATCTACGATTTTTTTGATGCGTTAAAATCCAAAACAAAAGGCTACGCATCGTTAGATTATGATTTAAAGGGATATAAACAATCAGAATTAGTTAAACTAGATATATTGATAAATGGGGAGTTGGTAGATGCTTTTTCCCTAATTGTGCATGAGGATAAAGCTTACGAAAGGGGTAGAAGTATAGCAGAACGTCTTGTGGATGTAATCCCAAGGCATCAATTTGCTGTTCCTATACAAGCAGCCATAGGTTCTAAAATAATAGCTAGAGAAACCATTCGAGCACTCCGAAAAGATGTATTGGCTAAATGCTATGGTGGAGATATTAGCAGAAAGAAAAAGTTGTTAGAAAAACAAAAAGAAGGGAAAAAGCGAATGAGACAAATAGGATCGGTAGAGGTGCCTCAAGAAGCATTTTTATCTGTTCTGAAATATGATGAAAAATAATGCACACTTATGTGTGCATTTGAATTTAAGGAGGTAGCTATGAAATCCTTTGGCCTTTATATTCATATACCGTTTTGTGAGAGAAAGTGCTATTATTGTGACTTTACATCTTTTCCTAGAAAGGGTCGTGATATAGTTAAATATATCGAGTTTTTAATCAAAGAATTGTCTCTATATAAGGATAAACTTTCAGATTACAAATTAGAAACAATTTTTATTGGAGGAGGTACTCCATCAGTAATAAATGAAAAATATATAAAAGATATCCTAGATTATATATACTCAAATTACAATATAGGGGAATTAAAAGAAATCACAATTGAGGTAAATCCCGGTACAATAACAATGGATAAGGCACTAGTTTATAAATCTATTGGGATAAATAGAGTTAGTATAGGCTCACAATCTTTAAATGATAAAATGCTGCGGATGTTAGGAAGGATACACAATTATACTGATATAAAAAATTCAATAGATATTCTTAGAATGGCAGGATTTGATAATATAAATGTAGATTTAATATTTGGTTTACCTGAGCAAGATTTGGATGATGTAGACGATACTTTAAAACGAATTATTGAATTTGATGTGGAACATATATCCTACTATAGTTTGATTTTAGAAGAGGGCACTTTAATGAATGAATGGAATAAGAAAGGTTTAATTTCGTTGCCTAATGAAGACTTAGAAAGACAGATGTACCATCATATTGTTGATTATCTAAAAGAAAATAATTATATTCATTATGAGATTTCCAATTTTTCAAAACCTGGGTTTTCGTGTAAGCACAATCTAACATATTGGAAGATAAAGCCTTATCTTGGAGTTGGTTTAAATAGTCATTCAAATCTTTTTAGCAAGAGATTTTGGAATACTTCAGATTTTAACGAATATTATGAGAAGCTTTGTATAAATCAATTACCTGTAGAAGGCGAAGAAGAAATAGACAGAGAGATGGAGATAGCTGAATACTCAATTATGGGCTTAAGACTTACGGAGGGTATATTAAAAGAAGAATTTTATAATAGATTTAATGAAAGTTTATACAATATATATGAGGACATAATTCACAAACATATAAACAATGGGCTTTTATTAGATGATGGTAAAAGTGTTAGATTAACCGACAAAGGTTTAGATTTAGCCAACCTAGTTGAAGTAGATTTCATGCCTTGAAGGGTTACGCCTTTTAATTGTGAATTGTGAACTGTGAATTGTGAATTGCAATACGAAGTAGACTTAATGCCTATAAAATATTTTAAATAGGTATTGACAATATTTAATACAAATGGTAGATTTATATTATAGGTTTAGCACTCGATAAGGTTGAGTGCTAACAACATCCAAACTACGTTTGAGGTGATAAATATGTTGGATGAAAGAAAACTAAAAGTATTATTTGCTATTATAAATAGTTATATTTTGAGTGGAGAGCCAATAGGTTCTAGAACCATCTCAAAACTTTATGACTTAGGTGTAAGTTCTGCAACAATAAGAAATGAAATGTCCGATTTAGAGGATTTAGGCTTTTTAAACAAGCCTCACACATCTGCAGGGAGGGTACCATCGGATAAAGCATATAGACTATATGTTGATAGTTTATTAAAATTAGACAATTCAAATATAGACAACAATTTGAAAAAAGAAGTAAAGAAATTTTTATATGAAGAATCTAAAGAATTAGATCAATTATTACAGA
This sequence comes from Tissierellaceae bacterium, assembly GCA_033809995.1. Taxonomy (GTDB): domain Bacteria; phylum Bacillota; class Clostridia; order Tissierellales; family Tissierellaceae; genus Paratissierella. Next base: position 62,904 of record JAPXKQ010000003.1, read on the forward strand.
ATACAGCAAAAATTTTATCAAAAATAACAAGCTATACTGCATTAGCTATTTCACCTCAATTAAGTAAAAGTAAAATCAAGCATATACAACTTATACCAATAGATAATAATCAAATACTGCTAGTATTAGTAAATAATTCAGATTTGGTTAAGAATACTATATTTAAAGTAGATTCGACTATACCATCGAGTCAATTGAATATAATTTCAAATTACCTTACTCAGAAATTAAAAGGTGTTTCATTTTCGGAAATACCCAATAAGATAAATTTTGAAGAAATGTATGCCTATAAAGAAATATTAGATGAGATTCTGCCCATATTAAGTGATTCTGTAGATAGTATGGATTCTATGGAGCTTTATTCTGATGGCATTACAAAATTGTTAAACTTTCCAGAGTATAAGGATGTTGATAAAGCAAAATCTATTATTTCTTTTATAGAGAATAAGGATTTAGTACTGAATGTCCTTATGGAAGATGAGATTATGGAAGGTATTAATATTATTATAGGTCATGAAAATATATATGAACCAATAAGAGACTGTAGTATAATTACAGCATCTTATAGCTTAAATGGGAAAAACATAGGCAAAATTGGTGTGATAGGACCTACAAGGATGGACTATTTAAGGCTTATTAACACTTTAAAACTTTTTTCTTTAAACTTATCTGAAGCCATAAATCTATTTATTGGTGATTAAAATATATTGCTTAATAAAGAGGTGATAGTTATAATGAACAAAGAAGACAAAAATTGTGACATTGATGAAACTAAAGAGATTGATAACACAATTGAGACGAATCATCATGAAAAAGAAGACTTAGGTAACAACCTAGATGAAGAGCTTAAACAATCTAAGGAAGAAATAAATGAATTGAATAATAAACTACTTAGATTACAAGCCGATTTTATTAATTTCAGAAAAAGAACTGAAAAAGAAAAAGAAAGCCTATACTCCTATGGTATTGAATGCTTTGTTATTGATTTACTTCCTATACTAGACAATTTTGAAAGAGCATTAAATACTGAAATGGACAAAGAAGATGGTTTTTATCAGGGTATTCAAATGATAAACAATCAAATAATAGGTTTGTTAAATAAACATTCCATTGAAGAATTGGATGCATTGGGTAAACCCTTCGATCCTAACTTCCATCATGCAGTTGCAATGGAGGAATCAGAGGAGTATGATTCAAATGTAGTCATAGAAGTTCTTCAAAAAGGGTATTTATTCAAAGATAAAGTAATTAGACCATCTATGGTTAAAGTTTCAATATAGATTAGGGGAGGATATTAAAATGGGAAAAACTATAGGAATAGATTTAGGTACAACTAACTCTTGTGTTGCTATAATGGAAGGTGGAGAACCTTCAATTATACCTAACATAGAGGGAAATAGAACTACACCATCTGTAGTAGCATTTACTAAGGATGGAGAAAGATTGGTTGGGGAAACTGCCAAAAGACAAGCAATAACTAATCCAGATAGAACAATTCAATCAATCAAAAGAAAAATGGGTTCTGATTATAAAAAAGACATTGATGGAAAAGGGTATTCGCCACAAGAGATATCTGCCATGATACTACAAAAGATCAAGGCGGATGTTGAAAGTTATCTAGGAGAAAAGATTCAAGATGCTGTCATTACAGTTCCAGCATATTTTACAGATAGTCAAAGGCAAGCTACAAAGGATGCAGGGAAAATAGCAGGCTTGAATGTTGTTAGAATTATTAACGAGCCAACTGCAGCTGCATTGGCTTATGGAATTGATAAAGAAGATGGACAACATAAAATAATGGTATTTGACTTGGGTGGAGGTACTTTTGACGTATCCATTCTAGAATTAGGTGATGGCGTTTTTGAAGTATTAGCCACAAGAGGAAACAACAATCTTGGTGGAGATGACTTTGATGATGCTATAATCAAATATATAAATGAACAATTTAAAAAAGAAAATGGTGTTGATTTAACAAAGGATAAAATGTCTTTGCAAAGATTAAAAGAAGCAGCTGAAAAGGCAAAGAAAGAGCTTTCATCAGTTATGTCAACAAATATAAATTTACCTTTTATCACTGCAACTGCTTCAGGACCTTTGCACTTAAATATGGATATTACTAGAGCTAAATTTGATGAGTTAACATCACACTTAGTAGAAAAGACATTGGAACCTGTTAGGGCTGCATTAAAAGATGCTGGTTTACAACCAACAGAAATTGAGAAGGTCTTATTAGTCGGGGGATCTACAAGAATACCAGCTGTTCAAGAAGCAGTTAAGAGACTTATAGGAAAAGACCCTCAAAAAGATATAAACCCAGATGAATGTGTAGCAGTAGGTGCAGCTATACAAGGTGGAATATTAGCTGGTGAATTTGGTTCTGACTTACTTCTATTAGACGTTACTCCATTGTCATTGGGAATCGAGACATTGGGTGGAGTTACAACTAGATTGATAGAAAGAAATACGACTATACCAACAAAGAAATCTCAAGTATTCTCAACTGCATCAGATGGGCAAACTGCCGTAGATATTCACGTACTTCAAGGTGAAAGACAAATGGCTCAGGATAATACTACATTAGGTAGATTCCAATTGACTGGTATACCACCAGCACCAAGAGGAATTCCACAAATAGAAGTAACATTCGATATAGATGCCAATGGAATCGTAAATGTAAGCGCCAAGGATCTAGGCACTGGGAAAGAACAAAAAATAACAATTACAGCATCTTCAAATTTATCTGATGATGAAATAGAAAAAAAGGTAAAAGAAGCTGAAAGATATGCAGAAGAAGATAAGAAAAAGAAAGAATCTATTGAAGTTAGAAACAATGGTGATTCTATAGTATATCAAACAGAAAAGACTCTTAAAGACTTGGAAGGAAAGATTTCAAAAGATGAGGAATCTAAGGTTAGAACCAAGTTAGATGCTCTTAAAAAGTCACTAGAAGGGGACAATATAGAAGATATTAAACAAAAAACTGATGAGTTAACAGAAGAATTTTATGCTATTTCACAGAAATTATATGAGCATAAAGAAAATCAAGATGGGCCAGGTAGTGGAGAAGCCGGAAGTGCTGATGATGTAGTAGATGCTGACTATGAAGTAGTAGATGATGAAGACCAATAATATAATGCATAAGCTAAATCTTAGGATTTAGCTTATGAATTTTATTCATAGATTATTGAAAGGCAGGTGTAATCTTTGAGAGATTACTATGAAATCTTGGGGGTCAATAAGGATGCAAGTCAAGATGAAATTAAGAAAGCATATAGAAACTTAGCAAAAAAGTACCATCCAGATTTAAATCCTGATAATAAGGAAGCAGAACAAAAATTTAAAGAAGCTAATGCTGCTTATGAAATACTCAGCGATCCAGAAAAGAGGGCCAGATATGATAGATTTGGCCATGCTGGAGTTGACCCACAAGCTGGTAGTGGAGGATTTGGAGGTTTTTCTGATATATTTGACGATATATTTGATATATTTGGTGGAGGCTTTAGTAGTTCATCTCAGTCTAGAAGAAAAGGCCCTACAAGAGGATCTGATTTAAGGTATAATTTAAACATAGATTTTAGAGATGCAGTATTTGGTGTTGAAAAGGAAATACAAATCAGAAAAACTGAGAATTGTTCAACTTGCTCAGGCACAGGTGCAAAGGCGGGCACTGCAAAAGAAACGTGTCCAAATTGTAATGGTAAAGGAGAAGTAAGATATGCACAACAAACTCCTTTTGGACAATTTGTAAGGGTTGGGACTTGTGATAAATGTGGAGGAACAGGAGAAGTAGTTAAGGAAAAATGTAATGTCTGCCACGGTACAGGTAAAGAAGTTAAAGATAAGAAAATAAAAGTTAAAATACCTGCTGGGGTAGATAATGATTCAGTTATTTCTATAGGTGGTGAAGGAGAAGCTGGTAATCTAGGAGGACCATCTGGGGACTTATATATTTATATTAGCGTCAACGAAGATCCTGTATTTAAAAGAGATAGGAATAATATATTTTTAAACATTCCTATATCATTTACTCAAGCAACATTAGGGGCAAAAATTCAAGTACCAACTTTAGAAGGTATAGAAAAATTCAATTTACCAGAGGGCACTCAAACTGGTACCCAATTTAAATTGAAAAATAAAGGTGTTCCAAATTTACGTGGCGTAGGTAGGGGAGACTTATACTTTACTGTTGATGTAAAAATTCCAACAAATTTAACTGAAAAACAAAAACAACTATTATTACAATTTGCAGAAGAATCTGGTGAAGATTTCAAAGAACACAAAAAAGGATTCTTTGGGAAAGTTAAAGATGCATTCAATTAGTAATCACTCTTTGAGTGATTCTTTTTTTAAAAAGTGGGCTAGCAATTTATGATTTATTACGTTATAATTATTTGAGATTAATAAAGGATGTGTAAACTATGAAATGGCTAGAAATTCAGGTAAAAACAACGCCGGAAAACGAGGACATAATTACCGATATTTTATATTCCGCAGGTGCAAATGGTTTAGCAATTGAAGATCCACACGATATAGAAGAATTCTCAAGAACTGAAACAGATTGGGACTTTATTGACCCAAGCTTGATAGATTTGGATTTTGAAGGAATTTTAATTAAAGCTTATTTTTCTGAAAGTGAAGATTTATTAGAAACTGTTGAATTGATAAAGAATAATATAGAAAGAGTACCACTATCAGTTGGAAATAAACCTTATGGAGAGGTAATTATTAGCGAAGTAGACGATAAGGACTGGGCGGAAAATTGGAAAAAATACTATAAACCTAAAGAAATTGGTGAAAAAATCGTTATAAAACCTTCATGGGAATCCTATGAAAATCTATCAAATAGAATAACTATTGAACTAGATCCAGGAATGGCATTTGGCACAGGTACTCATGAAACTACTATAATGTGTACAGAAGCTTTGGAAAAATACGTAAGCATGGATTCAAAAGTATATGATATTGGCTGTGGTAGTGGTATACTAAGTATAGTAGCTGCTAAATTAGGTGCCAAAGAAGTTGTAGCTATAGATTTAGATGAATTATGTGTAAAGGTATCAAATGAAAATATTAAGATTAACAATGTTGAAGATATAGTTCAAGTAAAAAAAGGCAATCTTTTAGATTGTATAGATGGCAAAGCCAATATTATTGTTGCTAATATTATTGCTGAAATAATAGCGAAGATGACATACGATTTGAGCGATTATATAGAAGATGATGGTACATTTATAGCTTCTGGTATAATAATTGAAAAGATACCCTTGGTGGAAACTTCTTTATTAGAAAATGGGTTTAATATAATAGAAATTAAAAAGATGAATGGATGGGCATGTATAGTTGCATCTAAACCAGCGGTGATATAATGCATAGATTTTTTGTTGACAAATCTCAAGTAAATGAAGATAATATTATAATTTTGGGAACTGACGTAAAACATATAAAAGATGTTCTCAGATTAAAGCAAAATGAAACAATTGAAATATCTAGCAATGGTTTTGTATATAATTGTAAGATAGATAAAATTGAAAAAGACAAAATTATAACAAATATTTTAGATAAAAAAATGGGTACTAGTGAATCAGAAATTGATATTGTATTATACCAAGGATTAGCCAAAGGCACAAAAATGGAACTTATTTTTCAAAAAGGAACTGAAATTGGTATAAAAGAATTTTACCCCGTTGCTACCCATAGGTCAGTTGTTAAAATTAAAGAAATTGATAAAGAACAAAAGAAGATTGGTAGATGGAATTCTATAGTTGAAGAAGCTGCTAAGCAATCTAAAAGGGATTATATCCCTATTGTAAAAAATATTATTACATTTGATGAAATGATAGAATCTTTATTGGGTGAAAAGAATATTATTGTTCCTTATGAGGATGAAAAATCATATACTATTAAAGAAGGTTTGTCTAATATTAAGGAAGGAAGAGTTAATATAATTATAGGTCCCGAAGGGGGACTTGAACAAGACGAAATTGGGCGATTAAAGGATATAGGTGGAAAAATAGTAACACTTGGTCCTAGAATACTAAGAACTGAAACGGCTGGGCTAGTTACATCTACTATTATTCTTTACGAACTTGGAGGTTTAGGAGTGATTTAATGAAGACCGTAGCATTTCATACTCTAGGATGCAAAGTCAATCAATATGAAACCGAAGCTATGGAAGAATTATTTGAGAAGAATGATTATTCTATTGTAAGTGAAAATGATATTGCAGATATATATGTAATAAATACTTGCACAGTGACAAATCTTTCAGATAGAAAATCTAGACAATTTATAAGAAAAGCAAAAAAATTGAATACAAAATCAATAGTTGCTGTAGTAGGTTGCTATTCACAAGTTTCTCCAGATGAAGTTGCAAAAATTGAGGGTGTTGATGTAATTATAGGCACTAGCGATAGAAACAGAATTGTTGAACTTTGTGAAAGGGCAATGAATAGTGAAGAAAAGATAAATATTGTTAGAAATATAAAAAACTATAAAGAATTTGAAAAGATAAATATAGATGATATAAAGTCTAAAACAAGGGCTTATATAAAAATTCAAGATGGATGTAATCAATTTTGCAGTTATTGTATCATACCATATGCAAGAGGACCTATTAGAAGCAGGGTATGTGATGATATAATAGAAGAAACTATGAAACTTGCCAACGCAGGTTTTAAAGAAATTATACTTACTGGAATTCACGTTGCATCCTATGGTAAAGACTTAAAAGATATACCATTGATAGATGTTATAAAGAAAATTGGTAGTATAGACGGTATTGAGAGGATTCGATTAAGCTCTCTTGAGCCCACTATAATAGATGAAGAGTTTATGAAATCTATAGTTGATATAGGAAAGGTATGTGACCATTTTCATCTATCCCTTCAAAGTGGTAGCAATAGCGTATTAGAGCGTATGAATCGAAAATATACTAGTGAAATATATAAGGAAAAGGTTGATTTAATTAGAAAATATATGCCTGAAGCTGGAATTACAACAGATATTATCGTTGGATTTCCAGGAGAAACGGAAGAGGAATTTAAAGAAACATATGATTTTGTCAATGAAATCAAATTTTCTAGAATACATGTATTCAAATATTCACCAAGGAAAGGAACACCTGCTGCTAAATACGAAAATCAGATTGAAGGTAATATAAAAAATGATAGAAGCGATAAATTAATAAAGCTTGGTGAAGAATTAGCAGGTGAATTTATGAGTAAATTTATAAATAAAAATTTGGATGTTTTATATGAAGAAACAAATAAAAGCATTGCGAATCAATATGAAGGTTATACTACAAATTATATTAGAGTAGCTGTAACTTCAGATATATCTTTAATAGGCGAAATAAAAAGCACAAAGATTTTAAATAAAAAAAATGATTTATTATTAGGTGAAATTATATATTAATTGATACTATTCACATCCAATCATCCAGAATGACGGCATATATGCTTTTTAACTGTGAATTGTGAATTGTGAATTGTGAATTTATATATTAATTTATATAATATAATTATGCAACAACAAAGGAGGTGTAAGGGTAATGGATTGTATATTTTGTAAAATAATAAACAAAGAAATACCCAGTGTATTTTTGTATGAAGATGATATGGTTGTAGCTTTTAAAGATATAAACCCTCAAGCCCCAGTTCACTTTTTAATAATTCCAAAAGAGCATATAGAATCCAATGATGATATAAATGATGAAAACTCTCACATTATTGCACATGTGTTTAAAATAGCTAAAAAACTAGCTAAAGAAAATGGACTAGAATCGGGCTATAGAATAGTAAACAACTGTAAAGAAGATGGTGGGCAAACTGTAAACCATATTCATTTTCATGTCTTAGGTGGTAGACAATTGTTATGGCCTCCAGGTTAAAAACATATTGATAAATATGTGATAATAATGTATAATTATCAAGTGTGCAATCCTTAACCATAGTTTAATTTGAAGTACTCTTGTATAAGGAGAGGGGAGGGAAGAATCGGATGTCAGAAATTAGAGTTGGAGAAAATGAATCTCTTGATAATGCGTTGAAAAGATTTAAAAGACAATGTGCACGTGCAGGTGTTATTGGAGAAGTTAGAAAAAGAGAACACTACGAAAAGCCAAGTGTAAGACGTAAAAAGAAATCTGAAGCTGCAAGAAAGAAAAGGCATGCAAAGTTTTAATAAGAAGGTGAAGTAATGTCCCTTGCAAATAAGCTTATGGATGATTTAAAATCATCTATGAAAAACAAAGATACTATCAGAAAAAACACTATAACCATGGTTAGAGCCGCAATTAAACAAAAAGAAGTTGACGAAAGAATAACATTAACAGATGAACAAATATTAGAAATAATATCTAAACAATTAAAAGAAAAAAGAGGAGCAATTGAAGAATTTAAAAAAGGTTCTAGAGAAGATTTAGTAAAATTAACTGAATCAGAAATGGAAATCCTTTTAGAATACCTCCCTAAACAATTATCAGAAGAGGAAATTGAAAAAATCGTTAGGGAAACTATAGAAGAAATTAATGCTACCTCAATGAAAGATATAGGACTAGTAATGAAAGCTGTAATGCCAAAAGTAAAAGGTAAAACAGATGGAAATATAGTAAACAACATAGTGAAAAAAGTATTAAATTAACTCGAGTTTAAAAACTCGGGTTTTTTTACCCTTTTTTTTTGCACAAAATTGGGTAAATATAAAGTAAATATGGTATTATAAGACATGGAGGTGATTTTTTGAAAACTAAAAGTATATTTATTTTAATTTTATTGCTATTGATAAGTAGTATAGGTTTTGCTGAAGAAACGAACAAAGTTTATATTGTTCCTATCAAGGGTGAAATCAATAGAGCGACTTACAATTATTTAAAAGACGTAATGAAAGATATAAATAATGAAGATAATGTTGAAGCAATAATATTTGAAATAGATACCTATGGTGGTCTAATAAATGAAGCAGAGAAGATAAAAAATCTTATTTTATCTACTAATATACCCACCATCTCTTTTGTTAATAATAAAGCTGAATCCGCAGGTGTGCTACTAGCAATTGCAAGTGAAAAGGTGGTAATGGCGTCTAATGCTACAATAGGTTCAGCAGAGCCTAATCCAAATACCGAAAAAGTATTATCCTTATGGAGATCAATGTTGAGGGATACAGCTCAGTATAGAAATAGGAATTATCAGATAATCGAAGCAATGGCAGATAAAGATATAATAATTAATGGAGTTACACATAAAGGTAAATTAGTCAATCTTACTTCGAAAGAATCTTTAAAATATGGAGTAGCCGACTATATTTCTGATGATTATAATGACATATTGACATATTTCAATATCGTAAATGCTAATGTTGTACAGATGAAGGAAGGATTGTCAATAAAACTTGCAAAATATATATCCAGTCCATATATAAGTAGTATATTATTAGCATTAGGTTTTATTGGAATGGTAGTAGAAATATTAACTCCTGGTTTTGGTATTGGTGGCACTGTTAGTATAATTGGTTTTGGTCTATATTTTGGTGGGAATATACTGGCAGGAAATTCTAATTGGACATCTTTAGCTCTATTTGCCACAGGGTTGATTCTATTGCTTATAGAGGGTTTGATACCGGGTTTTGGATTGCCGGGTATAAGCGGAATTATTTTAGTGGTTTTAGGTACAATACTTGCTATGGATAACCTTACAAATGCAATTTTATCTGTAAGTATTTCGATAATAATAACTACCATAGTTAGCGTTATTTTATTGAAATTGGGCTTTAGAAGCAAACTACTTGATGAAATAATATTAAAAACAAATCATAATACCCAAAAAAGTTCTATAAATTTAGGCAAAGAAGTATTATTAGGCAAAGAAGGTATTGCAGTCTCAGAACTTCGACCAACTGGTTTTATAGAAATAGATGGAGAAAGATATGATGCACTAACCGAAGGTTACTTTTTACCTAAAGGAACCCCAGTTATAGTTGCTAAGGTTGAAGGAATTAAAATTTTTGTAAGGAGGAAATAGTATGGATGGAAGATTTTTATTTACAATTGGAATATCATTAATTATCATTGTTTTTATGGTGTTATTTTTCACTTTTGTACCAGTAGGGTTATGGATTACTGCGTTCTTTTCAGGTGTAAAAGTAAAAATATCAACATTGATTGGTATGAGACTTAGACGTGTAGCGCCCCACAGGATAGTAAACCCAATGATAAAAGCTACAAAAGCTGGTTTAACTCTGCACATTGACGAATTAGAGGCACACTTTTTAGCAGGAGGGAATGTAAATACACTAGTTGACGCATTGATAGCAGCTCAGAGAGCAAATATTCCTCTGGAATTTGAAAGGGCGGCAGCTATTGATCTAGCTGGAAGAAATGTTTTAGAGGCTGTACAGGTAAGCGTTAATCCAAAGGTAATAGAAACTCCTCAAATAGCAGCAGTGGCTAAAGATGGTATTGAGGTAATCGTAAAGGCTAGAGTAACTGTAAGGGCTAATATTGAAAGATTAGTTGGTGGAGCTGGAGAAGAAACAATTATCGCAAGAGTTGGAGAGGGTATTGTAACTACTGTAGGTAGTTCTAATTCTCATAAAGATGTTTTAGAAAATCCTGATAGTATATCTAAGACTGTACTTGACAAGGGCTTAGATTCAGGAACTGCTTTTGAAATTTTATCTATAGATATAGCAGATGTAGATGTAGGAAGAAATATCGGTGCTAAATTGTTAATGGATCAAGCTGAAGCTGACAAGAGAATAGCTGAAGCCAAAGCGGAAGAAAGAAGAGCTATGGCTGTAGCTAAGGAACAAGAAATGAAAGCAGATGTTCAAGCCATGAGAGCAAAGGTAGTTGAGTCTGAATCAGAGGTTCCACTTGCGTTGGCTTCTGCTTTAAAAGAGGGTAAACTTGGAGTAATGGACTACTACAATATGAAAAATATCCTTGCAGATACAGATATGAGATCATCAATATCAAAGATAGCAGATGAAGATAAGAAACAAAAATAGGATGTGATTAAATGAATAATCCACTAATTCTTCTAATTGTAGTGTTTGTAATAAATTTATTTGTAAAAAGTGCAAATGATAAAAAGAAAATAGAAGAAGCAAGAAGAAAAAGAGCCCAGCAATTGGGTACTAAAAAATCTACAACTTTTCAAAAAGAAATTAGAAAAACTGTATCAACACTTAGAGAAGAGATTGAAAAAGAAATACAAGGGGAGAAGCAAAGAAAAGTTCTTGCTCCAAAACAAGAAAATGTATATCATTCTAAAATGGGAAGCAGTCAGTTATCCTCAATAGAAGATTTGAATCTAAAAGTTCATACCCCTAGAGAGATTAAGGTTGAGCTTCAAGAAAAATCAAATATAGAGGTTAAAAACCCAGTTATCGATGTAAAAAATGATATACTACGAGGGATTATATTTTCTGAAATTCTATCAGAACCAAAATCAATACAGAATATGAAAAGAGGCATGTAATATGCTTCTTTTTTTTTGAGAAACTGCGAATTGCATTTAATGTAATAGTAGAATATATGCTGGCATATGATAGATTGGAGGGATATATATGAAAAAAAAAATGGAGGATATAAAGATAAATTTATCAGAAGCACTTGAATTGCCTTTAGATATAACCTTAGATTTACCAAAGATTTCAATCATAGGAAATAAAGAAGTTAGTATAGTTAATCATAAAGGAATAATTGAGTATACAAATTCGATGGTTCGTATAAATTCTAAAATAGGAATTTTAAAAATAATAGGGTATGATTTAGAAATTAAAAATATACTTATGGAAGAAATACTTATAACAGGTTTTATTGAAAAAATAGAAATATTAAGCTAGGAGTGATGATATGCTAGCTATAAAAATATGGAATTATTTAAAAGGTTATGTTATTATTAGAATTGAAGGATTGTCTCTTGAAAGACTTTTAAATCTTGCACTGACAAACAATATTTATCTATGGGATGTAAAAAGGTTAAATTACTTTCAGGTTGAGGCTAATGTTAGTTTAAAGGGATTAAAAGACATTGAGGATTTAGTCAATAAATTAGGCTGCAAGTTAACAATTTTAAATAATAAGGGGCTTCCTTTTTTAATAGAAAAAATAAAGAAAAGAAAAATGTTTGCAATTGGATTTTTATCGTGTATTTTATTGCTAATCCTTTTATCTTCCTTTATATTAAAAATTGAAGTAAACGGCTTAGAACAAACTCCGAAGGAAAAAATGTATGATTTACTTGAAAGGAACAAAGTAAATTTAGGGACCTTTAAAAGGAGTATATCAACAGAGCAACTGGAATTAGCAATACTTGATGAATTCAATTATTTTTCATTTATAGATGTTCAGATAAAGGGAGTAAAGTTGATTATAGAAATAAAAGAAGAACCGATTCCTCCAGAAAAAGTAGATAAATCGTACCCTAGCAATATAGTGGCTAGAAAGAAGGGTGTAATAGAAAAAATAGTTGCAAGAAATGGAGTAGCAGTAGTCAAAGAAGGTCAGATAGTTCAACAAAATCAAGTACTTATTTCTGGTGTTATTGATAATGAAAATATAGATCCTTATTTGGTCCATGCAGATGGAGAAGTCCTTGCACGAACAAGATATGTAGAAACAGTTGAGGATATGGTTGTTAAAAAGGTTGAAAAAGAAACAGGAAAGGTTTTGAAACAAAGGGGAATAAAAATTAATAATACTGGGGTAAAATTTATTAAGGATATACCATATGAAAATTATAAAGAAATAGTTATTGAAGAAAGATTATTTGATTGGGATTTTATAGAAGTAGATTTTCCAATAAAGTTTATAACATATGAATATAGAGAAACGACAATTACGGAAATAAAGCAAGATCCTGAATTTATTAAAAGGGCAAATCAATTGAAAGCAATAGAGAAAATAAATAAAGAACTATATGAAGGCGCTGAAATAGTAGCGAAGGAAATTAATCACTCAATAGAAAATAATATTTTAAAAACAACAGTGGTGATAGAAACCATAGAAGAAATAAGTAAACAACAGATCATAAACTAGGAGGTTGGAATTTGACAGATATAGCTGATGAAAAAAGAATAGAAATCCATAATAATCATATTATCCGGGAGATATTTGGTGAGTTTGATGAAAATATTGATATAATTAAGAGTAAGTTAAATCTTGACATAATAATATGTAATGGGGATATTAGATTATACGGAGATAACGAAAATGTTAATTTAGGTGAAAAGCTAATATATAATTTAATTGAGATTGTTAAAAAACAGGGAAGACTTGATAAACAGGATTTAAATTATGCTATTCAGCTAATATTAGAAGGTAAAGAGAATAAGATTAGCGAATTATTAAATCAAGTCGTATGTATAACAGCCACTGGCAAAGGTATAAAACCAAAAACTTTAGGTCAAAAACGATATTTGGATTCCATCAAGGAAAATGATATAGTATTTGGGATAGGTCCTGCAGGTACAGGAAAGACATTTTTAGCTATGGCTATGGCTGTTCAAGCCTTTAAAAACAAAGAAGTCAATAGAATTATTTTAACAAGACCAGCTGTGGAAGCAGGGGAAAATTTAGGTTTTTTACCAGGAGATTTACAAGAAAAGGTTGACCCATATTTAAGACCAATTTATGATGCTTTATTTGAAATATTGGGATTTGAGACATATGGGAAATATGTAGAAAAAGGTCTAATTGAAGTTGCTCCTTTAGCTTATATGAGAGGAAGAACCCTTGATTCATCTTACGTCATATTAGATGAAGCTCAAAATACTACAAATGAACAAATGAAGATGTTTTTAACCCGCCTAGGATTTGGTTCTAAGGCTATAATTACTGGTGATATAACTCAAGTAGATTTACCAAAAGGTAAACAATCGGGACTTAAGACAGTGAGTAAAATATTAGAAAATATACAAGGTGTTGATTTTGTATATTTGTCAAAATATGATATTGTAAGGCATCCGTTAGTCCAAAAAATTATTGAAGCGTATGAAAAGAATGATAATAAACCCACTTAGGGGGAAAACCCATGAAAAAAACAACAAAGACTAATGAAAAAAATTCTATAAAAGATATTATAGGTAGTAACAAAAAATTATTTATTGGGCTATTGCTTGTAATTTTTACAGCAATACTTTTTTTTATAACTATTCAAGGATATGAAGCTAAGAAAGTAGATTTAAAAATAGGAGATATAGCTAAGGACGATATAAGATCAACAAAAGAATTTATAGACGAATATTCAACAAATATTCTAAAATCTGATGTAGCAAATAAAGTAGCACCTAAATATAGAATATCACCTTCCATTCAAGTGCAAATGAAAGATAAAATATCTACATTCTTGGATACAGTAAGGGATGTAAAGCTTCAAAATAATGTTAGTGTAAGTAAAAAGGGCGATATCTTACTAGAGAATACGAATTTAAATTTAAGTAAGGGACAAATTTTAACTGCACTTAATATGGACTTTAGGACCCTTAATGATTTTGAAAATTTAATTATTGATTTAGTAAATCAAATGATGGGAAGAGGAATTAGAGAAGATGAATTGGAATACGAAAAGGAAAATTTAAAAGAAACTTTCAATTCATTGAGTATTACAGAAGATCAAAAATCTTTAGGACTATCATTGATTTTTGAAACCATAAAACCTAATGAAACAATTGATTATGCCGAAACTGAAAGGATTAAGCAGGAAGAAATAGATAAAGTAAAACCAGTAATTGTGAAACAAAATGATATGATAGCTCAAAAAGGAGATATAATTGACGAGCATAAATTAAGCTTAATAAAGGAATCGGGGCTCTTAAAAGAAGACAATAAAACTCCAATAAAAACTTATTTTGGAATGGGATTCTTACTTTGCCTTTCAATTTTTTTCTTTGTATATTATATATATTTATTTAATAAGGAAATATTTTACAATAATAAGATAATTATACTTTTGTTAGTAATAACATTGACCATAATTATTTCTCATGGATTTAGTATTATATCCATATATTTAATTCCAATATCTGCAGGTTCATTATTGATAGCTATCTTAATTGAACCTAAACTTGCATTAATAAGCAATATATTTATGGTTACTTTTTTAGGTTATAATCTTAGACTTGATACTAATATAATTTATATGTTCATTCTTAGTGGAAGTATTGGTGTATTAACCTCAACAAAACAGAATCAAAGATATAGTGTGTTGTTAAAAGGTTTGTATATTGGTATAATCAATATTCTTGTTATTACTTCCTTTGGCTTTATACAGGATTTAAGCTTTAAAGAATTAATGATTAGAAACTTTTTTGGGATTATCAATGGTATTTTATCAGGCATAATCACATTAGGATCACTACCCTTGTGGGAGAATGCATTTTCCGTTTTAACACCGCTGAAACTATTGGAACTATCTAATCCAAATCAACCTTTATTAAGACAGCTATTGCTTGAAGCGCCAGGTACTTATCACCATAGCTTAATGGTTGGTAATTTAAGCGAGTCAGCTGCGGAGGTCATAGGGGCAGATCCATTACTTACTAGGGTAGGTTCTTTATACCATGATATAGGTAAGATAAAGAAACCATACTATTTTAAGGAAAATCAATTTGGTATGGAAAATCCACATGATAAACTCAATCCGATCCATAGTACACAGATTATAAAGAATCATACTATAGATGGAATAGAGATGGCAAAACACAAGAAATTACCAAAGGAAATTATAGATATAATCGAACAACATCATGGAGATACTTTAGTTGCCTACTTTTACCATAAAGCTAAGGAAGAAGGTAGAGATGTAAAGATAGAAGACTTTAGATATAGTGGAAAGAGACCGCAAAGTAAAGAAGCTGCATTGGTAATGCTGGCAGACTCCACTGAGGCAGCTGTAAGGTCTTTAAAAGATCCAACCAAAAAATCAATTGAAGATATGGCATCTAAAGTAGTCAAAGGAAAATCAAATGATGGACAGTTAGATCAATGCGACATAACAAACAAAGATATTACTAATATAATAGATACCTTTACAAATATCTTAGTTGGTATATATCATGATAGAATTGAATATCCAAATATGGAAAATGGTACAGAGGTGAAGGCTTAGTGGATGTATATATAGATAATAGACAAGATAAGTTTGAAATAACTGAAGACACAAATAAATTAGTTGAAGCTGTAATAAGGGAATCATTAAAAGTGGAAGGTCTAACAGACAATTATGAGATAAGTGTTTCATACGTAGATAACAATGAAATAAAGGATTTAAACAGGGAATATCGTGGTATTGATAGAGAAACAGATGTATTGTCTTTCCCCATGGATGATAGCTTCCGGGTACCTACTCCAATACTAGGGGATATCATTATCTCTATTGAAAAGGCTTATGAACAATCATTGGATTATGGGCACTCCTTAGATAGGGAAATTGCATATTTAACTGCACATAGTATGTTTCATTTAATGGGTTATGACCATATGAATGATGAAGAAAAAGAAATTATGAGAAATAAGGAAAAGTGCGTAATGAAAAATCTTAAAATATTTAAAGGTTCTTCATAGAAGGGGTTAATATGAATAGAAGTTTAATAGAGCGTTTCAATCACGCCGTTTCAGGAATTATAATAGCAGTTAAAACTGAAAAAAATCTTAAAATTCATTATACAATTGCACTGTTAGTCATTGTTTTAAGCCTGTTTTTTGACTTTTCGAGAACTGAGTTTTTGCTTTTACTGTTTTCGATTTCATTAGTGGTTGTAGCAGAGATGATTAATACTGCAATAGAAAGAACTGTTGATTTAATAACAAAGGATTATCATCCACTTGCTAGACTTGTAAAGGATGTTTCAGCAGGAGCAGTTTTAATCTCAGCAGTAAATTCTGTTATTGTTGGATATTTGCTATTTTTCGATAGAATAAATTTATTTGGAGAACTATTGTTATTTAAGATTAAAAGATCTCCAATACATCGCACCTTTGTTGCATTATTGATAGTGGTACTACTTACTATAGGATTAAAGGCTAAATTCTATAGAGGTAGAGGAACTCATTTTCAAGGGGGTTTTGTAAGTGGACATTCTGCTATAGCTTTTTGCATTGCTACTATTATTTCCTTTTTAGCGGAAGATATCTTAATTAGTACATTTGCTTTAGGATTGGCGTTACTTGTTGCAGAAAGTAGAATAGAAGGTAAAATACACACTTTACTAGAAGTTGTATTGGGAGCTTTTTTGGGCATAATTGTAGGAGTTTTAGTATTTCAAGGAATAGGATAAGGGGGACAAAAATGAAGAGACTTTTGACAATCTTAATTATTATAATATTTGTTTTTTCTGGATGTAAAAAAGAAGTAGATGAACCTGTTATAGTGGGAACACCCCCAGTTAGCATTGATGAGGAAAATAGTAATGATGAAATTTTAAAAGATGGGGAAAAGGCACAGAAAAAAGAGGGACAACCATCTCCTTTAAGTGGTATATATGTATCAGAAGATAGAATAAATAAAAGGGTTGTTGGAGTTACGTTTGATAATCACCCAAGTGCAAGGTGGCAAGCAGGACTTAAGGATGCTGAAATTGTTTATGAATTTCCTGTTGAAGCACCCTATACTAGATATTTTGGACTTTATTTGATAAATAGTCCAGAAAGCATAGGACCTATTAGAAGCGCGAGACCTTATTTTATCACCAAAGCTCTAGAATTTGATGCTGTTTATGTTCATGTAGGAGGTAGTGAACAGGCAAAATCCGATATAAAAAGTCTTAAGATTGCAGATATTGATGGATTAACCAGCTCAAATAAAGTATTTTGGAGGAACAAAAATAAAAAAGCTCCAAATAATCTGTATTCAAGTATGGAAGTACTACGTCAAACACAAGAAGATAAAGGTTATAATTTAACTGGTAATTTTAAATCATTTAAATTCAATGAGGATGACGAAGATATTGAAGGATATAGTGGAAAGAGTATTTTAATTAACTATATGAGAAATAATACTACTATGTATACATATAATGAAGATAATAAAGTATACCTTAGACAAAAAGATGGCAAAGACCATATAGATGAATCAGATGGTTCACAAATAGTTGCTAAAAATATAATTATCCAAGAAGTAAATACAAAAGTATTAGATAATGAAGGTAGATTGGAAGTTGACTTAATTGGTGAGGGTACTGGTAAGTTTATAACAAATGGTAAATGTATGGATATCAAATGGGTAAAAAAGAATAGAAATGAAAAGACTTATTACTATGATGCAAATGGTGAAGAAATTGTATTAAATCCTGGAGTTACATGGATTCAGGTAATAAAGAAAAATTCAGATATTGTTATTGAATAATAGGGGGTAAAGTTATGTACAAAGAATTGATTCAAAAAGCTCTAGAAGCCCAAAGATTAGCATATGTACCTTATTCAAATTTTCATGTAGGTGCTGCTATTATTACTGAAGACGATTCAATATACACAGGTTGTAACATAGAAATAGCATCATATTCACCTACTTTATGTGCTGAGAGAACAGCAATATTTAAGGCTATTTCCGAAGGGCATAAAAAGATTAAAGCAATAGCAGTAGTAGGGGATGCAAATCCCACTTTTCCATGTGGTGTCTGTAGACAAGTAATTAGAGAATTTGGTAAAGATGCTAAAATAATAATTGCCAATTCAGTAGATGATTATAAAGAGTATACATTGGATGAATTACTTCCTCATAGTTTCGGACCAGAAGATTTAGACAACAAGGATAAGGAGAGTAAGTATGTATAAATCAGGTTTTGTTACCGTAATCGGTAGACCTAATGTTGGAAAATCCACATTATTAAATAAAGTTATAGGTGAAAAAATATCTATAATATCAGATAAACCTCAAACTACTAGAAATAAGATACAGATGGTTTATACAGAAGAGGACTTTCAAATTGTATTTCTCGATACTCCAGGGATACAAATGCCTAAGAATGTTCTAGGTGAATATATGTTAAAAATCTCAAGAAGTACTTTAGAAGAGGTTGACATAGTGACATTCATGGTAGATGAAAGCATGGAAATAGGTAAATTAGATAAATATATTCTAGAAGAGTTAAAGGCTATTTCTACTCCAATAATTCTTTTAATAAATAAGACTGATAAATTAAATGAAGAAGATGTTTTTAAACTGATTGAAAAGTATAATGATATGAACCTTTTTAAAGAGATAATTCCTATATCAGCAATAAACAATGAAAATATCAATAAATATATAAAAGTCTTAAAAGAAATGCTGCCAGAAGGTCCTCAATATTTTCCAGATGACATGATAACAGATCAACCTGAAAGATTTATTATATCTGAGATAATAAGAGAAAAAGCGCTTTTGAACTTGGATGAAGAAATACCCCATGGGATATTTGTGGAGATAGACAGTATGAAAACGAGAAAAGACAAAGAATTGATAGACGTATATGCTAATCTCTATTGCGAAAAGGAATCTCACAAGGGAATCATTATAGGGAAAAATGGTAAAATGCTTCGAGAAATTGGACAGAGTTCTAGGGAAGATATAGAAAAATTATTAGGAAGTAAAATAAATCTCCAAATTTGGGTTAAGGTTGAGAAGAACTGGAGGGAAAGAGAAAATAAAGTGAAATATTTTGGGTATAAATAGAGGGTGTAAAATTGATTAAAACAGAAGGAATTGTTTTAAATGAAATAAGGTATAAAGAAACCAGCAAAATATTAAATATATATACAGAAAAATTAGGTAAAATAACAGTTATGGCTCAAGGTGCCTTTAGACCAAAATCAAATTTAATAGCCAATACTCAACCTTTTGCTTTAAATGAATATATTTTTAGAAAAGGACAAAACTTTTACTATATCAATAATGCAGATGTCATAGATTCATATTATTCTATTCGAGAAAATATGGAAAGAATGATTTATGGTTTTTACATTTTAGAATTAATCGAAAAATCTACCCCGATTGAAGAAGAAAATGAGAAATTATTCCTATTATTAAAAAAGGGGTTGAAAGTTCTTTCTGAATTGAAAAAGGATTATTTGAAATTTATAACTGCATATGAAATAAAGTTTATTTCTTTCCTAGGTTATAGACCATATATTCATAATTGTGTAAATTGTAACAAAGAATTTAATACAAATATGAAGTTTAGCAATATTCTTGGGGGCTTGTTATGTGAAGATTGTTTTTCAGCAGATATATCATCTAGGGCGGTAGATTACCAATTTGCTAAAGGGTTAAATGAATTAATATATTCATCATTTGATTCTTTAGATGATATTTCTATATCAAACAAAACATTAAACATTATTCATGATGTATTAATAGACTATATTTTGTTAAATATAGAAAGAAAAGAGTTTAAATCTTTAAATATATTAAACTCAATAGGTGAATTTTAGAGTACTAACAAAGTATAACTATTGACAGGCATAAGTATTTTTGCTAAATTTATATTCATAATATAATTAAATTTATACAATGATGAAGAAAGTAACCATTATTAATTATCCAAAGGGAGTCTGGTGTAGTGAGAACTAGATATAATTATTCTGGTGAAGGGAGCTTTGGAGTATAATTAATTAAGAGAATACCTAATACGGGAAGTAGGGGTGGGATTCCATGCCCGACCTAGGTATTAAATAGGGTGGAACCGCGGAAGGAGCCTTTCGTCCCTATGGGGATGATAAGGTTTTTGTTTTTTGAATTAAGTTATTATTTTAAGGAGGGTTTATATGTTTTTTCAGGATTTAATGCTGAAACTACTTAATTATTGGGGAGAAAAAGGATGTATAATAATGGAGCCATATGATGTAGAAAAGGGTGCAGGCACGATGAGTCCCCACACATTTCTTAGAGCATTGGGGCCAGAACCATGGAAGGTTGTATATGTAGAACCTTCAAGAAGACCAGCGGATGCAAGATATGGAGAAAACCCAAATAGAGTTTATCAACACCATCAGTTACAAGTAATATTGAAACCTTCACCTGAAAATGTTCAAGACTTATATTTAGAAAGTCTTAAGGCAATTGGTATAGATCCAATAAAGCATGATATAAGGTTCGTTGAGGACAATTGGGAGTCACCAACATTGGGTGCATGGGGTCTAGGTTGGGAAGTATGGTTAGATGGGATGGAAATCACTCAATTTACCTACTTTCAACAGGTAGGAAGTATAAACTGTGATTTAGAATCAGCTGAGTTAACATATGGTCTAGAAAGAATCGCAATGTATCTTCAAGATGTTGATAATGTATTTGATATAAAATGGAATAAAAATATAAAATATGGTGATATATTTTTAAAAGCAGAATATGAACATTCTGTATATAGTTTTGAAAAAGCGGATATAAACACATTAAAAGGTCTATTCGATACTTATGAGGAACAGGCACATAAGACACTTGAAGATAATTTGATACTACCAGGATATGATTATGTTTTAAAATGCTCCCATACATTCAACGTCCTTGATGCAAGGGGAGCAATATCAGTATCAGAGAGAACAAATTATATCAGTAGGGTTAGAAATTTAGCAAAGGTTGCAGCATCTAAATATATTGAACAAAGGAAGAATATGGGGTTCCCATTGCTATATAAAGAGGTGAGCATTAATGAGTAAGAAATATCTATTGGAAATAGGAGTAGAAGAATTACCAGCAGATTCTATTCATGATACAATTAAACAAATTGAAAATATTAGTAATGAATTATTAACAAAAGAAAGACTTATGTTTACGGATTTAGTAGTATATACAACACCAAGAAGATTGAGTTTAATAATCAATGGCTTAGAAGACAAGCAGGAGTCCCTCGAAGAAATTGTAAAAGGACCATCACTAAAAATTGCTTATGATAAAGAAGGAAATCCCTCCAAAGCCCTTATGGGATTTATGAGGGGTCAAGGCATAGATAAAAATTCAATAATTATTGATAAGATAAACGGAGAAGATTATATCTTCGCGAAGATTATTAAGAGAGGTAAATCAGTAGAAGAAATACTTGCAAGTAATATGCCTGAGCTAATAAAAAGAATTTCCTTTCCAAAATCAATGAGATGGGGAGGAAAAAACATTAGATTTGCAAGACCTATAAGATGGATTGTATCTATATTAGATGATAAAGTTATTCCTTTTGATTTGGAAGGGATTATTGCTTCAAATATTACAAGGGGTCATAGATTCCTAGGAAGTAGCAATATATTAATAGACAATGTAGATAATTATTCGAAATTACTTAAAGAAAATTATGTAATAATCGATCAAAAGGAAAGAAAAGAGATAATAAAATATGGTTCTGAAAGATTGGTAAAGGAAAAGGGGGGTACTATATTACATGATGAGGATCTACTTGATGAAGTTACAAATATCGTAGAGTACCCAACACCAATTATTGGAAGAATAAAAGATGAATATTTAACTTTACCTATGGATGTAGTTATTACACCGATGAAGGAACATCAAAGATATTTTCCAGTGGTAGATGATAAGAAGAGACTTTTACCATATTTTATAACAGTTAGAAATGGTGACGATAGATATACAGATATAGTTGTTAAAGGAAATGAAAAAGTTTTAGGTGCAAGATTAGAAGACGCAAAATTTTTCTATATGGAGGACATAAAACATCCATTAGAAAATTATGTTGAAAAGTTAAACAATATAACTTTCCAAGAAAAACTAGGTACGCTATACCAAAAGACAAAACGACTTCAAAAATTGGCATCTAAGATTGGCAATTACCTAGAGGTTGGAGAGGAAACTGTAAAGAATATTGATAGGGCAGCTTATCTTTCCAAAGCTGATTTAGTCACCAAAATGGTTAGTGAATTTACCGAATTACAAGGTAAAATGGGTATGGAATATGCTAAACAATCAAAGGAGAATGAGATAGTCTCAATTGCTATTTTTGAACAATATTTACCAAGGTATTCTGGTGACCGCCTACCATCAACTACTGCTGGTTCTATATTATCAATTGCTGATAAATTGGATACAATTGCAGGTTTGTTTGCTATAGGGATACAACCTTCTGGCTCACAAGATCCATTTGGATTAAGAAGAAGTGCTCTTGGAATAATCAACATAATATTAGATAAAAAATGGAATGTTTCCTTAAGTGAAATAGTAGATTTTGCGTTGTATATATATGTTGAAGAAAATGGTTTAGCATTCGATTATAATAAGATTAAGTCTGAAATAATGGATTTCTTTATTACAAGAATAAGAAATATGTTCTTGGATATGAACATTCGACATGATATTATTGAAGCAGTTTTAAACACAAATATTGACGATATTTATGATTTAAAAATAAGGGCTTACAAATTAAATGATTGGTTAAATAAGGAAGGCTTGCAGGAAATTCTATCAGCCTTTAATAGAGTATCAACACTTGCATTAAAGGCGCCAAATGATGAAGTAAAGCGAGATTTATTAACAGAGGATGAATTAAATCTATATGATAGCTTCAACAATATTGAAGAAAAAGTACTTAATCTTATAGAAAAGAAAGAGTATGACAAAGCATTAGACGTACTTGTAACTTTAAAAAATCCTATTGACAACTTCTTTGAAGATGTTATGGTTATGGTAGACGATGAAAGCTTGAAAAATAATAGACTTGGACTTTTAAAAACAATTTACGATACTATGATGAAAGTCTGTGACCTATCAAAAATTAACAAGGCATAAAGTATTAAAAAGGAGTGTTTAATAACACTTCTTTTTAGTTGAAAAAAATTTTTCAACTAAAAAGAAGGATTATTTAAATTTATGTTGTATATATAAAATGAGAGAGATTTTAAATCAATGAGGTAGATAATATGAGTATTAGAGAACAAATTGAAGAATGGGAAGTAAATAAGCTATCTCAGTATGCTACATTGAGTAAGAATTCAAGAGGGAGAAAATCACCTGAAGAGAAATGTACTATTAGAACTGATTTCATGAGAGATAGAGATAGGATTATTCATTCAAAGTCCTTTAGAAGATTAAAGCATAAGACACAAGTCTTTATTGCACCAGAAGGTGACCATTTTAGGACAAGACTCACTCATACTTTAGAAGTATCTCAAATTGGAAGAACTTTAGCCCGTGCATTATGCCTTAATGAAGATTTAGTTGAGGCAATCTCATTGGGACATGATTTAGGACATACCCCTTTTGGGCACACTGGCGAAAGAGTATTAAACAATCTACACCCTCATGGATTTGATCATAGTAAACAAAGTGTTAGAGTAATAGACTTTTTAGAACATGAAGAAAACAAAATTGGACTAAATTTGACATATGAAGTTCGAGAAGGTATAATAAATCATTCTGGAACTAATATAAGCAGTACATTGGAAGGACAAATAGTAAAATATGCTGATAGAATAGCATATATTAACCATGATATAGATGATGCAATTAGAGCAGGCATCATAAAAAAGTTTGACTTGCCCAAAAATTGCATTGAAATTTTAGGAGAAACACATGGTAAAAGGATAAATACTATGATTGTTGATATAGTAGAAAACAGTTTGAATAAGGATTATATTTTAATGAGTGAAGAAATCAACAGTGCGACCAATAAATTAAGAGATTTTATGTTTGAACGTGTATATTTAAACAAAAAGGCAAAATCGGAGGAAGCCAAGGCTGAATATATCATTACAGAATTATATAATTATTATTTAAAAAATATGGACAAATTACCAAAAGAACATCTAAAAATATATGATCATATAAATTCTGAAAATGAAGATATAATTTGCGATTACATAGCAGGTATGACAGATAGATATGTTGTAAATATTTTTACAAACAATTTTGTACCTAAACCTTGGGAAAAATTTTAAAAAAAGAAGGATTTTTAAAATTTATGTCGAATAATGATATTAAATGATTTGGTAGGTGTTAAAAGGTGATGATATGACATTATATATAAGTGATGAAATCATTCAAAAAGTTAAGGAAGACAGTGATATTGTAAATATAATATCCGAATATATGCAGCTAAAAAAGACAGGGTCCAATTATGTGGGTCTGTGTCCTTTTCATAATGAAAAAACTCCATCTTTTACAGTTTCTGAAACTAAGCAATATTATCATTGCTTTGGATGCGGAGAAGGAGGAGATATAGTTACATTTATAATGAAAAAGGAAAATCTAGAATTTCCTGACGCAGTTAAATTTTTAGCGGACAAGCTAGGTATTGAAATAGAAGATAGTAATATCAAAGTTAATGATAAAGATGATAAAGATAAAACCTATGAAATAAATAAAGAGGCAGCAAGGTATTTTTATAATAATTTAATTAAAAATGCTTTTGCATTGGAATATTTAAGAAAACGAAATGTTACTATAAAAACCATAAGACAATTTGGTTTAGGTTTTTCATTAAATAGTTGGGATAGTTTGTACAAATATCTTAATCAAAAAGGTTATACTGACGATGAAGTTGAGAAAACAGGACTTATTGGCAAGAAAAGTGGCAATAATGGATATTACGATAAGTTTAGAAATAGAATAATATTTCCTATTATTGATACTAGATCAAGGGTTATAGGATTTGGGGGTAGGGTGTTAGATAATTCCCATCCTAAATATTTGAATTCGCAAGATACAATTGTTTTTAATAAGGGTAACCATTTATATGGTTTAAATTTATTAAGTAAATATTCAAATAGAAAAAGGATTCTCCTTGTAGAAGGATATATGGACGTGATTTCTTTATACAGTAAAGGTATAAACTATAGCGTAGCTAGTCTTGGTACAGCCCTAACTGATAGGCAATGTAAGCTTATTAAAAGATATGGAGAAGAAGTATATATCTGTTATGATTCAGATTTAGCGGGTATCAATGCTACCTTAAGGGCTATAGATTTATTACTAAAAATTGATGTACAACCTAGGATTATTTCTTTACCCAAGGGTATGGATCCAGATGATTTCATAAATAAAAAAGGTTTGATTGAATTTGAAAAACAATTTAATAATTCTCTACATCATATTGATTTTCAAATTAATATAATTAGGGATAAGTATAATTTAGAAAAGCTAGAAGAAAAGGTGGATTTTACTAAAGAAATAGCAAAACTAATAAGGGCTTTAAAAAGTCCTATAGAGCAAGATGCCTATATTGATAAAATTTCAAGTAAAACAGGCATATCAAAAGAAGCAATTGAAAAAGAAATAAGAGGTAGATACTATAAAAAAAATGAGCCAAGTAAAGGTAAAATTATTAAAGAAAAAATAAAACCAGTACAGACCATCTTGCCAAAAGCTCAAATGAAGGCAGAAATGGATATAATTAGGCTATCAATCATAGATAAAGATTATTATGAAATAATAAATGATCGATTAAAACCTAACAATTTTGAGTGCATAGAATGCAGAAAAATATATGAAATAATTGCTAAGGCATATGAAAATGAAGAAAAAATTGATGAAAAGGTATTATTTGTAAAGACATTGGAAATACCTAATTTAGATAAGAAAACTATAGAAAGTATCTTTAAAAATACATTAAATTATCAACCTACAAATATAAATAAAATATTAGATGACTTAATCAATACTATATTAATTAGTAATTTACTCAATCAAAGAAAAGAACTTATTGTTAAAATAGAGGAGCTTGAAAAAATCAAAAGAAATAAAGATGAAGAATCATTATTATTAAAGCTTTGTTTAGAATTGACAGCGCTAAATAAAGAAATTGATCTCATTAATTGAGTAGGGAGGAACTTGAATTGGAAGAAAACAATAAAGACCTAGTTAAAAGTCAAAAAGATAAATTAGAAGCTGAGAAAAAGTTAATATCAAAGGGGAAAAAGAATGGTATTTTAACATACAAGGAAATAATGGATACATTAGAAGAAATTCTTATGGAACCAGAAGAAATTGATGATTTATATCAAAAAATAGAAGATGCTGGTATTGATATAATTGGAGATAAAGTAGAAGAATTATTATTAGAAGATGACGACGATGATTTGGATAAGGACTTAGATAAAGATCCAGAAAAGGACTTTGAAGATATTAGGGAAGATGATTTATCTGTTCCAAAAGGTGTAAGCATTGATGACCCAGTAAGAATGTATTTAAAAGAAATAGGTAAAATTCCACTATTAACTGGAGAAGAAGAAATAGAATTGGCCAAGAGAATGGAAGAAGGAGATGAAACAGCTAAGAAGAAGCTGGCGGAAGCCAATTTAAGACTTGTTGTAAGCATTGTAAAACGCTATGTTGGTAGGGGTATGCTATTTTTAGATTTAATCCAAGAGGGTAACCTAGGATTGATGAAAGCTGTTGAAAAATTTGAATACAAAAAAGGTTTTAAATTTAGTACCTATGCAACTTGGTGGATTAGACAGGCAATAACAAGGGCTATAGCAGACCAAGCTAGAACAATTAGAATCCCTGTTCATATGGTTGAAACAATAAATAAACTAGTTAGAGTTCAAAGACAATTAGTTCAGGAATTAGGAAGAGACCCTTCACCTGAAGAGATAGGTAAAGAAATGAATTTAGATGTTGAAAGAGTGCGTGAGATTATGAAAATAGCTCAAGAGCCAGTTTCTTTAGAAACACCTATAGGTGAGGAAGAAGATAGTCATTTAGGGGATTTTATTCCTGATGAAGATGTGTTGGCACCTGCTGAGGCAGCTACATTTACTATGCTTAGAGAACAATTGATTGATGTATTAGACAGTTTAACTCCGCGGGAACAAAAGGTTCTAAGGCTTAGATTTGGTTTAGACGATGGAAGAGCAAGAACATTAGAAGAAGTAGGAAAAGAATTTGATGTTACTAGAGAAAGAATTAGACAAATTGAAGCTAAAGCTTTAAGAAAATTAAGACATCCAAGTAGAAGTAAAAAATTAAAGGATTTTTTAGAATAGTAAAGATTCGCGTTTTTGCGAATCTTTTAACTTAGAAAGGAAGATATTTTTGAGATTATCAAATAGACTTATGGAGATAGCAAGCTTAGTGCCACACAACTCAATAGTTGGGGATGTAGGTACAGATCATGGATATATACCTGTGTATCTGATTAGCAATAATATATCAAAACACATAATAGCAACAGATATAAGTCAAGGTTCCTTAAACAAGGCTATAAATTATGTAAAAGAGCTTCAATTTGAAAAGAAAATAGAAACCAGATTGGGAAATGGGTTAGAAATTTTCAAACCTTTCGAAATAGATACAGTAATTATTGCTGGTATGGGTGGTCTATTAATAAAAGAAATACTAGAACAAAATATAGAAATGACAAACTCTATAACTAATTTTATATTACAACCAATGATAGCTAGTCGTGAGCTAAGAGAATATTTGATAAACAGTAAATTCAAAATTGTCAAGGAAACTCTGGCAAAGGAAGATGATAAGTTCTATGAAATAATCTATGCAAAAAAAGGCATTGATTATATTGATAAGGATATATATTTTGAAATTGGCAAATCCTTAATTATTGATAATCATCCGCTACTAAAGGAATTTATTGAATATAAAATACAGAGCACATTAAATATATTAAAGGATTTGGAAGGTATTTCATCCGAAAAAGGAAGGGCAAGATACGAAGAATTAACAGATAAGCTAAAAGGCTATAGGGAGGTGCTAACAGAAATTGAAAGCTAGAGATATAATAAACGCAATGGACAGTTGGGCAAAAAGTGAACTCGTTGATTCTTGGGATAATACTGGTTTTCAAATAGGTCATGATGATTTTAATGTAGAAAAAATACTTATTTCCCTAGATATAAATGAGGGTGTTTTAAACAAAGCTATTGAAGAAGACTACCAGATGATAATTACCCACCATCCTCTAATATTTAAACCTTTAAAAAGCTTAACAAATGAAACTTATAAGGAAAGACTTATATTAAAAGCAATACAACACAATATAGTCATTTACAATGCCCATTCCAATTTAGATTTAGCCAAAGGTGGAGTAAATGATGTATTGGCCGATTTGCTTAAATTACAAAATCCTATATGTCTAAGTACATTCAAAATTGAAGATGGTGAGGTATATGGATACGGAAGAATAGGTGATATCGAAAAAACAAAAATAAAAGATTATTTAGATATTGTCAAATTCCAATTAGATGTTAAGAACTTAAAAGTGTATGGTGATATTGAGAAAAGTATTTCGAGGGTAGCTGTATGCGGTGGAAGTGGATCCGAATTTATATATGATGCTCATAAATTGGGTGCAGATATATATATAACTGGAGATATAAAATATCATAATGCCGAGATGGGAATACAACTAGGGCTTGTCTTAGTAGATGCCGGACATTACCATACGGAGAAGGTAATATTACCTATTATAAAGGAATACCTATATAATAAATTTAAAAATGATTTAAATATACAAGTTTATGAAGAATCGTCCGTCAATTGCCAATTATATTAAAATGGAGGGAATTATATGTCTCAACTTGAATTAATTTGGGAATTAGAAAATCATTATAATTTATTGGACAATCATATAGAGAATTTGGATATTTTAGATAGGAATCTTAATCTGAAAAAGTTAGAAGAAGAATATAGTAAAAATGAACAAGGAATCCATACGCTAAAAGCAAAGATTAAAGAAAATAAGAAGGAATTAAATGAAGGTATTAGGTTTTTAAATATATGTGATTTTAAAGTTAAAGAGATAGACACAAACTTATATGATGGTAAAATTAATGATATCAAACAAATTAACTATTTGATAAGCGAAAAAGATAAACTGAAAAGACAAATAGAGGACGTTGAGACAAAAGCATTGACATTAATGGAAGAAAATGACTATTTGGAAAAAGAATATTTATCTTCTTTAGATAAATTAGGCAGGATTACAAATGACATCAATGAAATAAAGAAATCGAATGATTTTATGAAAAAAGATTTAAAGAATAAGATTGAAAATGAAAAAGTTGAGATCAAAAGATGCGAGGATAAAATAGATAAGAATCTTTTAGATAGATATCAAATATTGAAAAAAAATAAAAAGAATGGTATAGTAAAAGTTAGAAATTATGTCTGTGGTGGTTGTAATATGATGGTATCAACACATATAAGAGAAAAACTTCAACAAAAAAAAGAGGTAGTTTTTTGTGAATATTGTAATAGGATACTGTATTTTACAGAGGATGAATGATATCCTTCCAAATATTACTTTTGCATATGATTAAAATTTATGTTATAGTATATCTCATCTTTGACAGTTATAACAAACAATAATCCTGAGGCTCAAGCATTTGCAATGAGTTCCAGGATTATCTTATTTCTAAAAATTGCGTAATGTTTTTACTTTTTTGTTACTTTAAAAATATTTTTCATCTTTTTTATAGATACTATTTGATAGTCTGTTCTAAAACCAAAAGCCTCGTGTAAATCGTCTGTTAAATCATCTCTAATATAGGTTGGAACA
>JAPXKQ010000004.1:0-82411 GCA_033809995.1 Tissierellaceae bacterium
GATGTTTAAACTAGGACAAGCATGTGGAATAGTAAATAGCTTTAGAGATCGTGATACATTTGATATGAGTGATATAAAACGGATAATGAATGATATAGATGTTAGTATGTTTAATTACTAATTCACAATTCACAAATCACAATTAAAAGGCGTAAGCCGTCATCCTGAGGATCGTGAAGGATCCCATGTTAGTATGAGTATCAAACAAAGCAGAGATTCTTCGTTCCACTCAGAATGACACAAGCAGTACTTAGTAAATGACCTACCATCGATTCATATAAATGTACTAAGACATTCTTTGGGGTGACAGTTTGGATTTTATAATTGTTCACTGTTCACTGTTCGTTGTTCACTGATTTTATTAGGAGGGATTACTTATGATAAAATTTGTTCACACAGGGGATATTCATTTAGGTTTGCAATTCAATAAGGTATCCTTTCATAGAGAAAAGGCAGAAATGCGAAGAAGGGAGCTTTGGTCTACCTTTGAAAAAATAGTGAATTATAGCAAGGATATAAAAGCTGATTTCCTATTAATTGCAGGGGATTTATTTGAATATGATTATTTTACACTTGGAGATATAAAAAGGGTTAGGGATATTCTTATGACAGCAGAAGATGTCAATATTTTAATAGCTGCTGGCAATCATGATATGTTAAGTAGTAAATCATTATACAATAGGGTAGAATGGAGTCCCAATGTCACAATATTTGATAATAAATTGGAGAAAAAGGAATTTTCCAATTTAAATACAATCATTTACGGTTATAGTTGGGATAAGGTTGAAATCAGGGACAATTATTTATTTAAAGATTTTCCACAAGAAGACAATGGGATGAACAAGATTTTGTTAATTCATGGTGATATCAATAAGGAATCAAAGTATCTACCATTAATTTTAGAGGATTTAAATGCATTGGATATGGACTATGTAGCATTAGGTCATATTCATAAACCCACTATATATAATGAAAGAATTGCATATTGTGGTACACCTGAACCTCTAGATTTCGGAGAGCTAGGGGAGAGAGGCATAATTCAAGGCACTATTGAAGATGGTAAAACCAATATAGAGTTTATTCCATTTAGTAAAAGAAACTTTTATCAGGTAGATATTGATATCGATGGGAGTATGGGTTATTTGGATATTATAAACAAAGTAAAATCAATTAATATAGGTAATCCTAGCAAAGACTTTTATAGGATTTATCTCAAAGGGCATATGGAAAATGATATAAACCTGGCTAATTTATGTAAGGATATTGAAGATTTCTTTTATCATGTAGAGATTTTCAATGAAACTATTCCAGACTATAATCTAGATACTTTAGAGGATTTCAATCATGATAATATAGTAGGGCAGTTTATCAAATCAATGAAAGATAAAGATTTGAGCAACAAAACAGTAAAAGAAGCCCTCTATATTGGATTAGAAGTTCTTTTAAAGGAGGTAAACTAGTATGAATATAAAGGAGTTAAATCTCATCGGATTTGGTAAATTTGAAAATAAATCGTTAAAATTAGAAGATGGTATAAACATCATATATGGAGAAAATGAAAGTGGAAAAACTACTGTCCATAGCTTTATCGATGGGATGTTTTATGGATTTTTAAGACCATATCTAAAGACTACAAGATATACAGACGAACAAGACAAATATCAGCCATGGTCTTCTAAAAGATATGCGGGAATTATTATATTTTCTCATGATGGTACTTTATATAGAATAGAGCGTGAATTTAATAAGGATAATGCAAGTACTAAAGTGTTATTAGATAATACTGGTGAGGATATTACTCATACAATAGATACTGGTGAAAGAGGAAGGGTATTACAACCTGGATTTCACTTCTTCGGGTTCAATAATGTAGTCTATTCCAACACTGTTTCCATCAAACAACTATGTACTAAAACAGATGACAAGCTATCAGATGAATTGAGAGATAAACTTATCAATGTATCCACATCACTAAATGAAGAAATATCCATAGATAATGCTCTAAAAGAATTGGCTAATAAGCTTAAAAATATAGGTTCCTTAAAAGCTCCAACATCTATTTATTGCAAAATAAATGATGAATTAATAAATCTAACGAAGGAAAAAGAAGAAATACTTGCCTTAAAAGATAATTATGATAATTTACTTGATGAATCAGAAAGATTTAACAATGAACTTCAGCTTTTAGAGAAGAAACTTGATGATGAAAGATTATTGTTAAGAAAGGTAGAATATAAGGAAAAGAAAAATACATATACCGAAGCCTTTAAACTAAATGAAGAATTGAATAAACTTAGGATAGAATTAGATAACTTAGAAGAATACAAGGATTATAACCAAGTTGATTACGATACTTGCGTGTCCATAGAAAATGATATTAAAGTCATAGAAAGCAAATTAGAGGATACTAACAATAAAATAATAGAATTAGAAGAAAGCTTAAGCAAATCATCCGTTATTAATTTAGAAAAAGAAAATAAAAATATTGAGGATATAAAAAAGGATTATTTAGCCTTTGAAACTTTTGAAGAGGACAAAAACAAATTACTTTATGGGCAAGATAGTTCTACGGTAGAATTCTTAAAAAGGGATTTGGATTCTACTAAGGCAGGGAAAAATAAATATATATATGGAATTATAGCATTGGCAATTATTTATATTGTATTTATGTTTTTTACAATTGTTAATCAATATACGGTACTTTTACCACAACTACTTATTCCAGTATTTATTTTGATGGTAAAGAAGATAAAAGATGTAGACACCATAGTCAATAGAATAGAAGGGCAAATAAAAGAATCTACTATTGCAGACGAAAATAGAAAGAAAAAGATTTCTCAAATTGAGGAAGAACAAAATATAATTCTTAAGAAATATGAATTAGGATCAAAAATTGAATTTAGAAGTCTATATGAGAATTCACAAAGAGAAAATTATAAGTTTCAACAGGAATTAGAGAATAAAAAAGGACTTAAAGATAGATTAAATATAGAAAATAATAAGAAAAATTTATTGCTACATGAAAAAGAAGATTTACATAGTAAATTAAATGAATTATTATTGAAATATGACAGCAGCAATATATTAGAAATACAATCAGGATTGAATAATAAAAGAAAATATGATGAATTGCAAATAGAATTTAAGAATAAAAAAGAAATAATAAATAAAGTTCTAGGTGAATATACTTTTGAAAGGTTAGAAGTTGAATTAAATTCCAATAAAGAATATGACTCAGATGAAATCGGGATAGAAGAAATATCATCAAAATTATCCATAAAGAATAGGATAGATGAATTAATAGAAATTATATCCCAAAATAAGCTAGACAAAAAGGGTATAGATGAAAAGATTAACCTTATAAATCCTAAGATTTCAAAATTGGTTGAGATAAAAGAAGATATTGAAAGATGTAAGGAGAAGCTTATAGAATTTGATAGTAAAAAAGAGGCTATAGAATTGGCTAAATCCACTATTGAAGAATTATCTAAAGATATACACAATCAATTTGCTCCAGAAATCAATAAAAAGGTTGGAAATATTATAAACAAAATTACAAATGGGAAGTATTCTGGAGTTAGAATTGATAACAATCTAAATATAGGAGTTATAGATCCTAAGATAGGTGAAATAGTAAACATAAGCAACTTAAGTGGTGGCACAATTGACCAATTGTACTTTTCTCTTAGATTTGGGATTATAAATTCCATGTCAGGTGACAATTTACCATTGATACTGGACGATTGCTTTATACAATATGATAACAATAGGTTAAAAAATATTTTAAATCTCTTAAGAGATATAAGTAAGACTAGACAAGTTATTTTATTCTCGTGTCATAATAGGGAGATGGAAATTTTGAATGATTTGAATATTGACTTTAACCTAATTACTTTAAGTTAAGTCAAACATTAAGATTAAAACCCCTAGAATTACAGTTTTATGATGTTAATGTTAAACATTAGGATGAGGTGTCTAAATGATTTATAGTATAGGTGATTTACATTTTGACCATACAAAAAAAAAGTCCATGGATATATTTGGAGATAATTGGATAAATCATGATGTAAGGATAATTGAAAATTGGAATAATATCGTAAAGGAAGAAGATATAGTTTTATTGCCTGGTGATATTTCTTGGGCTTTAAGGTTAGATGAAGCTATCCAAGATTTAGAGATAATAGATGAATTACCAGGCAAGAAATTAATGGTTAAGGGAAATCATGATTATTGGTGGGATAGTCTTTCAAAATTAAAAAGCCTAAATTTAAATTCTATATTTTTCATGCAGAACAATAGCTTTATCTATAATGATTTTGGAATTGTTGGAACTAGAGGCTGGATATCACGGGACAACGATGAATTTACACAAGAAGATGAAAAGATATTTTTACGTGAATTAAATAGACTTAAACTATCATTAGAAAGTTTAGAAAGAACTGTTTCAAAGAAAATAGTAATGATACATTATCCCCCGTTTAATATGGATTTAAGTCCAAATGAATTTGTTGAGATTATGAAGGAGTATAATGTTAACATATGTGTGTATGGTCATTTGCATGCAGAAGGACACAAATATGCAGTAGAAGGTACGATTGAAGGTATAGAGTTCCACTTAGTTTCATGTGATTATATAGATTTTAAACCTAAAAAAATTATAGGAGAGTGAAATTATGAAGGTAATTGTTGAAAAGAATTATGATGAAATGAGTAAAAAAGCAAGTGAGATTATTGCTTTGGAGGTTAAAAACAACCCCCATGCGATCCTTGGTCTAGCAACAGGAAGTACTCCTATTGGTACCTATAAAGAGCTTATTAGAATGCATAAGGAAGAAAATTTAGACTTTTCTAAAATAAAAACCTTTAATTTAGATGAGTATGTAGGCCTTGATGGAGACCATCCAAATAGCTATAGATATTTTATGGATGAAGAATTATTTAATCACATAAATATTGCAAAAGAAAATACCAATGTCCCTGATGGAAAAACAAAAGACTTGTTAAGCTTTTGTAGGGATTATGACAAGCGTATTGAAGAAGCTGGAGGAGTTGACTTACAATTACTTGGAATAGGCTCCAATGGGCATATAGCATTTAACGAACCTGCTGATGAATTATCTGCCAACACAAGTATTGTAAAATTAACTGAAGAAACCATTAACGCTAATGCTAGATTTTTTGATTCTATAGATGAAGTACCTAAAGAGGCTATCTCAATGGGTATTGGTGGCATCTTAAAGGCTAAAAAGATTTTATTATTAGCCAATGGGAAGGGTAAAGCTGAAGCAATTAAAAAGCTATTAAATAGTGATAAAGTATCAACTAGGCTGCCAGCATCATTTTTATATTTGCATCCAGACGTAACAATCATTGTTGATGAGGATGCATATAGTTTAGTAAAATAGGAGATAGAGATGACAAAAGAGTTGGAAGTTAAGATACTCAATATTGATATGGATTTAATGGAAGAAAAAATCATTTCTTTAGGTGGCACTCTAGTAGGTAAAGAACATCAAATTAATACAATTATTGATTCTAATCTTAGACCTATAAAATCATATACAGATGCATATTTAAGAATAAGGGAAACAAATGATATATTGTCAAACAATTCAAGTGTTACTTTAACATTAAAAAAGAATATCAATAATGAAGGCCTTAGGGAGAATATTGAGTTAAACACTGATATTGAGAATAAAGAAATTATGTTATCAATTCTTAAAGAATTGGGTTTTGATAAGATTACAGAAGGTTATAAAAAAAGAGTCTCTTATGCATTTGAAAATGCTAGAATTGATTTGGATAGATGGGATGAAAAGACATATCCTTATCCCTATATGGAAATAGAGGTAGAAAATAAAGAACATCTTGATAGGATAATCAAGCTATTAGGTATTGATAAGGCAAATATATCGACTAAATCAATAGTTGAACTAAGAAAGGAAATAGGTTTATTAGAGTAACCAAATCCCCTAGCTTAGAATAATATATATTAATTCTTAAGGCAAGGGGGTTATATTAATGCTACAAGGTTTATTTGGTAAAAATAACGACATGCTAATCTGGATAATCCTAATTATTTTCTTATTAGGATTTAACGACAAAGATGATTGCTTCGGAGGGCACAAGGGCGGAATATTTGGCGATGACATGCTAATCTGGATAATTTTACTTTTCTTCTTACTAAGTGACAATAAAGACTGCGACCATGGACATGGACATTGTTAAACACAGTAAATTTTACTGTGTTTTTCTTTGTTTTTCTTTAGAAATAAATAAAATTTCAGTAGCTAGAGATTAGCAACTAAGTAACCAAAGATAGACTCTAATCATAATATGAATTGAGTATAAAATAAAAGGAGGCTATATTATGGTTGAAGAATTAAGTGCTGGCAAAGAAAGAAGAGGAGGTATCTTTGGAGGTTTCAATGATATGGATGATTCTTTATTGTTCTTCTTTTTAATACTAGTAATATTATTTACCAGTGGATGCTTCTGTGGCGGAGAAGATATGGACGATTCATTGTTATTCTTCTTCCTATTACTAGTTATCATATTTGGGCAGTGCTTCTAGAATAGACCCTAAAAATCCCGTTTAATACGGGGTTTTTTCAGTTTAATTATTTTTTTCACAAATTACTTTAATATGATTTTCTTATTTGATATAATTAACCTAAAGCTAATAAATTAAAAGGAGTTGGTAATGTGGGCTGCTGTGAAGCTAAGGATTTGAAGTCAAGATTTGTAGATGAGAGTGTAGATCTCACAAAGCTTGATGATGTATTGTCAAAATACAAGGATATAAAAGGTAGCTTAATAACAATTCTACAACATGCACAAGAGGTATATGGGTATCTTCCTCTATCAGTTTTAGAGTATATTTCACAGGTTACAGGTGTTAAAAGTGCCCAAATATACGGAGTGGCAACGTTTTACACCCAATTTAGATTAAAACCCATAGGCCACTATCTTATTATGCTATGTCAAGGTACTGCATGTCATGTAAATGGTTCCGACGGTATAGAAGAAGCTATAGTTGAAGAGCTTGGTATACACCCTGGGGAAACTACTGAGGATGAATTATTTACTTTAAACAACGTTGCTTGTCTAGGGTGCTGTAGCTTATCACCAGTTATGATGATCAATGGGGAAACCTATGGTAAATTAACTCCCCAAAAGACTAAGGAAATTCTAAGAAGCCTTAAAAAAAGTCATCTAGAAGTTAAGGGGGCGATTTAATGAAGGTAGTAGTTGGTCTTGGTAGTTGTGGTATAGCAGCTGGAGCTAGTAAAGTTTATGACAATTTAAAACATGAAATAAAAGATAAAGGACTAAATATAGATTTAGAGATTACAGGTTGTGTTGGGGCATGTCACCTAGAGCCTATAGTCGATATTTATGATAATGATGGACATTTGGATAGATATGTTAAAGTATCAGCTGATAAGGTGTTGGAGATACTTGATTTAGCTTTAAAAAAAGAATCCAAAGAAGATTTACAAATATCGGAAGTCGATAAAGAGGGATTAAGAAGACAGTTTAGAATTGCAACTGAAAATTGTGGCTATATTGATCCGGAAGATATAAATCAATACATAGCTAAAAACGGATACAAGGCTTTAAGAAGAGCCTTAACAGAAATGACTCAAGAAGAAGTAATCGAAGAATTAAAGATTGCTGGTTTAAGAGGTAGAGGTGGTGCTGGATTCCCAACATGGTTTAAATGGAATGCAGCTTTAAAAGAAAAAGCAACACCTAAATATATGGTATGTAATGCGGACGAAGGCGACCCAGGTGCATTTATGGATAGGAGTATTTTGGAAGGAGATCCCCATAGAATTCTTGAAGGTATGATTATTGGAGGATATTCCATAGGTGCAGAAGAAGGTATTATATATGTTAGAGCGGAATATCCATTGGCCATAAAGAGACTTCAAATCGCAATCAACCAAGCTAAAGATGCTGGGATGTTGGGTAAGAACATCTTTGGGACAAACTTTAGTTTTGATATTTGGATTAAAGCTGGAGCTGGAGCCTTCGTGTGTGGTGAAGAAACAGCTCTTATTGCATCCCTTGAAGGCGAAAGAGGAATGCCAAGACTTAAACCACCATTCCCAGCACAAAAAGGTTTCTGGAACAAACCTACAAATATAAACAACGTTGAAACATTTGCTAATGTTCCTTGGATTCTTTATCATGGAGGAGAGGAGTATGCAAAATTAGGTACTGACAAATCCAAAGGTACCAAGGTATTTGCACTAACTGGAAAGATTAAAAAAGGTGGTCTAGTTGAAGTACCTATGGGTATGCCAATTAGAGAAATTATCTACGATATAGGTGGAGGAATATTAAAGGATAAAGAATTTAAAGCTGTCCAAATGGGAGGACCATCAGGAGGATGTATACCAGCATCACTAATTGATACTACTGTAGACTACGAATCCGTAGTTAAAGTAGGAGCTATAATGGGTTCAGGTGGTATGGTTGTTATCGATGAAACTACATGTATGGTAGAGATGGCTAAATTCTTCTTAGACTTTACTAGAAAAGAATCCTGTGGTAAATGCATCCACTGTCGTCTAGGTACAAAGAGAATGTTAGAAATTTTAGATAGAATTACTAAAGGTGAAGGTAAAGAAGGAGATATTGAGTTATTAGAAGATTTGGCAATGCAAATAAAGGATGGATCCTTGTGTGCATTGGGACAAACTGCACCTAATCCCGTATTGAGTACAATAAGATATTTCAGAGAAGAATACGAAGCACATATTAAGGATAAGAAATGTCCTGCAAAAGTATGTAAGAGTCTTATTACATTTGAAATTAATGAAAAATGTATAGGTTGTGGCGTATGTAGAAGAAACTGCCCAACTGAAGCCATTACAGGAAAAGTTAAAGAATTACATGTTATAGATTTGGAAAAATGCATTAAATGCGGTAAGTGCTTTGAAGTATGTAAATTTGACTCAGT
The DNA here is from genome assembly GCA_033809995.1 of Tissierellaceae bacterium. Classification (GTDB taxonomy): domain Bacteria; phylum Bacillota; class Clostridia; order Tissierellales; family Tissierellaceae; genus Paratissierella. The sequence continues at coordinate 8,972 of JAPXKQ010000004.1, forward strand.
AACAATAAATTAGAAAGTAGGGTGAAATATGTCTGTTATACGTTTAAATATCAATGGAAAAGAAGTACAAGGGAATTTAGGAGACTCCATATTAGATATAGCAAGAGCTAATGGAATAGAAATCCCTACTATGTGTTTTGATGAAAGAGTAGAGATTTACGGTTCCTGTGGACTTTGTGTAGTTGAAGTTGAAGGCATTCCAAAATTATTAAGAGCATGTGCCACAGTAGCCTCTGATGGTATGGTTGTTAACACAAATACCAAACGAGTAATAGAAAATAGAAGAACAGCCCTTGAATTGCTGCTATCAGACCACGTTGGAGATTGTTATGCCCCATGTAAACAGGCGTGTCCAGGCAATACTGACTGTCAAGGATATGTTGGTCTAATAGCAAACGGTGAATTCAAAGAGGCATTAAAACTTATCAAGAATAAATTGCCGCTACCAGCAAGTATAGGTAGGGTATGTCCACATCCATGTGAAGACGCCTGTAGAAGACAATTGGTGGAAGAACCAGTATCCATAGCTTATCTTAAGAGTTTTGTTGCTGATATAGATTTACGTGACAAGCAAACTTTTATGCCAGAAATAGCTCCTGCAACAGGGAAAAAGGTAGCTATTATAGGGGGAGGACCTAGTGGATTATCAGCAGCATACTTTTTGTTGACAAAGGGTCACAAGGTAGTGATTTATGACCAAATGCCACAAATGGGTGGTATGTTAAGATATGGTATTCCAGAATATCGTCTGCCAGGCAGTGTTATAGACCAAGAAATTGCAATCATTGAAAAGATGGGCGCCAAGATGGTAAACAACATTAAAATTGGTAGAGATGTAGATTTTGAACATATAAGAAAACAAAATGATGCAGTATATATATCAGTTGGTGCATGGAAAAGCACAAGCCTAAGGGTAAAAGGAGAAGATTTACCAGGAGTAATAGGTGGAATTGACTTCTTAAGGAATGCCAGCTTAAATGTACCAATGGAAATAGGAGAGAAAGTTGCAGTAGTCGGTGGAGGCAATACTGCAATGGACGCTTGTAGGACTGCAATTAGACTTGGTGCCAAAGAAGTTTATGTATTATATAGAAGAACACAAGACGAAATGCCCGCAGAGGAAATAGAAATCAAAGAGGCACAAGAAGAAGGAGTTATATTCAAATTTTTAGTGGCTCCAACGGAGATAATTGAAGAAAAGGGAAGGGCCAGAAAGATTAGACTGCAAAAGATGGAATTAGGTGAAGAGGATGCAAGTGATAGAAGAAAACCAGTTCCAATAGAAGGAGAAATAGAAACCCTTGATGTAGATTTAATCATAGGAGCTATTGGGCAGCAATCAAGTCTAGAAGGATTTGAAAATATAGAAAAGACTAAGAAGGGTACAATTGCAGCAGATGAAAATACATTTATGACAAATATTGAAGGTGTATTTGCTGGGGGAGACGTAATCAATAAAGGTGCTGATATTGCTATTAAATCAATAGGTGATGCAAAGAAAGCATCGGATGTAATCCACTCATACTTAGAAGGTGCTGTAATCCCTTATAAAAAGCCTTTTGTTGTTGAAAGACATCATTTAACAAGTGAGGACTACAAAGATAGGGAGATTATCCATAGATCTCCAATGCCACATTTAAGTGCAGAAGATAGAAAATATAATTTTAATGAAGTAAATAAAGGATTTAGCATAGAAGAGGCAATGAAAGATGCTAAACGCTGCTTAGAATGCGGATGTCATGATGTATTTGAATGTAAACTATTTAATTATGCTAATAAATACAATGTAGAACCTGAAAAGTATGCAGGAGAAATACACTATAGAGAACAAGACGATAATCATCCATTTATTGTTAGAAATAGTGACAAGTGTATACTTTGTGGGCTTTGTGTTAGAGTTTGCGAGCAGGTAATGGACAATGGTGCTTTGGGGCTAGTAAATAGAGGCTTTGATACTATAGTTAAACCTTCATTAGATTTACCATTATCTGATACTTCTTGTATTTCCTGCGGACAATGTGTGAGCGTATGTCCAGTAGGTGCAATCCAAGAAAGATTACAGATACCAAAGTCAGTACCAGTTGAAGCAGTAGAAACCAAGACAGTCTGTTCCTTCTGTTCAGTAGGATGTAGTATCAATTTAAATACAAAGGGAGATATGCTTTATAAAGCATTACCTGATAAGACAAGTGCTGTAGACGATGGGCTACTTTGTGTGAAGGGTAGATTTGGATATAATGAAGCTCATAAGAAAACGAGACTTATAAAACCATTGGTAAGAAAAAATGGTGAACTAGTAGAAGTCCCATGGGAAGAAGGCTTAAGATTAGCTGCAAAGAAGATGCAAAGTCTAAGAATGCAATATGGTAGTGATGCTGTGGGAATAAGCATATCTGATAAGTTTACCAATGAAGAAATCTATATAGCTAAGAAATTTGCACAGGACTTCCTAAACACTGACTATATAACATCATTTAACAGAAACTATGGTGGTATTGTAGACGTATTGGGATATGATGCTTCTACAAATACATTTGAAGAATTGAAATTAGCAGAATTTATCTTGCTTGTAGGCTCAGATGTAATGAAGAATCACACTATAGCAGCACTAAAAATAAAGGAAGCAGTTCAAAATGGCAGCAAGCTATTTGTAATCAATGATTTCGAATCCCAAGTTGATGATTGGGCATTTAAGAAAATAAATCCAGAAAATAATATAAATATTTTGAAAGAAATACTAAAGGCTGTAATTGATTTAGGATTTGCTCCAAAGAACGCTCATGGATTTGAAGAGTTAAAGGATAGTTTAGGCAATATAGTTCCAAGTGATGAAGCTAAGGAAATAGCCAATATCTATACAAATGCTAAAAAGGCTATGATAGTATTTGACCAAAATTATGTAACAGCTGATGGTGCAAAACTTATAGCAGATATAGCAGTAGTATCTGGGCAAGTAGGCAAGGCTAGACGTGGTATTATAGAACTTAAACCAAAGAACAATAGCCAAGGTTTGGCGGATTTAAAAGTAGATAGACCAAGTAAAGACCTAATAGAAGCTATAAATAATAAACAAATAAAAGGGTTAATGCTATTTGGTGAAGATATCACAGGTGTTAATTTAGACAATCTTGAATTTCTAGTGGTACAAGATTTATATCTAACCCCAACCGCAGAAAAAGCCGATGTAGTATTACCAGCAGTTAGCTATGCAGAGTCTACTGGAACTTTTACAAGTACTGAAAGACGAATTCAACGAATAAAATCAGCTATACCAGCATTAACAGGATATACAAATTGGCAAGTAATTAATGAAATGATGTATATATTAGGTAAAACTGATAATTATAAGGGTAAAGATGAATTAACAGAATGTATTTCAAAAGAAATAAAAGAATATGAAGGTGCATATAAATTAGAGGAAAGTGCAATCTGGCCATTGGATAAATCCAATGTACTTTATACAGAAGGATTTAACTTCTGTGATAAGAAGGCAAGACTTGCAGTTGTAGGAGATGCAAAATTATTTGATAGAATATATCAAACAGATTTTGTAGAAAGAGAATTTGAAAGATTTGTATCAAATATTGGTACAGTTGAGGAATTAAAAACTTCAGAAGCAACTAATTAATAAAGTAGGGGTCGACTTCCACGTCGACCCTTTTAGGTCACTGGGGACTAACTGTAAGAATTCACAATTCACGGTTCACAATGCACAATAAAAACCCATTAACAATTAATACCCACCCAGTGAAATTTGCAAAATTTAATATTTAGCATATTCTACTATCGGGTACAGTAACAGCTATAAATCACAATTAAGTAGTTATTTTAGGGTAAAAATAAAAGACCAAAAGAATGACCCAAATAATTGTGAATTGTACATTGTCAATTGTGAATTGAAGGAAGGGGTGTTATAAATTGTTACAACTAAAAAACATTTCAAAAACCTATAGTAAAGGGAATGTAAAAGCAGTAGATAATATAGATTTAGAAATAAAGTCAGGGGAAATCTTTGGCTTTTTAGGACCAAACGGAGCAGGAAAATCAACTACGATTAAGATGATAGTAGGTCTATTGAAGCCTGATGAAGGGAATATAATCCTTGATGGTATCAATATTTGGGAGGAACCCCTTAAAGCAAAATCAATGATTAGTTATGTTCCAGACAATCCAGAGATTTATGATAGACTTGACGGAATTGATTATTTAAACTTTATTGCTGATATGTATGGTATATCTAAAGAAGTACGAAAGGAAAAGATTGAATATTATTCGAAAATCTTTAATATAGAGGATGCTTTAGGCGATATAATAAATAGCTACTCCCATGGTATGAAGCAAAAGCTTGTATTAACATCAGCACTGTTAAATGACCCTAAATTATTTATACTAGATGAGCCTATGGTAGGTCTTGACCCTAAGTCATCATTCAATATTAAAGAGATTATGAGAAAAATGTGTGATGAAGGAAGAACTGTATTCTTCTCAACACATGTTATGGAAGTTGCAGAGAAAATTTGTGATAGAATTGCGATAATTAATAAAGGAAAGATTGTAGCCTTGGGTACAATGGAAGAATTAAGAGCCCACGCAAAAGAAAGAGAATCCCTTGAAAATATATTCTTGGAGTTGACTGACAATGAGTAAAGTTATGTCCTTAATTAAGACTGATTTAAACATTACCTTTGGATTATCTTCCATAGCATATAGCTTTAAGGCAAAGAAAAACAGATGGCAAATTATTGTGTTTGCCCTTGCTATGCTTTCATTAATACCATCCTATTTTCTTCTTATAAAAGTATTAATCAATTTATATGAGGCATTTAGACAAATTGGGCAACAATCTTATTTTCTTATGATGGGATTTTTAGGTACACAAATGATAGTTCTTGTATTTGGATTTATTTATGTAATGAGTAAGTATTACTTTTCTAACGACTTGAATCAATTGGTACCATTACCAATAAAGCCATCCTATATATTAGGTTCTAAATTTGTTACATTGATGGTAAGTGAATACCTTACATCTTTGCCAATAATACTACCTTTTATAATTATATATGGAATAAATGGCCACCAGGGATTTATATATTGGATATATTCATTTTTTCTTACACTTACATTGCCAATATTACCTTTAGTAATAGCCTCGATAATTATCATGATATTTATGAAATATACAAATATCAAAGGGAAGAAGGATGCCTTAAGAATTATTACTGCCACAATTTTTATAGTAGCAGTTGTAGCCATTCAAATACAAATTCAAAAATTAGCTCAAAAATCAATTTTACAGGGTGAAGATTTCTTCTTCAATTTAGCAAGGGACGCAAACCTTTTAGTAAATAAATTTGGAATATTGTTTCCCCCTAGTAAATGGGGAGCACTTGCTTTAGCAAACCCAGCTAAATTAGCAGGATTTATTAATTTATTAATGTTTATATTTTCAGGAATAATTGGATTTATTATTATGATTTTACTTTCTGAGAAATTATTCTTTGATGGTCTAATAGGAAATATTGAAGTATCAGCTTCTAAAGGCAGGAGAAAGGCCAAGGATATTGAAAAGAGTATAGTTGTAAACAAACCATCTTTAGCATTGGCAAAGAAAGAACTGGTAATGTTGTTTAAAACCCCAATTTATCTTATGAATTCCGTAGGGGGTGTTCTAATAGGACCAATTATTTTAGCAATTTCAGTATTGTCAAATGACCAGTCAATTGAGCCATTAGTAAATGTGCTTTACTCAAACCTTGATATAGTGACATTGGGCACCATAGCCTTTATAGCATTTCTAGGGATAATGAATTCTGTAGGCTCTACCACCTTCTCCAGAGAAGGAAAAAATCTTTGGATACAAAGGACACTCCCTATTAGGGCAGAAGACCAAATCATAGGAAGACTCTTAGCATCATTGGTCATACAGGTTTTGGGTATCATCGTTACTATAATAAGTTTGATTCTTATAATAAGGTTGGAATTAATCAACATTGTATTGATAATAGCAATAGGTCTATTTGCTAGTATCCCAATGACACAAATAGGTATGTGTATTGATATCATAAGACCTATGCAAAACTGGACCAACCCACAGCAGGCAATGAAACAAAATTTAAATGTTTTGATTGGAATGGGATTGGCTGTAGTATATGGAGGATTAATAGGTTTATTGTGTTTTTATTTATATAATAAAATTAATATAAGCTTAATTTACTTTATAATAGTAGCTATCCTAGCCATAACAGCTATAGTGCTCTTTGTAGTACTTAAAAAGCTTATAACAAAACAATTTCAAGAATTGGAGTAAGTCAGTGAACAACACCGTGGTTGTCATCCCGACCAACGTGGAGGGGCCTCATCATTTAATTGTGAACTGTGAATCGTGAATTGTGAATTAAAAAAAGTGCGAAGCTAATGTTCGCACTTTTTTCCTATATCAATTTAGAATAATATTCAACCACTAATTGGTCTGCTATTTCAATTGGAACTTCATCTCTTTCAGGAACCTTAATCAATGTTCCTGAGAAGTTATCTTCATTCTTTGAAATATAAGGTAGACTGTTTAAAAATGCATTATGAAAGTTTTCTTTAAACAATTCTACATTTCTTGATTTTTCTCTCATTGTTATAGTATCTCCAATCTCAACTATATAAGAAGGAATATCAATTTTCTTTCCATTTACCAAGAAATGTCCGTGTACTACCATTTGTCTTGCCTGTCTTATAGATGAAGCAAAACCCATTCTATAAACTAAATTGTCAAGTCTTCTTTCAAGAATTTTAACCAAAGCATGGTCTGTTTGTTCATCTGATTTCTTTGCCATTCGAACATATTTTACGAATTGTTTTTCCATTACATTGTAATATGCTCTTAATCTTTGTTTTTCTAACAATTGTTGTCCGTAGTCAGAAAGCTTTTTATCAGCTCTTGAAGTACCTTTGCCTGCTCTATCCATTGCATTAGGATGACCGCAGACATTTAAACCAAGTCTCCTAGATTGCTTAAATCTAGGTCCCATCATTTTAGCCATATTAATTATCTCTCCTATTTATTAGAATTTGCCGCGATAATTTAAAAGCCATATATAAATATAGCATAAAATGTTTTGCTTGTAAATGATAATCATTATCAACATATAAAAAACTTTCATATTTATTAACTTTGTACATAATGGTATATTATAATTAAGGAATAGGAGTTGATTGTATGAAAATTTTTATTAGTGCAGATATTGAAGGGGTGGCAGGCTGCACTACATGGGATGAGACTGAAAGGGGAAATGAATTATACGATTATTTTGCAAATCAGATGACTTTAGAGGTTAAGGCGGCTTGTGAAGGAGCCAATGAAGTAGGGGTTAAGGAAATTGTGGTCAAGGATGCACATAGTAGTGGCAGGAATATAGACCATAGAAAACTTCCCAAAAACACTAAGCTTGTTAGAAGCTGGGCAGGACATCCATTCAGCATGGTTCAAGAGCTAGACGATACATTTGATGCTGTATTGTTTATAGGATATCATTCAGCTGCAGGAAGAGATACAAATCCATTATCACATACTATGGATACATTTATTGAATATATTAAAATAAATGACCAAATAACCAGTGAATTTTTATTGCATTCTTATATAGCAGCTTATTTAGATGTTCCAGTTGCATTTTTGTCTGGTGATGTAGGACTATGTGAAGATGTAAAAACCTTAAATGAAAATATACAAACAGTTTCGGTAAAGGAGGGAAAGGGAAACTCAACCATCAACTTACATCCTGATTTAGCATGTGACCTAATAAAAGAAGGTGTAAAAGAGATATTAAGTCAAGATTTGAAATATAATAAAATTGAATTGCCAAAAAAATTCACCTTAGAAATTAAGTATAGAGAGCATAAAGATGCTTACAAAAGACAGTTTTATCCAGGCATAAAAAAGGTAGATGAGAATACTATAAAATTTAATTCAAATGATTATATGGAAGTGTTAAAAGCAATACATTACTTAACATAATGTACAAGGAGAAAAGAATGGAAGGAAAATAGCACAGATTTAAATATAAGGAGGAGATTTTTATGTTACTTATAAAAAATATTGATGTATTATCTATGAATGGGAAAGAAGAGATAATCAAAAATACCAATATCTATATTGACGGGGACACAATAACACATATTGGAGAATTAAGAGATGATTTTGAAGTCAATAGAATTATAGATGGAAAAAATAAATTAGCTATGCCAGGTTTAGTCAATGCACATACACATATTGGTATGTCGTTACTTAGAAACTTTGCAGATGACCTGCCACTTCATGAATGGCTTACCCAAAAGATATGGCCAACAGAGGCTAATCTTAGAGGTGATGATGTTTATTGGGGTTCACTACTTAGTATGGTTGAGATGATTGAGTCAGGAACAACTGCCTTTTGTGATATGTATTTCTTTATGGAAGAAGTGGCAAAAGGTTTAGAAGAGTCAGGAATGAGGGGAGTATTGACTAGAGGATTAATCGAAGAAAAAGACAACCCAAATCGTAAATTAGATGAAACCAGGGATTTATTCAATAATTGGGATGGAAAAGCCGATGGAAGAATCAAGGTAATGGTAGCACCTCATGCTCCATATACTTGTAGCCCGGAATTTTTACTAAAAACTATGGAATTGGCCAAGGATTTAAATACTGGAATCCATATACATCTTTGTGAAACTAAAAAGGAAGTAGAAGATAGCTTTAATATTTATGGCAAATCTCCTATTAAACACGTATATGATTTAGGATTATTTGATTTCCATACAATAGCAGCCCACTGTGTCCATGTAGACGATGATGATATTGAAATGTTATATGAAAAAAATGTCTATCCAGTAAATAATCCAGGAAGCAATTTAAAACTTGCAAGTGGATTTGCACCAGTTGATAAGATGTTAAAAAAAGGTATTAAGGTTGCTTTAGGGACTGATGGCTCTTCTAGTAACAACAATTTAAATATGTTTGAAGAAATAAATCTTGCAGCAATAGTCAATAAAGCTGTAAATCTAGATGCCATTAGCGTACCTGCATATAAGGCTATAGAAATGGCAACTGTCAATGGAGCAGAAGCATTAGGCTGGGGTAAAGAAATTGGTTCATTGGAAGAAGGTAAAAAGGCAGATTTAATCCTTATTGATTTAGATAAGCCTCACTTATATCCAAGACACAATATTATATCTGCATTAGCATATGGAGTTCAGGCTAGCGATGTAGATACAGTGATAGTAGATGGCAATATATTAATGGAGAAAAGAATTATTAAGACATTAGACGTTGAAAAGATTAAATTCATGGCAGAAAAACACGCTAAGGATTTAGTAAGTAGATAATGAACAAAGGGAACGGACCCCTTTGTTCACTACTCCAATGGTATTATTATTTCAAATTCTGTACCTTTTCCATATTCACTTTTAACATTAATTTTTCCATTATGAGCTTCAACTATTGACTTTACAATAGGTAAACCAAGTCCCGTACCACCGGTGGTTTTGTTTCTAGATATATCAACTCTATAAAACCTATCAAAAATAAGGTGCAATTCTTCTTTTTTTATTCCAATTCCATTATCTTTAATTTTAAGAACCATATTTTTATTAATCTTTTTTAATTCTATTGAAACTTCGCCCTTTTCATTTAGATATCTCTTTGAATTGCTTAATAAATTGTTAATAATCTGTTTAAATTTATCCTTATCTAAATTACCAATAATATTGTTTTCTATACTGCTATGGATTACATACCCTTCTTTATTATAAATGGGCAAAAATGTTGTGATTATATTTTCAAGTTCTTCAGAAATGTTAAATTTAGTTTTACTTAAATTTACTATAAATTCTTCTTGTAAAAATGAGTCCTTTAAATCATCAACTAGATTTGCAAGGCGTGAAATTTCTCCCATTAATATATCTAAGTGCTCATTGGTTGGTTCCCAAACTCCATCAATTATTGCTTCTAAATGAGTTCTTAATGTAGTTAATGGCGTGCGAAGTTCATGAGATATATCGGATGCGTATCTTTTTCTAATATTTTCTTGTTCAGATAATGAATTTCCAAGATAATTAATTGAGTCAGATAGTTCTATAATTTCCCTTGTATTGGTATTCACTATTGATTGTGCAGAAAGATTGCCTTGCCTTATTTCATTGGCAGTATTTCTTATATCTATTAGAGGATTTGTCAAGCTTTTAGATAAAAATATACTGACTATAAGGCCAATCAAAATAGTAAATAAACCTGAGATTAAGAAAGATTGAGTCAATGTATCTTTAAAAATTAATGCACTCTCAGTTAAATAAGAATTATCAATATATCCTATTATCAAACTACCTATCCTATTGGAGCCATCTATAAGAGGGTAAGTCTTTTCAACATAATTTCCTGGGGCAACTCTTCCCATCATCATTCTATGATGATTCATCATACCTTTACCCATGCCCATTCTATTGTTGGATGAATATATGATTTCTTCATTATTATTTTTTATAGTTAAATTAATATTTTCAGCTAAGGCAATATGCTTTAAATCCATTTCATTAAAATAATAGTTTTCTTTATATAAATCATTTATTTCATTATGAATTCTTTCAAATTTATCTTCTCTTTCTTTAACCAAATAATTTTCAAACCTTCTATTTATCATTATATTAGAGATTATAGAGATTATAAATATAGATACAAGTATTGACAATACAAAACTTAATGTAAGTTTACGTGACAGTTTCATTTTTCTCAACTCCTTATATTAATTATATCACCTTATCTTCATAATTCCTTCACAATTGTTTTATACAATAAAATCAAAAGATAAAAGGAGATGGTTTAATTGAAGAAAATTGTAGTAGTGCTAAGTGTAGTCATGATACTGGGAATTGGCTCTGCATTTGTATTTGCTGACTCTGGTTCCAATTTACCATTTAGGAGAAATTTTGGTGTGATACAATGGAATAGAACTGACTTAACAGAGGAACAAATTAAAGACCTAGCTAAAGACAGACAAGAATTCCATGAAAAAAATATGGAATATAGAAGACAAGATTTAAAAGAAGCACTAGAAAATAAAGAAATTACACAAGAAGAATATGATTTATGGAATGAACACTTCAACTATATGGATGAGTTTCATAAAGAAAATGGCTTCTTTGGTGGCTGTGGCGGTAGAGGAATTGGCATGATGCGTGGAATGGGTAGAAGACATATGGGTTGGTATTAAAAACCCCTAACCCTCAAATTTATATCCCATACCATAGACAGTTATTATATAGGCAGGAGCTTTTGGATTATCCTCAAGCTTTTGCCTTATATTTTTTATATGGGTGTCTATGGTTCTATCAAAACCATCATATTCATATCCAAAAGCTTTTTCTATAAGTTGTTCTCTCGTTAAAACCTGCCCAGAATTTGAAACCAATACTTCCAAAACCTTAAATTCATTTACTGTCAATCCTATATTTCTATTATCCTTCGTAACTAGCATTTTATTAATATCAATTGTTAATCTAGCATTATCTAAAATCAATTTTCCAGATAAAGGTTGTAAATTGTCAAACCTATAGCTTCGTCTCAGAAGTGCCTGAACTCTGCTAACAAGTTCCCTAGGACTAAAAGGTTTTACTACATAATCATCAGCACCAATAGATAATCCTTCAATTCTACTATCTAAATCAGACTTGGCTGTTAACATAATAATAGGAACATCTGATACATTTCTTATTTTCGCACAAACTTCTTCACCAGAGATTTTTGGAAGCATTAAATCAAGGATAATTAAATGTATTTCCTCTGAACCAAATACTTCCAAGGCAATTTCCCCATCAAGAGCTTCGTATACATTATAATCTTCTTTCTCTAAATATGCTTTTATAACATTAAGTATATTTTGTTCATCTTCAACTACTAAAATATTATATTTCAATCTAATCACCTAAATAAATTATACCAATAAATGAAGTGGAGTAAACCTATGTTTTATAAATTATAATATAATAGCATAGCTGTCATCTCGAGGGAAGTCGAGAGATCTCCTCTTTTCAGTATTCTGATATGATATTATAAAAATTGCAATTATTGGATATAATTCATAGTAATGTTTATGTGATATATGGTAGAAGGCAGTTTCTATCCATACTGCAAAATGAGGTTATATAATGATATCAAAAAGTATAGAAGAAAATAAAATTGCATTAAAGGATTTATTTAACAATACATCTGACCTGGTATTTTATGAATTTCAGACTCTATCAGAAGACAAGGCTATGGTTGTATATTTCAATGGAATTATAGATAAAGAAATTTTAAATGAAGATTTACTAAAACCAATAATTAAGGACTTACTTTCTCCATGGGATGTTAAATCTGCAGTATATATATCTACTACCAAAGAGATTACAAAACTAGATGATATAATTCTTCCTATTTCAAGTGGCAATGTAGTTTTGTTTATCGAAGGTTTGGATATTGCATATGATTTCAATTTATCAAAATGGCCTAAAAGACAGGTTGAAAAGCCAATGGCGGAAATGGTAATTAGAGGACCAAGAGAAGGCTTTGTAGAGGATATTCAAACCAATAGAACATTATTGAGACGCAGAATTAGAAATAACAATTTTGTTTATGAAGATTTTATATTAGGTGAACAGACCAATACAACAGTCTCGATAGCATATATAGTAGGAATAGTGAAACCTAAAGTTTTAGAAGAAACAAGAAATAAATTAAAGAAGATTAAAGTAGATAAAATTTTAGATAGTGGAAATATTGAAAGCTATCTAGAGGATAAACCAAAAGGTCTTGTATCATCTATTGCATATTCTGAAAAACCTGATGTTGTAGTAAGTAAGATTTTAGAGGGTAGCGTAGCTATCTTAATTGATGGCTCACCAAATGTATTAACAGTTCCAAAGTTATTTGTTGAAAATCTTCATGCACCTGAAGATTATTATATTAGACCACAACTGGCTACATTTCTTAGAATTTTAAGACTTATTTCTTTTTTTTTAGCGTTTTCATTACCAGGTATTTATATTGCCTTGATATCATATCATCAGGAAATGATACCCACGGAACTATTGATTTCTATAGCAGGGCAAAGGGAAGGGGTACCACTAGCATCTCCCTTGGAAGCCTTGCTTATGATATTATTCTTCGAGCTCCTTAAAGAGTCGGGAATTAGACTACCTCAAGCTGTAGGACAGACAGTAACATTGGTGGGGGGGTTAGTAATAGGCACTGCAGCTGTAGATGCTGGTGTCGTAAGTGCTATCATGGTTATTATCGTGGCAGCTACCGGTATGGCGGAATTTGTAGTTCCAAAACTTAGGGAATTAATCTCTATAGCAAGGATTATTTTTCTACTACTAGGAGCCATTGCGGGGTTATATGGCATAACACTAGGACTCCTAGTGGTAGCTGCAAATATGGTTTCATTGAAGTCATTTGGTGCTCCATATATGTGGCCAATAGCACCATATGATAAGGAAGGAATGAAGGATACAATAGTTAAATATTCAATCAAAAAGATGAACTTTAGACCGAAAGTCATAGCCAATAAAGATGCAAGAAAAAGGAATGAAAGAATTGAATAAGTTGTTTAAAAAGTTGGTCCTTATAAATATCTTATTAATATTTACATCATTTCTAACATCATGCTCCGGAAGTAGAGAATTGAATACCCTTGCCATTGTGATTTCAACTGGATTTGATATTGAAGATGGAAAAGTAATAATGACAAATGAAGTAATAAATCCTGCTGCAGGGGGAACTTCAAAAAATGCAACTGCACAAGAGCAGACGTTATTTGTTCAGGGCTATGGGGATACAATTTCTGAAGCTTTTATAAATACAACACTTACATTTGATAGAGAATTATATTTGCCACATAGCCATTTAGTTATATTTGGCGAAGAACTTGCAAAGAATGGTATTGGTCCATACTTAGATATATTAAGTAGAAACAATGAACAAAGGGAAAAGGCATATTTGCTAGTTGCAGAAGGGGGAAAGGCATATGATGTTATGGGGATAAACAGCGGTATTGCACAATCCCCAGGGCGTTATATAGATGAAATAATTAGACATGATATGTTCAATGAAGAAACAAGAACCCTTACAATAGATGAATTTTTTAGATACTTTTATAGACCCCACGAGGAATATATAATGGGGGTCATCAAGCCAATGGAAAAGCCTCAGATAAGTAAGAATACTCCTGAGAAAAACTTCCAGGTTCTTAACGTACAAGGTGGAGCTGCTTTTAAAGACAATAAATTGATAGGGTATTATACTGGGAAAGAAATGATAGGGTTTAATTTTATAGTTAATGAATTGAAAAATGCAATGATTAAATTTGAATCTCCTGATTTTTTAGTTGATAAGAATAGGCTAATTGCATCGAGGGGTAGTTATTCAGCAGTACAGATATTTAGAAGTAGAACTAAAAACAATGTAAAATTGATAGATGATAAATTACATCTATTTATTGATGTCAAATTTAGAGGTGTTTTAAAAGAAGTTACTCAAGGACTTGACATAAGCCAACCAGGAGTCATTGATGAGATGGAAAAAGCATGTGCTAATACAGCAAAATCATATATTGAAATGGCGTTGCTCAAAGGTATGAAAGAATTCAATGCAGATACTTTTAGCATCGGGGAGCTTGTACATCGAAAATATCCAAAGCTATGGAAGGAAATAAAAGATAATTGGGAGGAAATATTTGAAAACTTAGAATATACCATAAATGTTTCGGCTCATATAAATGACACTGGTTTTACCAACACTCCACCCAATATAAGGAAGGGTAAATAAGCATGGATTCCAACAAAATAACTTCAAGACAATTAGTATTGTTAATTACATCATTTGGACTAAGTATTACAATTTCATATATGTTCTCTTTAAATTTACCGCCAGATAATCAGGATATATGGATTGTAATTTTACTTTCATTTTTATATTCTTTAGTTTTAAGGATGCCATTGCTATTTTTAATATATAGGTTTCCAGATTTAAATATGGTAGAGATTTTGGAAAAAATTCTAGGAAAAGCTTTAGGAAAGGTATTGGGATTTTTTTATGCTTTATATTTCACAGCATATTCAGTCTTTATTGTAATTTTGCAGGCACAATTAGTTGGTGTAAATGTATTGTCTCGTACACCCCATTATATAATAATAGGATTGCTTATTATTACTTGTCTATATATAGGTAATAAGGGATTGGTGATGATGTGTTGGACAGGTGAATTAGTTACACCATTAAGCTTGATTTCAATAGTTTTTCTTATAATTTTAGGTTTGAAAAATGTTGATTTTAAATTGATTTTACCGATATTAAGCGATTCGACATTTGGAGAGATTAATAAGGGAGCATTAATGTTCTCATTAATGGTAAATGATGTATTTGTTTTGGTAAAATGTTCACCATATCTTGAAAACAAGGAGGATATCTATAAGATTTATATTAATTCATCTTTAGCTTTTACCATAATAGGAACAATTGCGGTAATGGTGACTCAAAGTGCATTGGGTATAGAGCAGGCTAGGCATATAAATTACCCTTTCTTAATATATTCAAGACTTATCAATTATACTGCAGCATTTGAAAGGATAGATGTATTTTTCGTAGTTGCATGGATTGCTGCAAATACTGGTAGAATCATCTTTTATTTATATTTTGCATACATGACCTTTAAAGATGTATTTAATATTAATAATGGAAAGGTATTGTATTATACTTTAGGTGTTTTAGTTGGATCTATATCCTTATATATAGCAAATTATAATATTATTACACTGGGCAATGTACCAATAATATTTATGCAATTAATAGCTACAGGAACAACTATAGTTATAGTGCCATTTATTACATTGATTGTTTATTTTTTTAGGAGAAAATCCTTAAGTAAAGAGGAAAACATTCAGAATAACTAAAGGAGAGAAAAACGATGGTAAAACCTAATATAGGAGTTGATACTATTAGAAAAGAGGCATGGGATAAGGTTACAGGGGCTGCCAAATATAATGCAGATTTTATTACACCTGATACTTTGTATGCATGTATGCTTACATCTCCATATGCTCATGCCCAAATAAAAAGAATCGATACTTCTAAAGCATTAAAATCTGAAGGGGTTCATGCAGTTATTACTGGGAATGATGCTCCATATTTGACAGGCTCAATGATTCATGATAGGCCACCTATAGCTAGGGATAAGGTTAGATATTTTGGCGAGCCTGTAGCTGTAGTAATTGCAAATTGTGAAGATGAAGCAATGAAAGGAGTAAGCCTTATAGACGTAGAATATGAAAAATTACCTATAGTAAATAAAATCAAGGATGCTATCAAGGATAATGCTACATTGGTTCATGAAGATTTGGGTAGATATACCTATCCTGCTACTGATATCTATCCTAAGGCAGATACCAATATAATGGACCATGTTAAGATCAGAAAAGGAAATATGGAATTGGGATGGAGTGAGTCAGATATAGTAGTGGAATCAAGATTTTTTCTTCCGCAGTCTGATCATATAGCCATGGAAACCAGAAATTCATCAGCACAAATTATGCCAAATGGAACAGTAATTATTCACACATCAACTCAAGGCCCATTTGCAGTAAAGGAAGAATTAAGTCACGTATTTAAAATACCCGAAGGGAAAGTAATTGTCAAAACCCCTCTAGTTGGAGGTGCATTTGGTGGAAAGGCTACAATTCAGTTGGAATATATTGCTTACCTTGCATCATTAGCTGTGGGTGGAAGAAAGGTCATATTAAGAAACACAAGGGAAGAAGATATAATGTCATCTCCTGGTAAGCTAGCTGTCGAAGCACAAGTAAAAATAGGTGCTACTTATGATGGTAAGATTAAAGCATTGGAATGCATCTACTATGTAGATTGCGGTGCCTATGCTGACACGGGTCCTAGAATGGCAAAATCTATGGCAGTTGACTGTTCTGGACCATATAATATTGAAAATATCCACTGTGATTCTTATAGTATATATACCAATCATGGATATACCACCTCATTCAGAGGATTTGGTCATACTGCTAGTACTTTTTGCATAGAAAGGATTTTAGATAAATTAGCTAAAAAGTTATCCATTGATACTGCTGAAATAAGAAGGATAAATGCAATAAAAGAAAATGATTTATCTCCTACTCAAGATAAAATAACTTTATCTAATACAGGGGATTTAAATGCATGTATAGATAAAGTCAAGAAATTGATCAATTGGGAAGAGGGGACCCTTATAAAAAATGAGGATGGGATGATAAAGGCAAAGGGGATAGCTTGCTTATGGAAAACCTCCAATTCTCCTACAAATGCTACATCTGGAGCTATTATTACAATAAACACAGATGGGAGCCTAAACCTAAATTTTGGTGCTACTGAAATCGGTCCTGGTATGAAAACGACTATGGCAATGATATTGGCTGAAAAGATGAAAATGGACGTTGATAAAATACATGTGTTTATGGATGTTGATACACAGGTAAGTCCAAAGCATTGGAAGACTGTAGCAAGTATGACTACATTTATGATTGGCAATGCAGTAGTGAAAGCTGCTGACGATATGATAAAACAGATAAAACAAGTGGGAGCTATTGCTCTTAGATGTCAACCAGATGATTTGGAAGTAGGTAATGAAATGGTTTATCTAAAGGACAATCCAAGTGTATTTATTTTCTTTAAGGATATAAATCATGGATATAAATATGGAAATGGTAATGCAATCTGGGGAGAACTTATTGCAAAGGGTAATTTTATCATGAGACATTTAACACCACTAGATTCTGAAACTGGCAAAGGCAAATCAGGTATGTCATGGACTGTGGGAGCACAGGCTGTAGAAATAGAATATGATCCTAGGATGCATACCTATAGGTTAATGAAAGCTGCGACAGTAATGGATGTTGGTAAGGTCATCAATCCCAAAACTTCTAGAGGTCTTATAATGGGCGGTATGAGCATGGGATTTGGTTTAGCAACTAGAGAAGAATTTATACATGATGCTGATGGTATACTACAAACCACATCCCTTAGAACATATAAAGTTATGCGATTTGGAGAACAACCTAAATATATAGTAGATTTTGTAGAGACTCCACAAATAGATGCTCCATTTGGTGCTAGAGGTTTAGCAGAACATGGAATATTAGGTATACCGGCTGCCTTCGCAAATGCTATGTCTTTAGCAACTGGAGTAGAGTTTGATAATATACCAATACTGCCAGAAACAATATGGAAAAAGAAGAAGGGGGAAAAACATGATACCTTTTGATTTTGAATATTATAAACCAGATACAGTTGAAGAAGCTGTTAATCTTTATGATAGTTTATCTAAAAAAAATAAAAAAGTTATTTATTATGGCGGTGGCACTGAATTTATCAGTATGGCTAGAAGATATAATAGATACGCTGATGCCGTTATAGATATAAAGGGGATTCCAGAATGTAATGAATTTGATTTCAATGGAAATGAACTCAATATTGGTTCTGCTATGACATTAACCAAAATAGCAAATATGAATAAGTTTCCACTTTTGAGTCTGGCAGTAAAAAGGATTGCTGATCATACAATACAGGATAAGATTACCCTTGGGGGAAATATAGTAGGTACCATAATATATAAGGAGTCCTTATTACCATTACTTGTATCAAATAGTGATATTGTTTTAGAAAATAAATCTGGTAGGCGAATTGTACCTATTAATAGTATTTTTGATAAAAAATTATTACTTGAAGAAGGGGAAATGGTAGTTAAAGTAATGACAAAAAAGAAATATGTTGATTATCCATATCAGCATGTTAAACGAACTAAAAATGATAGAATTGATTACCCTTTATTATCTGTAGTTGCATTGAAGGATAATGGAAAGATTAATACAGCCATCAGTGGATTATGTGATTATCCATTTAGATCAAAAAAAATAGAAAATATATTAAATGATAAAGAATTAGAAAAAGATAAAAAAATTGATAATATAATGCAAAATATTCCTGGCGAAATATTACATGATGTAGGCGGTAGTTCTGAATATAGAAAATTTATGCTAGGGGCCATCATAAGCGAGATAATAGATAGCTTTGAGGAGGATGAGTAGATGCTTAAGATTCTAGATAGTACTGTAATTACTTTAAATGTAAATGGTGAAGATAGAAAAGTTCCAGTAAAGCCATCAGATTTATTGATGTTTACATTAAGAAATGAACTGGGGCTTACAGGTGCAAAACCAGGGTGTGAGAATGGAGATTGTGGTGCATGTACTGTCCTTATTGATGATTGGCCAGTGAAATCTTGCTTAATGCTTACAGTAGAAGCTATAGGAAAGAAAATTTTAACAGTTGAAGGATTAAAAAATGCTCCAATTCAGAAGGCATTTGTAGAAAACTGGGGTTTTCAATGCGGTTATTGTACTTCTGGATTTTTAATGGTTTGTCATTCTCTTTCTAAAATCCATCCTGATGCAGATGATTCCACTATAGAGGATTGGTTGCAATCAAATATTTGCAGATGTACTGGATATCAAGAAATAGAACATGCAGTAAAATCCATATTAAAAGAAAACACTGAATCCATTTACGTCGATTAAAATTATAAATACAGGGTTACCATATTATATACTATTTATTGCTAATTGGATAAAGTTTTTGTATTAGACAATTTGTGCCAAAAATGATATTATATTAATAATAAGTATAATATTAACGGGAGAATAGAGATATGTATGAAAATGCAACCACGCCTATGTTTCAAAAAATAGCATTAGATATAGCTAATGCTATATATAAGGGAGAGTTTAAAGAAGGAGAAAAGCTACATGGTCGCTCTACTCTTGCAGGTAGATATAATGTATCACCAGAGACTATTAGAAGAGCAATCAAGATACTTGAAGATGTTGATGTCGTTGTATCTGAAAGGGGCAGTGGGATTACTGTATTGTCAAAGGATAAAGCCTTTAGATACATTAATAAGTTTAAAAACATCGAAAGTGTAGCATCTTATAAATCAATCCTAGCAAATCAGATTTTACGTAAAAATGAACTCGAAAATGATATTGTAGGCACAATAAATAAAATAATAGATTATACAAGTAGATTAAGCAACATAAATCCAATAACACCATTTGAAATAGAAATACCTAAAAATAGTAAACTTATTGGGAAATCAATATCTGAGGTGAAATTTTGGCAACATACTGGTGCAACAATAGTAGGTATAAAAAGTAAAGAGGAATTAATATTATCACCAGGTCCATATTTTACCTTTGAGGCAGGGGATATATTGTTGGTAATAGGCGAGGATAAAGTTTATAATGCTGTTAAATTATTTTTAGAAGATTAGATTTTAACCTGTTCAAAGGAGCAGGTTTTTCCTTATGGACAATTGATAATAATTATCAATTACTGTTTATTTTTAAAATAATTGGTTATAAATATTAGTGTGTACTAATGAAAAAATATGGAGGTTATATATGGAAAGATTAGTTGGAAGAAAAGCACCAAATTTTAGGATGAATACATGTGATGGAGATGGAAGCAACTTCGGTCATGTTTCATTGGAAGATTATAGAGGTAAATGGCTTGTAATGTTCTTTTATCCATTGGATTTTACCCTTGTCTGACCGACAGAGCTTACTGGGTTCAGTAATAGATCAGATGAATTTAAAAGTTTAAATGCAGAGCTATTATCTATAAGTGTAGATAGTGAACACTCCCATAAGGCATGGATCAACTCCAGCTTAGGAAAGCTTAATTTTCCAATGGCGGCAGATATGACCAAAAATGTTTCTAGGGATTATGGTGTATTAGTTGAAGAAGATGGTATTGCTTTAAGAGGATTATTTATCATTGATCCTGAAGGTATAATAAGGTATTCAGTTGTCCATGACTTAAATGTTGGTAGAAGTGTAGATGAAACATTAAGAGTACTGAAGGCTTTACAAACTGGAGGATTATGTCCGATAGATTGGAAAGAAGGAGAAAGTTTATTGTAATAGGGGAGGGTTTCAACGCCCTCCTTTTCATATGTCATCTAGACCGTAGTATAAGAATCTGTGCTTCTAAATAAAACTCATATATCTTTTTGAAATTGTAGTTTGCCATTGATCTGGTCCATCTACTACATTCTCCCATTCAATATGATTTATCATTTGAGTATTATTTATTTCTTCCAGTAATGGAGTAGGATCATAATCATTTATCAAAATCATTTTTTCTCCCACATCCAATGAATTAAAGGCATCTAATAAAGCTTTATTCTTTTCTTCATGTTCATGACTTGTTATATCTAATTTTTTCAAGGTCATAAAATCCTCCTTAGGTTTTAGATATATTATTTCCATATATTTAAAAAAGTAAGATGCCTTAAAAAGGGTCCTATGGATATTTAATCATATAAAATGGAATCTTTCCTATGAATTAAAATAAAAGGAAATTTATATTCTGATATAAAAATAAATTTCGTAAACAATATATATGAAAACAATATAAAAGGAGAGATAAGAAAATGACAGTTGTTAACAAATTAGAAACTGCCTTAGCAAGTGCTAAAGGTTTAGCAGGAGACTTAAAGGGATTTTCATTAGATACTGATAATCAAGAAGCTAAGCAAATGTTCAGTATGTTATCTACAAATGCTGATAATATGGCAAATATGATAGAAAGTAGAATAAATTATTTAAAAAACGAAGAACCTCAATATAATCAAGAATCGTAAATTAAAAAGAACGTTTATGTTAAATTCATAAACGTTCTTTTTAGTGTGCAAAAATGGTTAATTTAGATATAATATGGATATAAATTGATTAATGATATATTAAGGAGTGGGTATTAATGAATTACAAAATGTTGCATACCTGTATTAGAGTAATGGATTTAGAAAAGTCTCTGAAATTTTACAAAGAAGCATTAGGATTAAAAGAAACTAGAAGAAAAGATTTCCCAGAGGATGAATTCACATTAGTTTTTTTAAGCGATGATTCAGGAAATTATGAAATAGAACTAACATACAATTATAATCCTGAAAAGCCATATGAAATAGGCAATGGATTTAGCCATATTGCAGTTTCTGTAGAAGATTTAGAAGCTTCTAGGGATAGACATATGGAAATGGGTTATGAAGTAACTGAACTTATAGGATTACCAGGTGAAAAACCAAGATTTTATTTTGTTACAGATCCAGATGGATATGATGTTGAAATTATAAGAGGATAATATATTTAGTTAATGTTTATTTGGGAGGTGGCTGTGTGTATAATGCTTTTTATTATGAAACTGACTTAGGTAAAATTGGAATTGCTGAAAATGGACATGCTATAACTCATATTTATTATGGAGAAATTGATTTAGAAAATTTAAATTTTGTAGAAACACCCCTCATAAAGAAGACTTATGAAGAATTGTGTGAATATCTAGAAGGAAAAAGAAAGGAATTTGATATCCCATTAGAATTAAACGGGACAGAATTTCAGAAAAAGGTGTGGAATGCCTTAAGAGAGATACCTTATGGGAAAACATGTAGTTATAAAGAAATAGCTGAAAAAATTGGCAACCCAAAAGCTTGTAGGGCTGTGGGATTAGCAAACAATAAAAACCCTATATCAATTATCATACCTTGTCACCGAGTTATTGGAGCCAATGGAAAATTAGTAGGCTATGGTGGAGGTTTAGATATAAAAGAAAAGCTACTAGAATTAGAAAAAAGACAGGGTGTCTGATAGGAGGAGATGGATTTGAAGAAAATTATTGTATTTGGAAGTAAGTTTTGACCAGATTGTGAACCAGCGAAAGAGTTTCTTTCCAGGAATAATATAAAATACTTATATCTAGACATTTCAGAGGGAATGTTAAATCTAAA
This sequence comes from Tissierellaceae bacterium, assembly GCA_033809995.1. GTDB lineage: Bacteria > Bacillota > Clostridia > Tissierellales > Tissierellaceae > Paratissierella. The sequence goes on from JAPXKQ010000004.1 coordinate 31,858, forward strand.
AAGATTTTTGAAATATAGAGATAATTGTGAAGAATTTAAAGAGATTAGAGAATCGGGTAGAGTTGGTCTACCTTGTATAGTTGTAAATGATGGTGAGCAAATCTTATTTGATTATAATGAGTTGGAAATATAGAATATAAAGTGCAAGCTTGCAAAATAATAGCATAATATATTTTTAATAAATAATAGGAACTACTTGATACTAATAATGTATTTATGGAATTAGTTTTCAAAATGAAAAGAATGGGGATAATATACAAACAAAAGATGAATTAGAAATATAGTAATTTATGTAAGGGGCTAATTTAGCTCCTTTCTTGTTATACAGGAAGTTTTAATCTTTTAATAGTAAATTATCTATGCTAATGGGTATAATAATAATAATAATAATAATATAAAAAAAGCATCTAAAGATGCGTTAAGGTAGCTTTTCTTGAAACTCACTAAGGTCAAAATAGTCCCATAAATTAAATTATCAGAATTGTAGGTCTTTCCTATTCGTTATAAGAAAAAAGATGAAAGGAAGTGATGCCATGCCTAATGATAAATTACCTAATAGATTGATTAATGAGAAGTCTCCTTATCTATTGCAACACGCTTACAACCCAGTACAGTGGTATGCGTGGTCTAATGAAGCCCTAGATAAAGCAAGGATTGAGAATAAGCCTTTATTTATATCTATCGGCTATAGCACCTGTCATTGGTGTCATGTCATGAATAGAGAATCCTTCAGTGATAATGATGTAGCAGATGTGTTAAATAAGAACTTTATTCCCATTAAAGTAGATAGGGAAGAACGCCCTGATATTGATAAGGTATATATGACCTTTGCAGAAGCAATGACTGGTTCAGGAGGATGGCCTCTAAATGTTATAGCGACTCCAGGGGGTAAGCCCTTTTATATTGGCACCTATTTTCCAAAAAGAACACAAAATAGGATGATTGGAATCATTGATTTATTAAATAAGTTAAGTACACTTTGGGAGAAGGAAAACACAAGAGTACTTGATGAAAGCACCCATATTCTAAAGGAAGTAAAAAAATTTAGTGATGGGTCTAAAGCAGGAGATGTTGAAGAAGGAGTCTTTGATAAAGCTAAGGATACACTTGAGAAACTATTCGATAATAAAAACGGAGGTTTTGGCTCTAGCCCCAAGTTTCCTATGCCACAATATTTACTGTTCCTTCTAAATTATCATGAAATAAAATTTGACAAATCAGCGTTAAATATTGTAGAAACAACCTTAGAAAAAATGTATAAGGGGGGGATTTTCGATCATATAGGTTTTGGTTTTTTTAGATATTCTGTAGATGATAAATGGTTGGTCCCACATTTTGAGAAGATGTTATATGATAATGCTCTTATGTCACTAGTCTATACTAAGGCTTATGAGATTACAAAAAAGAGCTTTTACAAGAATATAGCTGATAAAATCTTTGAATTTGTAATTAGAGATTTCTTATCAAATGAAGGTGGATACTATTCAGCTTTAGATGCAGATACAGAGGGAGAAGAGGGAAAATTTTATTTATTTGAATACAACGAAGCAATAGACATATTAGATGAAGAATGGGGTACCTTATTCAATAAGTATTATGATATAACGAGAGAAGGTAATTTTGAAGGCAAAAATATTCCAAATCTAATAAATGTAGATATAGAAAATATGGATTTTAGGGACGCTACTGTTTTAGATAGTATTTTGCAAATGCTATTCACCTATAGAGAAAAAAGAGTTAAACCCCATAGAGATGAGAAAATCCTAACAGCATGGAATGGGCTTATGATTGGTAGTCTGGCTTATGCTGGAAGGTTATTTGAAAATAACTTTTATATTAAAAAAGCTAAGGAGTCTGCAGATTTTATTATTTCTAAATCTATAGATGAAAAAGGAAACTTGTTATCTACCCATGTAGATGGTGAAAGCTATAACTTAGGATATCTAGAAGATTATGCGTTTTTTATATATGGTTTAATAAATCTATATAAAGCAAATTTAGAAGAAAAGTATTTAGACCTAGCAAAGAAATTAACTGATGATATGCTAAATATATTTGGTGATAAGGAAAATAAAGGATTATACTTTTATGGTAAAAATTCAGAGAGGCTGATATTAAGACCAAAGGAATTTTATGATGGTGCAATCCCTTCAGGGAATGGATTAGCCTTGATTGACCTAATGTCTTTATTTGTATTGACAGGGAATGAGAAGTATGCAAATATCCATAAAGAAATGGTTCATAGTTTTGGGGAAAGTATAAATATGAATCCATTGGCATATTTATATTCAGTCATTTCATTGAATAATTTTATGTAACCAATATAAAAAGGACGGTTTATCCGTCCTTTAATTAGCTAAACATATTTATGAAAAATGTGATTATAGCAGGATTGAAGAAGTCTATAAATAAGCTTCCAACTAATGGCATAATAAAGAATGCTGTAGGAGAAGGACCATATTTTTCTGTTACTGATGTCATGTTTGCAATACCATTTGGTGTTGCTCCTAATCCAAATCCGCAGTGTCCAGCTGTTAAAATAGCAGCATCATAGTCTTTACCCATTACTCGGAATGTTACTAAATTAGCATAGAAGTACATCAATACTGTTTGAGCCAATAGCATCACAATCATTGGTATTGCTAAATCAGCTAATTCCCATAATTTTAACATCATTAAAGCCATAGAAAGGAATAAAGATAATGATACTCCACCAATAAGGTCTATCTCAACTATAGGTACTTTATATAATTTTGTTGTATCAGATACATTTCTGATAATAGCTCCAACAAGCATAGCTCCTATGTATGGTGGAAATGTCATATATTTTCCTATGAAAGCAGATACAATAGTCCCAAGACCCATAGCTATAATTATTTCAAATGTAGCTGTATAAAAGTTTTTAGAAACTAGAGGTTTTACAGAGTCATCTAATTGTTCCACTTCAAAACCCACTGACTTGTTACTTCCACTTTTCAAATTATACTTCTCTATTAATCTTTTTGCAATTGGGCCACCTATCATACTACCTGCTACAAGACCAAATGTTGCAGAAGCTACTGCCACTGCATTTGCACCTATTGCACCTGCTTCTTCCATTATAGGACCGAAAGATGATGCAGTGCCATGTCCACCTGTCATTGGGATTGAACCCGTAGCTAGTCCAATTAATGGATTTAAATCGAACAATTTAGCTAATGATACACCTAATACATTTTGGAAAACTACCAATACGACGGCAGCTCCTAAGAATAAAAATACTTTTAATCCGCCTTTCTTTAGCAATCCAAAACTAGCACTAAAACCAACTGATGTAAAGAAAGCAGTCATTGCTAGTACTCTTAAAGTATCATCAAATTCAAATGATAAAGTACCAGTTTGTCTTAAAATCAAAGCTATGATTGCAAAGATTAATCCTCCAACAACTGGTGCTGGAATACAATACTTTGATAAGAAATTAATCTTTTTAACTAATAATTCCCCGATTAATAATAGTACAACTGCAAAAGCAAGCGATTGCACCATATTAAAAGTTAAAACCATAGTTAACACCTCCATTTATTTTTGTTTACCTTATCATTATATAGAGGTGTTACATAAAAAGACAAAAACCTACAAAATGTTACTTAAAACATATTTAAAGCTTTGTAATTATTCCTTCGATAAACTTTTTTATATTAACCCGACCTCTTTCAAATTTAGGGTTTTCTATATATTTCATTTCTTGTCTTACCTGTTTAAAATCAAATAGTAAATTCGCATATTCCGTAAATGTAGGATCATAATAATCCTCAACACCCAATTCAGCCATATTGGACAAAGCTTTTTGAATAGTCCTTCTGATTCTCTGCTCAAGAGCTTTTGTTTTTCTCAATAAGCTTTCAACGTCTTGTGGCTCACTACTATCCATTTCATCCTCTATTATTTCTAAATAAATATCTTGTAGTTTATAATTTGAAGAGTTGTAAATTTTATTATAATCATACGCCTTTTTAATTATATTAATTAAATCTTTTGTTCCAGCATCTCCAATTATACCTAAGTTGTTAAATATATTTTCAATTTTATGATTTGTATCTTCAAATACAAATTCTGGCTTTGATTTTCCCACACTGGTCAAGGCTGTTTTAATAACCGATAATGAATGCTCTAATTCTATGCTATGGGAGACATTCTTTATAACATTAACCACTTCTATGGAGTTTATTGGTTTATTAATAAAAAATAAAACACCTGTATTGTAAGCACTGGAAATCATAGGTTCATCTTCAACTTGGGATATCATAATAACTTTTCCAGTATAACCTCTGTTTTTAATAGCCTTGACTATTTCTACACCATCAATTGCTGGGAGCAAATAATCAATTAGCAATATATCAGGATTATAGAAAAGGATTTCATCTATAGCATCTTTACCACTGTATAATTCCCCCACAACCTTGCCTAAGTTATTCTTCTTTATTAAGCTACTAATCATTTTTACAATACTAATATCATCATCAATTATTAAAAATGTATTTGTCATTGAATCATCCCCTTATTGTGTCAATAGGAATTTTTATAATAAATTCTGTTCCTATTTTAATAGTAGATTTAATTTCTATCGTGCCATTCAACTCATCTAGTGTATTTTTTATATGGGATAGACCTATACCAGTTGAAGGGTTACCTGTTATTTCATCAAATTTAGTTGTAAATCCCGGGTTGAAAAGATATGGAATTAATTCTTCTTCAATACCATTTCCATTATCTGTTACATTAAGGATTAAAGTCCCTGTTTCTACCTTTGCTTCAATATTTACAATTCCATTATTATCAATAGCCTCAATGGAGTTTATTATTAAATTATTCAAAATTGTAAATATTGGATAAAATTTATCGATTTTAATATTGTAGTGAACTATAAAATTTAAGCTTATATTTTTTTTGCTTTCATTTATATATCTATTAGCATTACTTTCTATAATAAAAAATATATCATTTAAATCCATTGAACCATTTTCCTCAAAATTGCTTATAAAATTAGTAAAACCGTTTATAACCCTATGATAATCCTTTTTAATTTCGTGTACATCCCTTGCAATATTAAGTGCCTCATCTCTTATACTTTTATTATCTTTATTCTGCTCATATAGAGCATAAGATTTACTCATTACTTTCTCGATATCATAAAGGGATTTTTTTAGGTAAAATACTTCTGCTTGAACTTCGGATACAAAGGTATTTAATTGTACATACCTTTTTCGATGCTCCTTTTTTCTTATTACTTGTTCATGATTTTTATATAATCGGTAAATGATAAAGGCAAAAAGGCTTCTAAAAAATCCAACAATTAAGATATAATGTAGTAATTTTGTATTTAAATTTTGCCTTAACAAGGATTCAATAAGATTACAAAAAACATCAATTATAAATAAAGAAAATGGTATATATAAATTATCGTCTCGATTTTTTCTAACAGCAAATATCTTTGCAAGTATTCCAAACATTATATAATAAATTGAACCTGGAATATTTTCTTTTATAGTTACTATTGGCTCAACTACATGATTACTATCTATAAAAAATCTTAATAATAATACAGCTATACCAGTATATACGGACAATTTATATTCATTTAGAGAATCATCAAATAATATTGTCAAACTTAAAGCTAGTACTCCTGCGGAAAATCTAAAAGTTCCCGAAAAAGGATAAAAATATAGTTCACCCATAAAAGTTATTGTTAAAATTACTATGAAATATTTTTTGAAATTTTCCATAAATATTCCTCCTAGATGATTATACCATATTGATATAAAAAGTTTACCTTTTTTAAATAAAGTCACTCTAGGTGTTTACAAATTTCTATTTTGTAATATAATAAATATTATATATCCACAGTGATCAAGAATAGTAATTATAAAAAAGGACCAAAGCGAGTTAGGATAGGTGGGAGCCTAATGTTACTTTTATAATGAATGGGCTTGAGAGTGTTGTCTGAAAAAGTAGGGCAAGGGTTTATCACCCATAAAGGATAAGAGTTGGCCTTATTAGGCAATTAGAGTGGTACCGCGGAATCCTTCGTCTCTTATTGAGATTGAAAGGATTTTTTTATACCCATAACTGTCATCTTAAGTGCAGTCGAGGGATCTACGTTTTTAGAAGGAGTGTGTTAAATATGGAAAGAAAAGTTGTCTTTAGTGGGGTTCAACCATCTGGATCTTTAACTATTGGAAATTATATTGGAGCATTAAGAAATTTTGGAGAACTACAGGATGAGTTCGACTGCTATTATTGCATTGTAGATTTACATGCTATAACAGTTCCTCAAGTAGCTGCAGATTTAAGGAAAAGAACACTTGATGTATTGGCATTGTATATGGCTTGTGGATTGGATCCAGAAAAATCAACACTATTTATTCAATCTCATGTAGCTGCACATTCAGAATTGTCATGGGTTCTAAATACCATAACCTATATGGGACAATTAAATAGAATGACTCAATTTAAAGAAAAGGCAAAAAAATCTAAAGAAAACTTAAATGCAGGTTTATATACTTATCCTGTTTTAATGGCTGCAGATATTCTATTATATCAAACTGATTTTGTTCCAGTTGGAGAAGACCAAAAACAACATTTAGAAATAGCAAGAGATTTGGCAGAAAGATTTAACAATAGATATAGCAAGACATTTAAGGTTCCTGAACCATTAATCAAAGAATTTGGGGCAAAAATAATGAGCTTACAGGACCCAATGATTAAAATGTCCAAGTCAGATTCAGATGAAAATGCGTATATCCTTATATTAGATGATAAGGACGCAGTTAGAAGAAAGGTTAAAAGGGCAGTAACTGATTCTATAGGAGAAATTTCCTACAATGATGAGCAATTAGGTTTAAAGAATTTGTTAAATATCTATTCTGCTTTTTCAAATGAACCTATATCAGAAATTGTAAACAAATATTCAGGTCAGGGTTATGGTAAATTTAAAGAGGATTTAGCAGAAGTAGTTGTTGAAGGATTGGCTCCAATACAAGAAAAGTATAATTATTTAATCAAAAATAAAGATTATCTAGAAAAGGCTTATAAAGAAGGAGCTATGAAGGCAGAGTACCAAGCTAATAAGACTTTAAGAAAAGTATATAAAAAAGTAGGTTTTATACCAAAATAAGGGGTGGTTTCTATGCCACCCCGTATTTCAGCCACCCTATTATTTTTTACCTTGCATTGCTTTTTCAGCAAATTTAGTTGTTACAATTTTTCCATAATCCGCTCTTTTATCTAACTCACCAGCCAATTCCATGATGTCCATCATACGATTTAAACCTTCCTCGGTGATTATTAAATCAGGTTTCCAAGAATCTTGGGATCTATATCTATCTACTAATGTCTTTAATACATCCATATCAGTATCAGGGAATTGAGGTCTAACTGCTTCAGCTACTGCTTCATCGGAATTTTCCTGAACCCAAACCATTGCTTTATAAAGAGCATTTGTAAACTTTTGAACTATTTCAGGATTTTTTTCCATATATTCTTTAGTTGCTGAATAACATGTATATGGGATATAACCGCCCTCTTTACCGATTGAAGCAACTACATACCCTTTACCTTCTTTTTCTAATTGTGCCGCCACTGGTTCGAATAGTGCTACATAATCTCCCTCCCCACCTATGAAAGCACCTGCCATTACATCAAATTGTATATCTGTTCTTACATTTACATCTTCTGGAATTTTCAAACCATTAGTCTTGATTACGTATTCTAAAGTCATTTCAGGCATACCGCCTTTTCTGCCACCGATTACCTCTTTACCTTTCAACTTATCCCAAGTAAAATTATCATCTTTTTCTCTTCCGACCAAAAAAGATCCATCTCTTTGGGTAAGTTGAGCGAAGTTTATAACATAGTCTTCTCTGCCTTGGTTATATACATAGACAGTTGCTTCCGGTCCCATAAAGCCTATATCAGCTTCCTTACTTAGCAATGCTGCCATTACCTTATCAGCACCCTTACCATTTATCAATTCAATTTCTAAGCCTTCGTCAGCAAAGAAACCTTTTTCTATGGCTACATACTGTGGTGTATAAAATAGAGAGTGTGTTACCTCAACTAAACGAATCTTTTGTAGTTTACTTTCGGTTTTACAAGCTGTTAGAGTAAAAGTGATTAATAATAGTATGCTAAAGACTAGGGTAAGTCTTTTAAAAACCTTTGACATCCTATCCCTCCTCGGATAATATAATAATATGATTAGTTATTAGCTATAATATTCCAATATGATTTTATGGTTACTATGAATTTAGACTGAGGAGGTTGGATATTTGAACATTCCTAATTTAATTACAATATTTAGATTATTTTTGATACCATTTTTTTTAGCGGTTTTTCACTCAGAAATTGAAAATCGAATTTTGTATTCTGGAATAATATTTTTAGTGGCAGGAATCTCAGATGTACTAGATGGATATATAGCGAGGAAATATGATTTAAAAACAAAGATTGGAGCAATGCTTGATCCTCTTGCAGACAAATTAATGAGTTTTGCAGTGCTTATATCCTTTACAATGGTTAAACTTATACCAATTTGGATTTTAATTCCTATAATAATCAAAGAGTTATCCATGATATTTGGAGCAGCTTTTCTTTATTTAAAATGTGAAAATCAGGTTATACCAGCAAAGACATATGGTAAGTTAGGTACTGTGTTTTTATATATATCTATTTTCTCAATCATACTAAAGGCTACAAAAACTATATCATATATTTTATTAATAATAACACTATTAATAAATCTTATTGCCTTTTACAATTATTTAAAAATTTCGCTCTCTGCAATAAAGAATAAATCACATATTATTGACAAATAATTCTTATATGATTATAATTAATACATTATTTAAAATTTACGTTGATAAAGAGGAGTAGATGATTATCCTTAAAAGAGAAAAGGTCATATGGTGGAAGACCTTAAGGCGCTAATCATTGAAGGTAGCTTTAGAGTATTTAAACTGAAATTTAGTAGGTTTAAACGGCAATTACCGTTATATGATTTAAGAGCCATATTTTTTAATATGGAATTAAGGTGGTACCGCGATGCCCTTCGTCCTTACATTTGGACGAAGGGCTTAATTTTTTTTCGAGGAGGAATATAGATGTTGGAGAATTTACCAAAAACGTATAATCCTAAGGATTTTGAAGATAGGATATATAAGTATTGGAATGAAAATGAATATTTTACACCTAAGGTAGATAAGACTAAAAAACCATATACCATTATGATGCCACCTCCAAATGTTACTGGAAGTCTTCATATGGGTCATGCATTAAACAATACAATTCAAGATATCCTAACTAGATGGAAACGTATGGAGGGTTATGAGGCTCTTTGGCTACCTGGTACCGACCATGCCAGTATATCTACTGAAGCGAAGGTTGTAGAAAAGATAAAGTCAGAAGGAAAATCAAAGGAAGAATTAGGTAGAGAAAAGTTCCTGGAAGAAGCCTGGGAATGGACCCATTTATATGGTGGTACAATAAAAAATCAGTTAAAAAAATTAGGAGTTTCATGTGACTGGTCAAGAGATAGATTTACATTAGATGAAACATTAAGCAAAGCTGTAGAAGAAGTATTTATTAGATTGTATGAAAAGGGGCTAATCTACAGAGGGGATAGGATTATCAACTGGTGTCCAAACTGTCAAACTGCTATATCTGATGCTGAAGTTGAACATGAAGATTCCCATGGACATATTTGGCTCATTAGATATCCTATAAAAGATAGTGATGAAAGTATCACAATAGCTACTACAAGACCAGAAACCATGTTGGGAGACTTGGCTGTAGCAGTTCATCCTGATGATGAAAGATATAAGCATCTCGTAGGAAAGACTTTGATACTTCCATTGGTTAATAGGGAAATTCCAATAATAGCTGATGATTATGTAGAAATGGAATTTGGAACAGGTGCGGTAAAAATAACTCCATCCCATGACCCTAATGACTTTGAAGTGGGAGAAAGATTTAATCTGGGTCAATGTGTTGTAATAGGTGAAGATGGCACTATCAATTCTAATGGTGGGATCTATGAAGGCTTAGATAGATTTGAAGCCAGAAAGAAAATCGTAGAAGATTTAAGAGTAAAAGGTTTCTTAGTAGAAGTAAAGGACCATGACAATGCGGTTGGACATTGTGAAAGATGTAAAACTATAATAGAACCTTTAATTTCAAAACAATGGTTTGTAAAAATGGAACCATTGGCAAAACCTGCTCTTGAAGCTTATGAAAAGGGAGAATTACATTTTATTCCTGAAAGATTTGGGAAAGTATATGTTAATTGGTTGGAAAATATTAAGGACTGGTGTATTTCTAGACAATTGTGGTGGGGTCATAGACTGCCTGTTTACTACTGTGAGGATTGTGATGAAATAATAGTTTCTAGGACAAATGTAGAAAAATGTACTAAATGCAATAGTACAAATATTCATCAAGAAACTGATACTTTAGACACATGGTTTTCTTCTGCATTATGGCCATTCTCTACTTTAGGCTGGCCTGAAAAAACTGAGGACTTGGACTATTTCTTCCCCACAAATGTTTTAGTTACAGGATACGATATCATCTTCTTTTGGGTTATCAGGATGGTATTTTCAAGTATTGAACAAATGGGTGAGCTTCCATTCAAAGATGTATTCTTAACAGGGCTTGTTAGAGACTCGCAAGGTAGAAAGATGAGTAAATCATTGGGTAATGGCATTGATCCATTAGAAGTAATAGATGAATATGGTGCAGATGCACTTAGATTTACACTTGTTACTGGCAATTCACCTGGTAATGATATGAGATTTTATATGGAAAGAGTTGAATCAAATAGAAACTTTGCAAACAAACTATGGAATGCAACTAGATTTGTTTTGATGAATTTACAAGAAGAAATAATCCAAGATAATTTAGATTTGAGTAAATTGGAAAAAGAAGATAAATGGATTTTATCCAAATTAAATAGTCTAATAAAAACAGTTACGGAAAACTTGGATAGATATGAAATAGGTATTGCTGCACAAGGTATCTATGATTTCATATGGGATGAATATTGTGATTGGTATATTGAGATAGTTAAATCTAGAATATTTGGTGATGATGAGAGTAGCAACCATACAGCTCAAAATGTTCTTAGCTTTGTTCTTAAAAGCATTTTGAAACTCCTACATCCATTTATGCCTTTTATAACGGAAGAAATATGGCAACACTTGCCAAACAATTCTAAGGCATTAATTATTAATGATTGGCCTAAATACAATTCTAGCTTAGAATATAAAGAGTCTAAAGCTGCAATTGAATATATTAAAACAGCTATCAAGGGTATTAGAAATGCTAGGGCTGAAATGAATGTAGCCCCTTCCAGAAAAGCAAATATTATTTTTGTAACCAAGGACAATAGCATAAAAGAAATAATAGAAACTGGAAGAAGATATTTCTTAAATTTAGCAAGTGCTGAAGATATTCAAGTATTAGATGATAAAGAAAATATAGGTGAAGACAATATTGGGGTAGTCCTAGATAGATGCGAAGTATTTTTACCATTGAAAGACTTAATAGACTATGATAAGGAAATTGAAAGATTAGAGAAGGAAAAAGAAAGATTAGAAGGAGAAATAAAACGAGTAGTAGGCAAGTTGTCAAATGAAGGTTTTGTGAAAAAAGCTCCTGCAAAAGTAGTTGAAGAAGAAAGAGAAAAGCAAAAGAAATACGAGGATATGTTAAACAAAGTTATAGAAAGATTGGATAATATAAAAAGCAATAGGTAGGAGGAAATGCAATGGACTACGTTGAAGCACTTAATTATATAAATGATAAAGATAAGTTCGGTTCTAGATTGGGACTTCATTCAATCGGTAGATTGTTAGAACTTTTAGGAAATCCACAACGGGGACTTAAATATATCCATGTTGGCGGAACAAATGGCAAAGGTTCAACTTGTTCTTATTTATCCCATTGTCTTGAAGCAGGGGGGTACAAAGTCGGATTATATACATCTCCTTATTTGGAAAGATTCAATGAAAGAATACAAATCAACGGCAATGATATACCAGATGATGCTCTAGCAAGACTTACAGATAAGGTACGTGAAAAAGCTAATATCATGGTGTCTGAAGGATTGCAGCATCCAACAACATTTGAGATAGTAACAGCTATAGCATTTTTGTATTATAAGGAAGAAAATGTGGATTTCGTAGTCCTAGAGGTTGGATTGGGCGGTAGATATGATTCTACGAATATCATAGAAACATCCCTTGCATCAGTAATAACAACTTTAGATTATGACCATATTGATGTTTTGGGGGACACTCTTGGTAAAATTGCATATCAAAAAGCAGGTATTATTAAGAGAAATGGTATAGTAATATCCTATCCACAGGAAGAGGAAGCATTACAAGTTATTAAAGATGTATCTAAAGAAATGGATGCAAAATTTTATCAAACACCCATAGAAAATATAAAGATAAAAGAAGAAACTGATTCGGGTAGCATATTTGATTTTAAATATAATGATATTGTTTTAGAAAACTTAAAAATTTCATTATTAGGTGAGTATCAGGTATTCAATGCGAGCTTAGCAGTGACTACTCTATTAGTATTAAGGGAAAACAATCTTCTTGATATTTCTAATGAGTCCATTTACAAAGGTCTACTAGAAACAAAATGGAAAGGTAGACTTGAGGTATTAAAAAGGAATCCAATTTTCTTAATTGATGGAGCACATAATGTTCAAGGAATCAATCATCTAACCAAGGCATTGGAGCTATTTAAATACAATAGACTAATCCTTGGCATTGGGATATTAAAGGATAAGGATTATAGCCATATGATTGAGTTGTTGGCTCCTAAAGCTGATGAAATTGTGGTTACGGAAGTTAATATGCCAAGAAAGTTAAGTGCTGAAGATTTAGGCAATGAAATTAAAAAATATAATTCGAACGTATATGTAGAAAAGAATATAAAAGATGCTATATTAAAAGCTTATGATTTAGCAAATGAAGATGATTTAATAGTATTTTGCGGCTCACTTTACCTAATAGGCGAAGTAAGAACAATAGTAAACCTTCTATAGAAATATAGAAGGTTTTTTTCACCTCATAACTTTATGCTGCATAGATTGTTATAAAGGATTGGGGGTGTTTTTTTGATTAAAAACAAACTATTAACAACCAATATTGGGGATGACAGTATCAGTATAATAGATATTAATTCGCCAAATAACACTATAAACATTTATCTTAAGGACCTAAAGTATAAAAATGGAGGTTTTATGGCTAATCTAATTAGGCGAAAAATGGGACCATTAGATTTAGTAGTAGATGAGGCTTTAAATTTATTTGTTTTAAACTCTTATGACGAATCTGTAATAAAGGTAGACTTAGATAGTGGTACTATCAATAAAATAGCAAGCGTAGGCAAAAATCCTGTTTGCATCAGGATATTCAATGAAAAGATTTATGTTTTAAATTGTGATTCAAATTCTCTATCAATAATAGATAAGAAAACTAACGAATTAATAGAAGAGATATATCTTGGTGAAAAACCTACCGATTTACAGATTGATGAAATTGAAAATAAATTATATATAACAAATTCAAATCAAAATAGCATCACAATCTTGAATTTATTTGATTTGACAATGGAAAATATAAAATTAAATAGTCAACCCATAAGAATAATAATAGATAAAGAAGATATATATGTCCTATCATATTTAAACAATGGTATTACCAATTATAGTGCGTTGTCAACTATCAATAAAACATTTAATAAAATAACTTGTAAAAATATCAAAGGAATTTATATTGATTTTATAAAAGTAGAAGGAAATTTATTTTTATTATCAAATCCAGAAGATGGTTATTTATATAAATTTAATAATAACAAAGGAGAATTGAAAAGATATATTTTCTTAGGAGGTATGCCCAATAGAATGGAATTTGACTATGGTAGGAATTATCTATATGTCACTGATTTACTTAACAATTATATACAATTTATTGATTTAGAAAAGTCTACGATAACAGATAAAATAAGAGTAGGAAAAGATCCCCAGGGTATTATCCTACTCTAACCCTCATTAATAAATATATTAATAATATTTTGATATATTTTATTTGGGTTGTCCCTCCATAATTTGCATATGGACTCTGCTTCTTCTCTTGTAGGGACTTCTAAATATAGACTAAACAAGGTATCATCATTTTCAACAAGCTTTAAATTGATATTATATTGGTTATTTTCTTTTTTAAATAAATCAGCTACTATTTGGGTTTCTCTTTTTAAAATTTTTTCTTGGAGTTTAAATTCCTTTAAAATATCTTCCTTAATACTTAAAGGGATTTTATTTTCAAAAAGCTCAAGGGTTTTTTCACCTTTTTCAAGTATTCTATATCTATTGACATTATTTTCACTAGCTATTTCCATAAATTCTCCTCTAATTAACTCACCTAGGTATTGCTGAAAAAGGAAATAATTAATAAAATTTTTACTTAGAATAAACTCCGATAATTCATTGTTTGTAAAGTTTTTAGGAGAAGTTTTAATAATATACAATATTAATAATTTATTTTGAGCAACATCCTCACTATTGTTAGAAAACATAAATTCACCTCTTTGATTAATTATAATAATTATAACATAAAAAATAGAGAAGTGGATATCCACTTCTCTATAATTTAATGCTATTTACCAGCCATTTGTCTTTGAGCACTTTCTACCAATCTTTTTACCATATATCCACCAACATAGCCATTTGTTCTAGAAGGTAATTCCCCTTTGTCTATATTATCATAATTTGATAATCCTAGCTCGTTGGCTATTTCAAGTTTTAATTGGTTTAAAGCTTCTCTAGCCTCAGGAACTACTATTCTATTATTATTAGCCATTATGTTAGCCTCCTTTGCAGCAACATTTTTGTTGCTGTAATCATAATATAACCGAAAAAGTAGATTAATAAACTGGTAATTAATTTACTTAATGTAAGATTTTTAAAACTTTAAAATTGTAATAATATTTTTTAAAAAGAATAATTATTATATATATTGAGGAGGTAATATGGATGAGAAGATATAATAATAATCATTTTTTATTAAGAATTGGCATTGTACTTTCTATATTTTTTGTAGGTTTAATAGTTTTATTCATAGACAACAATATGGCAAATGTTGTATTTGCACCTACCAAGGAATTGCCTATTTATAGTGTAGACAGAGATGATAAAAAAATAGCAATCTCCTTTGATGCAGCCTGGGGTGATGAATTTACAAAGGATATATTGGATACACTAGATAAATACAAAGTAAAATCTACTTTCTTCCTAGTTGGCTTTTGGGTTGATAAATATCCTGATAATGTAAAAGAAATCGTTGCAAGAGGTCATGAAATTGGGAACCATTCAACTAAACATCCTGACATGACAAAGCTATCAAGGGAACAAATAGCCAGTGAGCTAACAATAACTGATAAAAAAATTTTTGAATTAACAAATAAAAAACCGATACTTTTTAGACCTCCCTTTGGTGCATATAATGATAATGTTATACAGGTTGCAAGAGAACTAGGGTATTATACTATTCAATGGGATATAGATTCATTGGATTGGAAGGAGTTTGGTGTTGAGCCTGTTGTTGATCGAGTTGTAAAAAATGTGAGTAGTGGCTCTATAGTCTTATTTCATAATAATGCAAAATATATAAAAGAATATTTACCTATAGTAATAGAAAGATTGCAATCAAAAGGATTTGAAATCGTACCAATTTCAGAGCTAATATATAAAGATAATTTTGAGATGGATAACAATGGGAGACAAATCTACTTAAAATAACGAGGGGATAATTTGGATATTAAATCAATATTTTTTGTTGGGATAATAGAAGAAAATGAAATGAGAAATATACTAAAAATAACTGAGGAATTATTTTTATTATCTAATTATAAAATTATTTATAAAAATAAAACAAATGATGTTGTTGGATTTTCAAATGGTAATAATATTTTTGTAATTTTTGATTTAATTAGCCCTAATATAAATGAAATTAACATCAATGGTTTTTATTTTGATATCGTAGTACATTCATTTACTAATGTTAATGAAAGCTTATTAAACAATGTTGTTTTTAATTCTTGCAGAATATGTATAATTAATTCTGACGAAGATAATTGGATGTCATTTGTTAAGGGCTTAAATAATTCAATTGTAATAACCTATGGGTTTAATAGTAAATCCACCTTAACTATATCAAGTCATAATATTGATCAACATATAGAAGCAAATCTTTATTTACAAAGAGAAATTACTCCCCTTTGTGGAGAAAGAATTGAACCTTTTGAATTCTCTTTGGATGTGTACTCAAATCAGAAGGAGTATATATATCCTGTTTTAGCGGCATCAACTTTAAATTTAGTAATTGGGGATGGGTTATTAGCTAAAAAATCTGAAGAGATAATAAAATTAAAATTGATGAGCTGGGAGTAACCCAGCCTTTTTTGATGCATATTTTTATGCTTATGTGAATATTTATAGAAAAAGAATATACACAGGAATAAGGAGGGAATTTCGTGGATAAGATTATTGATACGAATATGGTAAAGGTTGTTGGAAAAGTGGCAGGTGGCTTAGAATTTAATCATGATATGTATGGTGAAAAATTTTATACATTCGATTTGGAGGTACCTAGATTAAGTAACTCTGTGGATATATTGCCAGTATCTATTTCAGAAAGATTGTTAATTAATCTTGACTTACCCCTAGGTCAATATGTTATTATTGAAGGACAGTTAAGATCTTATAACAGATATATAGACATGAGCAATAGACTGATACTGACAATCTTTACTAGGGAAATTTCTATAGCGAATGAAGAGGAATTAAACGAAAGTTTAAGAAGACCTAATGAAATTTATTTAGATGGGTATATATGCAAGGAACCTATTTATAGAACTACTCCTTTTGGTCGAGAGATTACAGATATTTTATTAGCGGTAAATAGACCATACAATAAATCAGATTATATTCCATGTATAGCATGGGGTAGAAATGCTAGATTTTGCGAAAATCTAAACATTGGAGATCATATAAAAGTTTGGGGTAGGGTACAAAGTCGTGAGTATCAGAAGAAGCTTAACTCGGGAGAAATAGAATCAAAAGTTGCATATGAAGTTTCTATTTCTAAATTAGAATTCTTAGAAAATGAAAACAATAGGATGGAAGTTTATAAACTGGAAGGATAAGATAAATAATGGATGCAAAATTTATAATTAGTGTTATAATATTTATAATACTTATTAGTCTACAGTACACACTTAATCAGATTTTAAAAGAAATTAAAGAAATTAAAAACTATTTAAAAAGAAACTCCAAGGACTTAATGTAAGGAAAGGGGAGAAAAGGTTGGAGGAAAGCAAAAGACAAAGGATTTTATTTGACAGAAATGAGATTTCTGAAAGAGTAAAAGAACTAGGAGAAGAAATAAGTCTAAAATATAAGGGCAAAGATTTAGTAGTTATATCTTTGTTAAGGGGTAGCTTTATATTTGCTTCTGATTTAGTAAGAGAAATTTCTATACCAGTAGAAATAGATTTTATTACGACAGCCAGTTATGGAGATGAAGAAATATCTTCCGGAATTGTAGAAATAATTCATGATCTTAGGACAAATATTGAAGGCAAAGAGGTACTTATTGTTGATGATATATGTGATTCAGGTTATACGTTAAAAAAAGTCATTGGACATTTAAGTGAAAAAAATCCTAATTCAATAAGTGTATGTGTTATGTTAGATAAACCTAGTAGGAGACAAACAGACTTAACACCTGAATTTATAGGTTATTCTATTCCAGATGTTTTTATAGTTGGATATGGACTTAATTATGGAGATTATTACAGGAATATTCCATATATTTTTACCTTTGATTAAAAAACACACCTACAGAACTACTGTAGGTGTATTTATTATTATTTAAGGAGGGAGCAATGGAAAATCTTAATAGACCAAATATCTTTGAAATAAATTTGTTTTATTTAATATTAGGATTTTTATTATTATTTGGAGGTTATTTTGTCCAGAGCAGAGAGGTTTATTCTGGACTATTAATCACAGAGTATATAATAATTTTATTGCCTAATCTATTGTATTTAAAGATTAAGGGTTATTCAATAAAAGAAGCAATAAGGTTCAATAAGATTAGTTTAAAACAAATAATTTTTACCGTTTTAATTATAGTATTTTCGTATCCTATTGCTGTATTTTTAAATCTAATAGCAATTACAATATTAACCAATTTCACTCCTGTCTCACCCACAACAGTTCCTATACCAACATCAAACGGAGAATATTTATTAGGATTATTTGTTGTAGCATTGGCCCCAGGAATTTGTGAAGAGATTATGTTTAGGGGAACTATGATGCTTGGATACGATAAAATGGGATATAAAAAAAGTATATTCATTACTGCTATTCTATTTGGAATTTTTCATTTTAATATTATGAATTTATTAGGACCAACATTCTTAGGTATTATATTGGGTTTTTTAGTTTATAAGACCAATTCCATATTATCTTCTATGATTGCTCATACTTTAAACAATGGGATTGCTTTAACAATAGGCTACTTTTTGACTAAATATACTAGTAATATAGACGAATATATGAATTCAACACCAGTAATATCTGAGCAAATGCAGATGTTAATTTCAATCATATTCTTTGGAGTGCTTACTTTAATTTCAATAGTAGTAGTAATTTTTTTATTCAAGCATATGCCAACAAGCGAAGTATGCGAATTATCTTATAATATAAATTCTGAAGAGGATTCTATTACTTATAAAGAAAGTTTTAATAGTGTAAAATACACTCCACTGTTAATTGTATTTTTAACATTTATCTTTCTGAATTTTAGATTACTTTTCTAAAGCATAAATTTATCAATATCTCCTAATACTAGTAATAGGCTATAGGAGGTAAAATATAATGAAAAATTTAAAAGCAGAAATAATCGAAGATAGTTTAAAATATGAAGTAGCTGAGGAGTTAGGTCTTCTGGATAAAATACTGAAAGACGGCTGGGCTGGATTAACAGCAAAAGAATCTGGAAGAATAGGTGGACTGATGACTGCAAGAAGAAGGGAGTTAAAAAGGACAGAGGAGAAAAATGAATAGTTATAATGAATTTGCATCTATTTATGATGAGTTAATGAATGATTTTGATTATGAAAAATGGGCTGATTATATAGAATCAATATATAAATTGTATAAATTAGAGCCTAAAGAAATTTTAGAAATGGCATGTGGTACAGGTAATTTAACATATCATTTGGCAAAACGAGGGTATAATCTTGTATCCTTTGACTTATCATCAGAGATGTTAACAAAGGCATACGAAAAATTAAGTAGGTTAAAAAACGTGAAGCTGTTAAACCAGGATATGATTGATTTTAATTTAAATAAAAAGTTTGATAGCGTGGTATCCATATGTGATAGTATAAATTACATTGTTGAAGAAGAAGATTTATATTTGACTTTTAAAAATGTGTACAACCATTTAAAAGATGGTGGGATTTTTATCTTCGATATAAATTCATTTTATAAATTAAAAGAAATAATAGGGAATAATACTTTTATAGAAGATAGAGAAAATGTTTTTTATACTTGGCAAAATGAATTTGATAATTATAATAATATATGTAGTTTTTATTTAACGTTTTTTATTAAAGACGGGAAAAATTACTCTAGGTTTGATGAAGAACATGAGGAAAAAGCTTATAAGGCAGAAGAAATTTTAAACTTATTGAAAAAGGTAGGTTTTAAGAAGGTAGACTATTTTGATTGTTTTACATTTGATAAATTAAATCCACAATCAGAAAGAATTAACTTTACAGCCATAAAATGAAGACTTATATAAGAATATGAGTTGCGAACTAGGGGAATATTAAGATACATAACGTAAAACTAGTGAAGAGTTAAGAATTAGTTTATAATATTCATTAGTTAAGGCATCAATCTTATTGTAAAATGGAGGTAAGTTTATGGAAAAAGGAACAGTCAAATGGTTTAACTCTACAAAAGGTTATGGATTCATATCTTCCACTACTGGAGACGATGTATTTGTACATTTTTCAGCCGTACAGGGAGATGGATATAAAACATTGGAGGAAGGACAAGAGGTAGAATTTGAAATAACTCAAGGTGAAAAAGGTCCTCAAGCTACTAATGTTACTAAACTATAATCCTATGAAAACTTTGTTAAAGCCCCTAAAAAGGGGCTTTTTATATGTAAGAAAGGGGTAAGCAAAATGAATGATTATTTAATTAGAGGCATAGATAGATTAGGCAGACTAAGGGTATTTGCAGCTACAACTACAAATTTGGTTGAACATGCTAGGGTTACACACAACACATCACCAACTGCAACTGCAGCTATTGGCAGAGTTTTAACAGCAGGTGTTATAATGGGCTCTATGATGAAAAATGAAAAGGATATTTTGACTTTAAAAATATCAGGGGATGGACCTATTGGAACTATACTTGTTGTTTCAGACAATAAGGGTAATGTTAAGGGTGTAGTAGATCATCCATCAGCAGATGTGCCCAGTAGAAGTGATGGTAAGCTAGATGTTGGTAGACTAGTAGGGAAAAATGGTGTAGTTACATCAATTATGGACTTGGGATTGAGAGAACCCTATGTAGGGCAAAGTAGTTTGGTATCAGGAGAAATAGCAGAAGACATAGCAAATCTTTACCTAGTTTCAGAACAGCAGCCTTCAGCTATTGCATTGGGAGTATTAATAGACAAAGATATATCATGTAAAGCTGCAGGGGGATATTTCATACAATTGCTTCCAGGCATTGATGAGGAAGATATTGATAAGATTGAAGAGAAAATAAAAGCTTCACTTCCTATATCTACAATGATAGAGCAGGGATTAACTCCTGAAGATATTATCATGGAATTATTGGGCGATTTTGATATTGAAATTTTAAACAAAATGGATTTAAACTATAATTGTAATTGCTCAAGGGATAAGATTAGAAAGGTTCTAATTAGCTTAGGAAGAGAAGAAATTGAAGATATTATAGAAGAAGATGGTAAAGCAGAAGTAGTATGTCATTTTTGCAATACTAAATATCAATTCAATAAGGAAGATTTAACTAAAATTTTAGTTGACATTTAAATTTTATTATTGTATACTAACTATTGTGGCTAAGCACAGGAATGACAACAGGTCAAGCAACTACCTGAGCTTAAGAGACATTTGATTGCCCAGATACCTTAATCGGTATGGGTGATTGAGAAGTGCCCAGATAGCTCAGTCGGTATGGCCAGAGAGCCCTAAACAGGGGTAGCTCAGAAAGCAAGTTTCTGAGTACTACAATTACACAAAATATAAAATTTTGGTAATTGCAGCACTCGTCAGCTAGTCCGCAACTGATATGTCTGAACAAGGCAACTATCACCTAGTACTGAATTGTATTAGGTACAAAAGCCCAGATAGCTCAGTCGGTAGAGCAGTAGACTGAAAATCTACGTGTCGCTGGTTCGATTCCGGCTCTGGGCACCATTCAAACAATTGGCAAATCACAATGCACAATGCACAATTATGAAAGCAGTGAATTAGGGTCAAAAGACCCAAAAACATTACCCTAGCAATTGTGAATTGAGAACTGTGAACTGTGAATTGATTGTGCGGAAGTGGCTCAGTGGTAGAGCATCGCCTTGCCAAGGCGAGGGTCGCGAGTTCGAATCTCGTCTTCCGCTCCAGAATATTTGGCGCCATAGCCAAGTGGTAAGGCAGAGGTCTGCAAAACCTTTATCCCCGGTTCAAATCCGGGTGGCGCCTCCAAATGACATTATACCTTCTAATTTACTAGAAGGTTTATTTTTTTGTGGAGGAAAAAAATATGCAAAATCCATTTATACCATTAAAACAGGCAAATCTTACAATAATTGACGGCAGGGTTGATGAAGTAACCGTAAAGAAATTGGAAAAACTAAATATTAAAGTAATAAGAACTATTAAATGTGTCGATGTTCAGGAAAGCATTTCTTATCACCCTGACATAGTATTACATCCTATAGATCATAAAACTTTAATTGTAGCTCCAAATGTATATGATTATTATGCAGATAGTTTGTCTAATTTGGGTATAAAGGTCATAAAAGGAGAGACGGTACTGAAATATGACTATCCTTTTGATATTGCATATAATGTAGGGAGACTAAAAGATATCGCCATTCATAATTTTAAATACACTGATGAAAAATTAAAATTTTATTTAAAAAAGAAAAATTTAAGTTTTATTAATGTTAATCAGGGTTATACAAAATGTTCTTTAGCTATTGTTGACGATATAAGTGGGATAACATCAGATAGCTATATATACAAAACTTTAAGCAATCAAGGATACCATATGCTATTGATTCAACCAGGATATATAAATTTAGCAAATGAAAAATATGGTTTTATAGGCGGAGCTACAGGCAGTTTATCCGTTGATACGATTATATTTTCTGGAACACTTAATCATCATCCTGATTATAATAAAATAGTTAATTTTATTAATGAAAGAGGGAAAAATATATTATATTTATCAAAAAATCAAATAGCTGATTTTGGAACAATAATAAATCTTAATTATATATGTTAATTTTTATATAGTATACTCATTTATTCAGAGACCATACTATTAGGTAAGGGAGTGATAATGTGGTACCCATCAGAATTAGCACCAATTTACCAAAAGATAAAATCAATGAACTTATACTTTCTCATTCTTTAGATGAACATATAAGTATATTGAATGAGTCTAGTGAAAATGAAATTTCTTCCTTTGTTATAAATAAAAAAAAATTAGACGAGATAATCTTTTATAATAGTCTTGCAGAAATGGTTTTTAATTTAATCAATAGATTTTATATGGAAAAATTTATATTTGATAGGGTAGATGAACTTCTTAAGGACTTCTCACAAAGTGAAATGGATGTTATAGGGAATACCGTATATGATTTATTATTAGATAACGACTATTTTGTAAAAGAAAAAAATAAAATAAAAGAAGGATTAAGAGATTATTTAGCTGAAAACAATACACTAATAATAGACGGTTATTTAAGATTTCGTTCAGACTCCTATAAAGATTTAATCGATTTAATAATAGAAAAAGTAGTTTTAGATATTCAAATGGAAACTGAATACGAAGAATTTATATATATGCTTCAATATTATCTAGATTCTCAGTATCCCAAATATGATATTGTTAATGTAATAATTAAAGAAAACAATTATTACCTAGTTGATTCTAAATATAAACAAATAGAAAATCCAACAATTTACTCTATTATAGAGGAATATGGGAAGGATGATTTTAGTAAGGCTGATATCCTAGTAAGTTCATTAATAATTTTAGCTCCGAATAAAATAGTCGTTCATATGAAAAACGATAAAGAAAAGGATTTGCTAATGATATTAAAAAGAATATTCACAAATAGATTAAGTTTTTGTTATAGCTGTGATTTATGTGATGGTTACAAACCAAATTTAGATAATGAATAAGAGTTGAGTAAATTCAACTCTTTTCATTTATGTATTTGAATAATATTACAAAAATGGTATTATAATATGAAAGATAGTAATGGAGGTATACTTATGAGTGTAAAGATAGTCAAACCATCTATATTGCCAGGCTTCATGGAATTGATGCCAACTGATCAAATATTATTTAACAAAATGATGGATACAATAAGAAAAAATTATGAGAAATTTGGATTTTTACCAATAGACACGCCTTTAATTGAGAAATCTGAAGTTCTTTTGGCTAAGGGTGGCGGGGAAACTGAAAAACAAATTTATAAAGTAGTAAAAGGCAGCACTGATATGTCCTTAAGATTTGACTTAACTGTACCCTTAGCTAGATACGTGGCACAATATTATTCTGAATTAACTTTCCCTTATAGAAGATATCATATTGGAAAGGTATATCGAGGAGAAAGAAATCAAAAGGGTAGATTTAGAGAGTTCTATCAGGCAGATATTGATATCATAGGCAATGGTACGTTAGACATTGTAAATGATGCAGAAATTCCAAGTGTAATTTACTCAACGTTTAAGGACCTAGGCTTTGATTCATTTACCATTAGAATAAACAATAGAAAGGTCTTAAAAGGATTTTTTAAAAACGTTGGTATAGAAGATTCTACATTTGTATTAAGAACTGTAGATAAGCTTGAAAAGATAGGAATAGAAAATGTTAAAAGTGAATTATCAGAATTTGGTTTAAATGATAATATTATAGACCAAATAATAAGATTTATATCCATAAAAGGAAGCAATGAAGAAATAATAAATAGTTTAAAAGAATTGAATATTGAAGATGAAATATTTAATGAAGGTGTAAATGAGCTAGAAACTGTTTCAAGATATATTGGCTTATTTGGTGTACCAGAAGAAAATTATCAAATAGATTTAACTATTGCTAGGGGATTGGATTATTATACAGGTACTGTTTATGAGACTTTCCTAAATGATTATCCTAGCATAGGCAGTGTTTGTTCAGGTGGTAGATATGATGATTTGGCTACATATTATACTACACAGAAGTTGCCAGGTGTTGGTATCTCCATTGGACTTACTAGATTATTTTATCAATTAAGAGAAGCAAATATCATCGAAGGGAAGGACAATTCTTTAACTAAAGTAGTTATAATTCCTATGGAAGGATACATGGATTATGCAATAAAGGCTTCAAATACCTTAAGAAAAGCAGATATATATGCACAAGTATATTTTGAAAGCGGGAAAATAGGAAAGAAATTTAATTACGCTGATAAGCTTAATATACCTTATACTATAGTTGTAGGTAAAGATGAAGCAGATAACAATAAATATGCATTAAAGAATATGTCTACTGGTGAACAATCTTTATTAAGTATAGAAGAAGTAATTAATAGGCTAAAATAAAAATTTGTTACAATTCACAGTTCACAATTCACAATGCACAGTTGTTAAAGTCAAGCTATGGGGTTTTAAAAGAGGAAATACCTGCGCCTTGCTTGGGATGACAAAAGCCGAAGGCGTCATTTCGACTGTAATGGAGAAATTTCAGTTTTTAACTGTTAATAGTAACAAAAATTTGGGTTAGTACGAAAGTATCAGTTAATTCAAAATTATCTTGACATTTATAGTTTAAGGGTTTAAAATATATTGTAATTTCATATAAAGCTTTGAAGGGAAGAGTAGATTAAGTTAACTTTAAGAGAGAGGAAATCTAGGCTGAGAATTTCCTTAAGATAAGATTTAATTGAAGACCACCCCTAAGCTGAATCCGAATTAAGGATATCCGTTGTAAAACGTTATATAAGTTGAGAAGTAAATAGGGTGGAACCACGATGCCTTTCGTCCCTACAATTTTTGTAGGGGTGAAAGGTTTTTTTTATTTAATTTTGAGGAGGGAATTTAGATGATAAAAATTACTTTGCCAGACGGTTCTGTAAGAGAGTATGAAAGCGGAATAAAGGTTTACGATGTAGTTAAAGACATCTCAGAAGGATTAGCTAGAGTCGCATTAGGTGCAGTAGTAAATGATGACATAAAGGGATTACAAGAGACAATTGATGAAGATTCATCATTTAGAGTTGTTAAGTTTGAAGATAAAGAAGGGAAGCAAATCTTTTGGCATACTTCAGCCCATATTATGGCTTTAGCTGTTCAAAGATTGTTCCCAGATGTTAAATTTGCTATAGGGCCTGCTATTGACAATGGCTTCTACTATGACTTTGATACTGAACACAGATTTACTCCAGATGATTTAG
The DNA here is from genome assembly GCA_033809995.1 of Tissierellaceae bacterium. Taxonomy (GTDB): domain Bacteria; phylum Bacillota; class Clostridia; order Tissierellales; family Tissierellaceae; genus Paratissierella. Next base: position 57,684 of record JAPXKQ010000004.1, read on the forward strand.
AAAAAATCGAAGATGAGATGGCTAATATCGTTAAAGAAGGATATATGCTAGAAAGATTTGTAATGCCAAGAAATGAAGCTATTGAGTACTTTAAAGAAAAGGGAGAAGTATATAAAGTAGATTTAATTGAGCATTTTCCAGAAGATGAAGAGATTTCTTTCTATAAATTAGGTGATTTTACTGACCTTTGTGCAGGTCCACACCTATATGATATAAAGAAGGTAAAAGCAATAAAATTATTAAGTATTGCAGGAGCATATTGGCGTGGTGATGAGAAGAACAAAATGCTTCAAAGAATTTATGGAACTACTTTTGAAAAGAAGAAAGAGTTAGAAGAATACCTAAATAGACTAGAGGAAGCAAAGAGGAGAGATCATAGAAAGCTAGGAAAAGAATTGGATTTATTTAGTATGCATGACGAGGGACCAGGGTTCCCATTCTTCCATCCAAAGGGAATGGTTTTAAGAAATGTATTGGAGGATTTCTGGAGAGAAGAACATACTAAGAGAGGCTATGGTGAAATCAAAACTCCTCTTATTCTAAATGAAGCTTTATGGCATCAATCAGGTCACTGGGATCATTATAAAGAAAATATGTATTTCACAAATATAGATGAAGGCGAATATGCAATCAAGCCTATGAATTGTCCAGGGTCTATACTTGTATATAAATCTAAGATGTACAGCTATAGAGATTTTCCCTTAAGATTAGCTGAATTAGGATTGGTTCATAGACATGAATTATCAGGTGCTTTACATGGTCTTATGAGAGTAAGAAGCTTTACTCAAGATGATGCCCATCTATATATGATACCTTCACAAGTTAAGGAAGAAATAAAGAAGGTAATAGATTTAGCTGATTATATCTATGGAATATTTGGCTTTAAATATCATATTGAATTATCCACTAGACCAGAAAATTCAATGGGAACTGAAGAACAATGGGAGCTTGCTACAAATAGCTTAAGAGAAGCTTTAGAGGAAAAGAACATTGATTATGTATTAAATGAAGGTGACGGTGCTTTTTATGGACCTAAGATTGACTTTCATCTTGAAGATGCCATAGGTAGAACATGGCAATGTGGTACTATTCAATTGGATTTCCAAATGCCAGAAAGATTTGACTTAACTTATATTGACAAGGATAATGAAAAGAAAAGACCTGTTATGGTTCATAGAACAATTCTAGGTAGTATGGAAAGATTTATGGGTATTTTAATAGAACACTTTGCAGGCAAATTCCCAGTTTGGATAGCTCCAGTTCAGGTAAGTATACTTCCAATATCGGATAAATTCAATGATTATGCATATGAATTGAAGAAGACTATGGAAGATAATGGTATAAGGGTTGAAGTTGATGATAGAGCTGAGAAAATAGGATTCAAAATTAGGGAAGCTCAAATGCAAAGAATACCATATATGCTTGTTGTAGGTGAAAAGGAAGTAGAACAAAACTTAGTTTCTGTAAGAAAAAGAGACCATGGTGATTTAGGTCAAAAACCAGTAGCTGAATTTATAGAAAATATATTAGAAGAAATAGAAAACAAAACAATATAAAAATAAAACCAAATAGTAGGGGACGGTTTCCACGCCGTCCCTACTTTATTATGTCGCATAATCTAAAGGAGTTTCATGTTTTTCAAAGATTAAATCCAATTGATCTTTATCTATTGTCTCATTTTCTAGCAATGTATTTGCAATATCATGAAGTATATGACTATGTTCCTCAATTATGGTTAGAGCCTGCTTATAACACGTATCGGTTATTTTCTTAATTTCAACTCTTATACTATCATAATTGTATCTTATATAGAGTTCATCCAATGCTAATGTGCCAAGAGAACTCATACCGTAACTACAAACCATTTCTCTTGCGATTTCAGTAGCTTTATTCAAATCATCTTTAGAGCCTGTGGTTATTTCATTAAAAATGTATTTTTCAGCAGCTCTTCCGGCTAGTAAGCCTGTAATCCTATTATTTAGCTCCCTTTCTGTTAGTAGATATCTTTCTTCTTCTGGGAATTTTAGAACATATCCTAAAGCCTGGCCCCTAGGAACTATGGATATCTTTTGTATCAAATCAGTATCCAAAATTTTTGATACTAAAGCGTGGCCTGCTTCATGGAATGCTACAGTATTTTTTTCTTTTAGTAATACTGTAGGGTTTTTAAGTTCCAATCCTGCCAATACCCTTTCGATGGCTGCATCAAATTCAAGAGCTGAAATTATTGACTTATCTTTTCTTACTGCAATTATTGCTGCCTCATTTGCTATATTTGCTAACTGTGCCCCTGACAATCCCGTTGTTTTTTTTGCCAATTCCTTTATACTAATTGTTTTATCTAAAGGTTTATTGTTTGTATGAACTTCAAGTATTTTTTCTCTTGCCTTAACATTTGGATTACCAACATATATATGTCTATCAAATCTTCCTGGTCTTAACAATGCCTCATCCAATAGGTCTAATCTGTTTGTTGCTCCTATTACGATTACGGTTTCGTTTGTGTTGAACCCATCTAGTTCGATTAAAAGCTGATTTAATGTTTGGTCTTTTTCATTATTGGATTCCATATTTCTTCTAGTACCGATTGCGTCAATTTCATCAATAAATACAATACTAGGCGCTTCTTTTTTGGCTCTTTCAAACAGGGTTCTTACTCTTTTAGCTCCAACACCTACATATTTTTCAACAAATTCAGAGCCACTGGCATATAAAAAGGTAGAATTTGTTTCTCCTGCTACAGCTTTGGCTAATAAAGTCTTTCCAGTACCTGGTGGTCCATAAAATAAAATTCCCTTTGGAATTTTGGCCCCCATCCTTTTATATTTTTGTGAATTGTTGATGAAATCAATTGTTTCCTGTAACTCCTCTTTTATCTCTTCTAAACCTGCTACATCTTTAAAGGAGACGTTTGGTTTATCTCTGTCCTTACTTGCATCTTTTTCTGTTGTTAGCAGAGAAGGCATGAGTTGAGGTTTATCATTGATTTTCATATAATAGATAAGGAGAACTAATGTAATTGAAAACACTAATAATTTATCCCCTAATCTGAAGCTTTTTAAGTCTGAAATGGGAAATATTTGATTAAATATAAGTATTGTAGATGCAATTACTCCCAAAATTAGAAAAAAGAATATTATGTTTTTTTTCTTCAATGTATCCCCACCTTAAAATATTCTAATTTTAGTGTAACCAAAAGAACTTTTTATATAATCGATTTATTTACTGGAAGTTAATTTTTAAAATGGGTATAATTGTATTAAGAAAGTTTATGAGGTGAATTTAATGGATTTTTTAAAATTGATTGATGGCTACAAAGATGAAATTATTAAGACAACCCAAGAGATAGTTAAAATTAAATCTGTAGAGGAGGAGCCCCTTCATGGAATGCCATTTGGCGAAGGACCATATAAGGCATTAGAAAAGACATTGGATATAGCAGAAGATATGGGGTTTAATACAAAGAACCTTGAGGGATATGCAGGACATGTTGACTTTGGGGAAGGAGAAGAAGTCGTAGGTGTTCTAGCACATTTGGATGTTGTTCCAGAGGGTGAAGGGTGGACATATGGACCATATAGTGGAGAGATACATGATGGTAAAATATATGGCAGAGGGACAGTAGATGATAAAGGACCAGCAGTAGCAACCTTATATGCTATGAAAGCTTTAAAAGAATCAGGAGTAGAGCTTAAAAGAAAGATTAGGCTGATACTTGGAGCAAATGAAGAAACAGGCTGGGGTTGCATGAAGCACTATTTTGAACATGAAAAAGCACCAGATATGGCATTTACTCCAGATGCTGAATTCCCTGTAATCCATGGCGAAAAGGGAATAATAATTTTTGATTTAGTATATAAACTAAACAACTCATCAGATTGTGATATAATTTTAAAGGACATAAAAGGTGGAAACGCACCAAATATGGTACCTGATAGTGCAGAAGCTATTCTAGAGGTAAAAGACTACAATCTTTTAGAAGAAGGATTTAAAAGATATATTGAAGAAAAGAATTATCCCATTACATTAAATAAAATAGGAACCCAAGTGAAGGTAGTTGCAAAAGGAATTTCTGCACATGGAAGCACACCTGAAAAAGGCGAGAATGCCATTACTTATCTTATGGACTATCTAGGATATGTATTTAATGGAGAATGCTCAATCTGTAGGTTTATTGATGTATATAATCAAAGAATTGCATTTAAACACCATGGAGAAGGTATTGGATGTGGATTTGAGGATGATATATCTGGTAAATTGAATTTTAATGTTGGTATGATAAAATTAGTAGAGGGAAAAATTGTACTTACCATAAATATTAGATATCCTATTAAAACTACTTCAAAAGAAGTTTATGATGGAATTAGAGAAAATCTAAAGGATACAAATATTGAGTTAGTAGTAGGAACAAAGGATACAAAACCTTTATATGTTCCTAAGGATGATTTTTTAGTTGAGAAGCTAATGAATGTATATAGAGAATTTACAGGAGATATAAAATCCCAGCCAATTACAATAGGTGGAGGAACATATGCAAGGGCTATGAAAAATGCAGTTGCATTTGGTCCAATGTTCCCAGGACAAGTTGAATTAGCACATCAAAAAGATGAGTATATAAGCATAGATCATTTAATAAATATTACTAAGATATATGCAATGGCACTGTATGAGTTAGCAAAATAACAGGTAATAGGTAATAGGTAAGAACTAAGAGTGAATAGTTGAAAGCATAGTGAACAACGAATAGTGAACAGTGAATACCCACTCTGTGAAATTTCTCCAAATCGAAGATTTGGGAAATTTCTACTGTCGGGCACACGGCAACAGCGAAGCTGTCATTCCGACCAACGTGGAGGAATCTCCTCTTTTGTATTAGTATAATGTCTGCAGGATGTCATCCTGAGTATATAGCAGTATAAGCTTTACTATCGAAGGATCTCCGTTTTTAAGACAGTATGAGATAGACCACTATAATTGTGAATTGTGCATTGTGCATTGTGAATTAAAAATTTATTTGACAAATAAATTTTTATAGCATATAATCTATTAGGAATTAAATATTGGGTGATTTAAGTAGAAGGTCCGCTTCTCACCTTATAGCTGAGGCTCATAAGGTTAAACGAATAAAAAACGTGTCTTATAATTAAGATTATATTTTTGTGCGTGTTAGCGGGTATTCTATACCCGCTTTTATTTTTGAAAATATTAGGAGGTGCTGTATTATTAAGGAACTTCAAATCAATGAAGAGATAAGAGAAAGAGAAGTTAGGTTAATTGATACTGATGGAGGTCAGCTAGGAGTTGTCCCAATTCGCAAGGCTTTAGAAATAGCCAATGATAGAAGGTTGGACTTGGTCAATGTTGCTCCAAATGCCAAACCACCTGTTTGCAGGATTATGGATTATGGAAAGTATAAATATGAATTGGCTAAGAAGGAAAAAGAGGCTAAGAAAAATCAAAAGGTAATCAACATAAAAGAAATCAGATTGACCCCAAATATTGAAACTCATGATTTAAATGTGAAAGCAAATAGAGCCATTGAGTTTCTTAAAGATGGGGATAAAGTAAAAGTTTCTGTAAGATTTAGAGGTAGAGAGATGGGTCATACAGAAATCGGTAAAATTGTATTAGATGATTTTATAAAGATTACCGAAGAATTTGGTATGGTAGAAAAAGGTGCAAAACTTGAAGGTAGAAACATGGTAATGTTTTTAGCCCCAAAATCAGAGTAAGTTTAGGAGGAAATGTTATGACAAAAATGAAAACACATAGAGGATCCGCAAAAAGATTCAAAAGAACTGGTTCAGGCTTGCTAAAAAGATATAAGGCATACAAGAGCCACAAGACTGGTAAGAAATCGCCGAAAAGAGTTAGAAATTTAAGAAAAGGTACATTAGTAAGTAAAGGCGACCAAAAAAGAATTGATTCAATGTTACCATAAGAAATTAAGATAAGTTTATAGGAGGAATTACATCAATGGCAAGAGTAAAAAGAGGCGTTAATGCCAAAAAAAGACATAAAAAAGTATTAAAACAAGCCAAAGGCTATTATGGAGCGAAGGGTAAGCTATTTAGAACTGCAAATCAAGCAGTTATGAAATCATTAAATTATGCATATATAGGACGTAAACAAAGGAAAAGAGATTTTAGAAAACTTTGGATTGCTAGAATCAATGCTGCAGCAAGAATGAATGGAATGAGTTACAGTAAATTTATAAATGGTTTAAAGAAGGCTAATATCGAAGTAAATAGAAAAATGTTATCTGAAATGGCAATCCATGATTCAGAAGGATTTGCTAAATTAGTAGAGATAGCCAAAGGTATGTAGTTAAAAGTTCCCAAGAGGAACTTTTTCTCGTTTAAATAATATAACATGGCATTAATGGAATAATAATAGATATAATTTGTTTTGGAGGGTATTTAAATGGGATATATTAGAAAAAAAATAAAAGATTTTGATTTTAATCCTCCCAGAGTTTTGGCATTAGGATTTGCAGGTTTGATATTGATGGGTGCGATATTATTAAATCTTCCTATTGCATCAAAAAATGGTGAAAGCATTGGTTTTATAAATGCATTGTTTACTTCAGCATCAGCAGTTTGTGTAACGGGACTTGTAGTAGTTAATACAGGTGAGTTTTGGTCTTTATTTGGTCAAATAGTTATTATACTTTTAATTCAAATGGGTGGATTAGGTTTTATGACAATGGCTACCATTGTTGCATTACTTTTGGGGAAAAAAATAACAATAAGGGAACGACTAGTGATAAAAGAACAACTCAACTCAGAGACGCTATCGGGGTTAGTAAAGCTAACAAAATATGTTGTGTTATCAACTTTTCTAATAGAAGGCATTGGGGCTTTGCTATTAGCTACAAGATTTGTACCAATATATGGTTATGTTAAGGGTGCATGGTTTTCTATTTTCCATTCAATTTCTGCATTTTGTAATGCTGGTTTTGATCTTACAGGAGATAGTATAGCGCCTTTTGTTGGAGACACAATTATAAATCTTACTATCGCAGGTTTAATTATTGTAGGAGGTTTAGGATTCTCAGTATATATAGATATTTCTAGAGAAAAAAGCTTTAAAAGACTTCATTTACATTCTAAACTTGTTATTGTAATAACAATACTTCTAATATTAATTGGAACTATTTCTATTTTTATAATTGAGAACAATAACATGTTAACACTTGGAAAGTTAAGTTTTAAGGAAAAAATACTAGCCTCATTTTTTCAGGCAGTAGTACCAAGAACAGCAGGGTATTACTCTGTAAATATAGGATTTTTATATGATACTACTGTATTTCTTATGATAATCCTAATGTTTATCGGGGGTTCACCTGGTTCAACAGCAGGAGGAATCAAAACTACAACATTTGGTGCTATTGCACTTACAACAATTAGTATTATAAAAGGTGAGAAAGATGTGGTGGTTTTCAAAAAGAGAATTTCAGATGAAATTATTAATCGTTCTTTAGCTATTGTATCCGTTGGGATACTTTTAGTGATTCTCGTATCATTCGTATTGACTATAACTGAAGGGGCTATGTTTCTGGATATATTATTTGAAACTACTTCTGCCTTTGCAACAGTAGGTTTAACTCGTGGAATTACACCATACCTTAGTAATTTTGGTAAAATAATTATAACTCTAACTATGTATGCAGGACGTGTTGGTCCTCTTACAATGGCATTTGCATTTGGAAACAAGAAAACACATATGAAATACAGATATTCTGAAGGAAATATATTAGTTGGGTAGAAAGGGAGAGAAATATGAAATCATTCGCAGTAATAGGTTGTGGGAGATTTGGGTCAACATTAGCAAAGACCCTAATGGAGTTAGGAAATGAAGTAATGGCAGTTGATAGTGATGCAGATATAGTACAGGAAATGTCAGAGGATGTGACATATGCCGTTCAGGCAGATGTAATGGATGAATCAACCCTAAAAGAGCTGGGGTTATCCAATTTTGATGTTGTTATAGTGAGTATTGGATCAGATATACAAGCATCTATTATGGCATCACTTATTGCTAAGGAGCTGGGAGCTAAGAAACTAATAGCAAAGGCTCAATCAATATTGCATGGTAAGGTATTGGAGAAAATAGGAGTAGATAAGGTTATTTATCCTGAAAGAGATATGGCAAGAAGACTAGCACACAATTTATCTTCTAGAAATATCTTAGATTATATTGAGCTTTCCTCAGAATACAATATAATGGAAATAACATCACTAAATTCATGGTGGGGTAAAACAATCTCTGAATTAGATTTAAGAAGCAAATATGGCATAAATATTGTAGCATTGAAGAGAGGAGTTAAAATAGATGTATCCCCAAATCCTGATGAAGAGATTTTAGAAGGAGATATACTTCTTATTATTGGAAACACCAATGATTTAATTAAAATTGAAAATAAAGCGGGGGAATAAAATGATGGAAATCACATCCCTTAGAAATCCAATCATAAAAGAGATAAAGGGATTGTATAGAAAAAGGGATAGATGGGAAAATAGGCTTTTTCTAATGGAAGGTATAAAGATTATCGATGAGGCTATTTCTAATGACATCAACTTAAAATACATTATTTACAATGAAAAGCTTCTATTAACAGAGGATGGACAAAACTTCTATAATAAAAATATTGATTTTCCAAGATTAATAAAAGTAACTGACATTGTATTTAAAGAAATATCTGATACTGATAATCCGCAAGGTGTACTAGCTGTTGGAGAGTTCAATTTTAATTCATTAGAAAATGATATGGACTTTAAATCATCCTTATTATTTTTAGATGGTCTACAAGATCCTGGGAATATGGGGACTATTATTAGGTCCTGTGATGCTTTTAAACTTGACGGAATTATACTAGGTGAAAATTGTGTTGATTTGTACAATCCAAAGGTCGTTAGGGCAACTATGGGTTCTATTTTTAGAGTACCAATTTATTATACAAAGAACAATATTGATGGTCTTAAGAAATTAAAAGATAATAATTTTAAATTATATGCAACATCCCTTGATGGAAGTGTTCCTAATTATGATATAGATTATAACGAAAAATATGTTATTGCCATTGGCAATGAGTCAAGGGGTGTAGACAATAGTATATTAGAAATTGCTGATTCTTTAATCAAAATTCCAATGCCAGGAAATGCAGAGTCACTAAATGCTGGTGTTGCTGCATCAATTATCATGTATGAAGCAATGAAACAACGGAAATACAATTCACAATGCACAATGCACAAATCACAATTATGAAAGTAAAATCTGGGGTCGAAATTAGACCCAAGAGATAGACCTAAATAATTGTGAACTGTGAACTGAAAATTGTGAATTGATTTTAATAGTATATGATGCTATAATTGAGTAAATAAAACGATTTTGAGACCTTTTCTCTGAATAGGTCTTTGTTTTTGAAAGGAGTCTAACAATGAGGGAAAAGTTAGGGGAAATAAAGTTAAGAGCTTTACAAACAATCGAAAGTGTTACTAATCTAAATGAATTAGATGACTTAAGGGTAAAGTTCTTAGGGAAAAAAGGTGAATTGACATCTGTACTTAAAGAAATGGGACGTCTAAGCCCTGAAGAAAGACCAATTGTAGGTCAAATTGCAAATGAAGTTAGAAATGAAATAGAGGATAAGATTAAATCCATAAAAGAAAGACTTACGGAAGAACAAAAGAAAGTCAAAATGGAAAAGGAAAAAATCGATATTAGTATAAATACTAATAAAGAAAGAATCGGACATAGGCATCCACTTTTGGCAACAATTGAAGAATTAGAGGATTTATTTATTAGCATGGGATTTAGTGTAGTTGAAGGCCCTGAAATTGAGACCGTTGAAAATAACTTTGATGCACTTAATTCTCCTGAAAATCATCCATCTAGAGACTTATCTGATACCTTCTATATTACCGACAATATATTGTTAAGAACACATACATCACCAGTTCAAATTAGAGCAATGAAGGAATTTGGTGCTCCATTAAGAATAGTATCAGCAGGAAGGACATTTAGATTTGATGATGTTGATGATACCCACTCACCAATGTTTCATCAATTAGAAGGTCTAGTAATAGATGAAAACATTTCAATGGCTAATTTGATTCATACATTAGATATATTTATTAAGGAATTATTCGGAAAAGATATGAAGACTAGATATAGACCTCATTATTTTCCTTTTACTGAACCAAGTGCCGAGGTAGATGTTACCTGTATGGCTTGTAGAGGCGAAGGTTGTCCTGTATGTAATCATACTGGTTGGAGTATGGAGCTATTAGGATGTGGAATGGTCCATCCTAAAGTACTTGAAAACTGTGGAATTGATTCTGAGAAATACACAGGATTTGCGTTTGGAATGGGAATAGATAGAATTACCATGGTTAAATACGGAATAAAAGATATTCGACTATTATTTGATAATGACAATAGATTTTTAGAACAATTTTAATTGGGAAGGATGTGTTAAGATGCTATTACCTGTTAGATGGTTAAAAGATTATATAGAAACAGACAAAACAGCCAGAGAATTGGCAGATGGGCTTACACTATCAGGTTCCCATGTTGAATCAATATCTTCTTTTAATAAAGGTGTAGAAAATGTAGTTGTCGGAAAGATATTGAGTATTGAAAAACATACTGATGCCGATAAATTACTTATATGTAATGTAGACGTAGGATCAGAAAAGCTAATAATTGTAACTGGTGCAAAGAATTTAAAGGTAGGAGATTGTGTGCCTGTTGCCCTTGTTGGTGCTAAATTACCTAATAATATAAGTATTGCAAAGACTAATTTTAGAGGGATAGATTCATTTGGTATGTTGTGCTCTCTAAAAGAGTTGGGCTATAGTGACAGTGTAATACCAAAGGAAATGAGAGATGGTATTTTTGTTTTAGATAAAGAATATCCATTGGGAGCAGATATAGTAGATATTTTGAATTTAAATGATCAATCAATTGAATTTGAAATCACACCAAATAGACCAGATTGCCTCAGTATTATTGGAATGGCAAGGGAAACAGCAGCAACCTTTAATTATGAACTAAAAGAGCCTGAAATTACAATTGAAAATGAAGTAGATAATATAAATGATTATTTTAATGGTGTAGAAGTTGAATCAGAAAATTGCTTAAGATTTTATGGAAGAGTAATTAAAGATGTTGAAATAAAGGAATCTCCATTATGGTTGCAAACTAGATTGATGGAGGCAGGAGTAAGACCTATTAGCAATATAGTTGATATTACAAATTTTGTAATGCTGGAATATGGTGAACCACTACATGCTTACAATCTAGAAAAAATAGAGGATAAAAAGATTATCGTTCGCCAGGCAAAAGTGAATGAGGTAATGACCACAATAGATGGTGTAGAGCGAACTTTAGATACAAATGACTTAATAATAGCTGATGGGAAAAATCCAATAGGTATTGCTGGAGTAATGGGTGGATTTGATTCTGAGATTACCAATGATACAAAACTGGTATTTTTAGAGGCTGCTAATTTCAATAGTAAAAATGTAAGGCTAACATCTAAGAAATTCGGTTTAAGAACCGAAGCCTCAACTAGGTTTGAAAAAGGTATCGATCCTAATTTATGTGCTAAGGCAGTAAATAGGGTATGTCAATTGATAGAACAAATTGGAGCAGGTACAGTTGTTAAAGGTGAAATAGACATATATAAGAAACAAGTTGAACCTAAGACAATTACATTAAGACCTGAAAGAGCTAATAAACTATTAGGTATTGATATTACACCAGAGGAAATGTTAAATCATTTAAATGGATTAGATTTACATTCAACATATGATGGTAAATTAATTCATACAACAATACCAACCTATAGATTGGATTTAAGCTTAGAAGCTGACTTGATCGAGGAAATTGGCAGACTTCATGGTTTCCACAATATAGTAAGTAAACCTTTAGTAGGTGCGTTAACTAGAGGTGAAAAACCTTATAAAAAGATTATAGAAGATAAGGTAAAGGCTATTTTAACAGGTTTGGGATTCAATGAAGTAATGACTTATTCATTTATTAGTCCTAAGGCTTATGATAAAATTAACCTTTTACAAGATTCTAATGAAAGAAAATATGTAAGATTAATTAATCCTTTAGGTGAAGACTATAGTGTAATGAGGACAACATTGCTACCAAATATGATGGATTTATTGAGTAGAAATTATAATCGTGGTGTTGAATCCGTTTATGTTTTTGAAATTGGAAATATATTTATTCCAAGGTCTTTGCCAGTAAAAGATTTACCTATAGAAAAGAAAGTGTTATCATTAAACTTTTATGGCGAAAAAGACTTTTACTATTTGAAAGAGATTGTGGTTAAAACACTGGAAAGGTTAGGGATTAAAGGTATTGAATTTTCAAGAGAAGAAAACAATCCTTCTTTCCATCCAGGAAGAACAGCAAAACTATCAATAAATGGTGAATCCCTTGGTATAATGGGTGAAATTCATATAGATGTAACTGATAATTATGATATAAAAGAAAAGGTATATGCTTGTTTATTAGATTTTGATAAAATCGCCCAGCTAACAAATTTAGATATAAAATATAAACCTCTTCCTAAATATCCTTCTATGAATAGAGATATTGCAGTTGTAGTTAAAGAAGATATTATGGTTGGAGATATTGAAAAAATAATACTTAAACATGGAAGTGGGTTAATTGATTCATTGGAGTTATTTGACATCTATAGAGGTGGGCAAATAGAGGAAGGATTAAAGTCTGTTGCATATTCTATTACCTATAGATCCTATGAAAGAACACTCACTGAAATCGAAGTAAATAATATTCAAAAATTGATAATTACAGATCTAGAAAATAGTTTAGGTGCTAAGTTAAGAAGCTAGTATAGGAGTAGATTATTTCTACTCCTTTTTTCTAAAAATAGAAGGTATTTATAAATCTTTGTCGTATTATATAATTAGAATATATATAGGGGGCAAATCAATTATGACGAATAAAAACAAAGTTAATGTAGTAATTGATGGTCGTAGCCTAACAGTAGTTGCACCAGAAAATGATGACTATATTAGGGACCTTGCATATTATGTAGACCAAAAGATAAAAAACCTCTCTTCTAAAAATGATAGACTTAGTCAAACTATGGCGGCAACATTAGCGGCTTTAAATATAGCAGACGAATATCATAAAACAAATGCAAAGCTTAAAGAATTAGAACAAAAAGCTAAAGAACCTTTAGAGAAATTTAGTGGAGTATCAAAAGAACTTGAAGATGCAAGAATAAGAATTAAAGAATTAGAAAAAATTAATTTGGAATATAAAGATGACTTTATTAGAGAAAAATTAAGTAAAGAGAATTTATATAATGAAATAAATCAATTAAGGGAAAAACTAGAGGAAAGAGAGATTGAGATATCGGAGCTACATAAATTGAACAAAAGTCTTCAAGATAAAATTTTTGAAAATCAACTAGATTTAATCGAGGCTAAAAAACAGTTAAATGAAGTGACAAAGTCATTTAATAGAGACAAAAAATAGTTACTATACACAAACTCGCAGAGTCATATGCCGGAGATCCTTCGAAAGCAATGATGATACTGTCCATCTTCAGGACGACCCTAAAGGGCCGATTGTGAACTGTGAATTGTGAATTGTAAATAGTAAGGTGGAATTTTGGTGACAGAAAAAATAGAATTACTAGCACCAGTAGGAAGTATTGAAAGTTTATATGCAGCTGTAAAAAATGGTGCAAATGCAGTGTATTTAGGCGGAAAATTGTTTAATGCTAGGGCTTACGCCTCTAACTTTGACTCTAATGAGTTAAAGGAGGCAGTTTTCTATGCCCATTTAAGAGGTGTAATGGTATACATTACCGTCAATATTCTGGTAGACGATAGTGAGATGGAAGAGGTACTCGACTATATCAAATTTTTATATGATATTGATGTGGATGCCATAATCATACAGGATATTGGTCTTTCAAATATCGTAAGAAACATATTTCCAAAACTAGTTTTACATGGTAGCACACAAATGACAATAAATAATCTACCAGGTGTAGAATTTTTAAAAGAATTAGGCTTTACTAGGGTTGTTTTAGCAAGAGAAACGCCTATTGATGAAATTAAATATATTAGTGAAAATTCTACTGTTGAATTAGAAGGTTTTATCCATGGTGCTTTATGTATGTCATACTCTGGTCAATGCCTTATGAGCAGTATGATTGGTGGTAGAAGTGGAAATAGAGGTACATGTGCCCAACCATGTCGCATGGCTTATTCAATAGTAAATAGTGAAGGTAATTTATTAAATGGTTGGGATAAAAAATATGTCTTAAGTCCTATGGACTTAAATTCCCTCGAAAATATCGAAATGATAATAGGTGCAGGTATAACTTCACTAAAAATTGAGGGAAGAATGAAAAGACCAGAATATGTGGCTACAGTGGTTAAAGCCTATAGAAAGGCCCTTGATCATACTAGTAATTCATTAACACAAAAGGATAAAAGAAATGTAGAACAAATTTTTAATAGAGGATTTACTAAAGGTTTAGGTCTTGGAGATTTTGGAAAGACATTTATTACAAAGGATAGACCAGACAATAGGGGTTTATATATTGGAAAAGTTATTAAGGTTGAAAAGAACTCTATCTCCATTTTATTAGAAGATGATATTGAAAAGGGTGATGGAATAGAATTTCAATTAGCAAATGGTAATTATAAAGGACTTAAAACTCCTATTGATGGTAGAAAAGGGTCAACTATTTGCTTAGAAAGAATTGGGAATGTATTAGTAAATTCGGATGTATATAAAACATCAAGTGAAAGATTGTTAAATGAAGCACGATCCTCTTACAAAATTGAGGATACTAAATATCCTATTGATATAGAGGCTACAATTAAAATTGATGAACCACCTATACTAAAATTAAAATATAACGAAACAATCATTGAAATATATGGTGAAACATTCGTTGAAAGAAGCCAAAAAGTCGCATTGACAGAAGATAAGGTATATGAGCAATTATCAAAACTTGGGGATACAATTTATTATATAAATGATTTTAAATTATCATTGGATGATAATGCATTTTTACCTGTAAGCATACTAAATCAATTAAGAAGAGATGCTATAAATAAGCTAAATGAAAAGATTAGCAATTTTAACAATAGGGAAACAATTGATGAGGATACCTTTAATCAATTGAAAGCTAAATTTTTTAAATATCATAATATAAAAAAGGATTTAGATAAAAAACTTTCAATAAAGGTAGAAACACAAGAACAATTTAATCAACTTGATTTAAACAAATTAGATAGAATTTATCTTGGGTTTTATGAAGGTTTAGATAAGACAATAGATAAAATAAAATCAAGAAATAAAGAAGTTTATATTTGGACAGAAAAAATCTTATATCAAAAGGATTTAAATGAGTTAGAGAATGTTATTAGACCTGTTTCTAAACTAATAGATGGGATATCAGTATCCAATATTGGCTCTTTAAAATATTTTAAGGATAAATTTGATACCAATATACATTGTGATATAGGTTTAAATCTTTTCAATTCATTTTCAATTAAATATTTAAATGAGATAGGTATAAGGAGTATAACTCTTTCTTCTGAGCTTAATTTACAACAGATTAAAAAAATAACTGAAAAAGTAGAAGGAAATATTGAGGGGATAGTCTACGGATATCTACCTGTAATGGTTACTAGGAATTGTCCTATGGCTATAGTTAAAGGCTGCAAGGACGATAAAAATTGCAAAACATGCAATTTTTCTAAAGGCTATGGACTAAAGGATAGGAAAGACTTAACTTTTGAAATGTATAGGAAAGATGGCTTTTCCATTATATATAATTCAGTACCTTTGTTTGTATTGGATAGTATAGATAAAATCTTCGGGTTGGGTATCAATATGGCTAGACTTGACTTTACAAAAGAAATGATAGGTATTTCAAAAATACAAACTATTTTATATGATTATATAAATAATGCAATAGGTTATAATGATTTGATAAATTTTGTTGATGAATTTAAATCACAAAATAATATTACAAATGGTCACTATTTTAGAGGCTTGTTATAAGAGGTGATAAAAGTGAACGAAAAGACCTTAAGAGTTTTAGAGTTTAATAAAATAAAAGAATTGCTTATTGATAAATGTGAATCGAGCCTTGGTAAGGATTTAGCAAATAAGATAAATCCTATTATAAATCTTAGGGAGATTGATTTATTACAGCAAGAAACTGAAGAAGCATTGTCCTTGTTAATAAAAAGGGGAAATCCACCTCTTTATGGGATTCATAGTATATCCTACGAAATCAAAAGAGTTGAGATTGGTGGAGTATTAAATCCAGCAAGTTTAATCAAGGTATCAGATTCTTTAAGGGTTTCAAGGGGATTAAAGAATTATATAAAAGAAACTAAAGATGATAAAGTCCCAAATCATCCTATGATTGAGGAATTAATTGATTCATTAAGAGTTTTTAAAAGTATAGAAGATGAAATAAACAATGCAATAATAAATGAAAATGAAATTTCCGATAATGCTAGTTCTACCCTTAGAAATATAAGGCGTCAGATAGCAAGTAAAAATGATGCCATAAAAGATAAGCTAAATTCAATAATAAGTTCACAAACAAATAAAAAATATTTACAGGATAGCATTGTAACCATGAGAGAGGGTAGATATGTAATTCCTGTAAAACAAGAAAATAGAAGCAGCGTACCAGGGCTTATACATGATATGTCTTCTAGTGGTGCTACTGTATTTATTGAGCCTATGGCTGTTGTGGAGTTGAACAATCAGCTTCGTGAATTGGAAATTAAGGAGAAAGAGGAAATTGAAAGAATTTTGATGGAACTATCAAAGTTAGTAGCGACTGAAAGTGAGGCAATCGGTAACAACGAAAAGATACTAAAACATCTTGATTTCGTATTTGCCAAAGGTAAACTTGCATTGGACATGAATGCTACTAGACCAATCCTAAATGATAAAGGATTTATAAATATAAAAAAGGGAAGACATCCTTTACTTAAGGTAAAGAGTGTTGTCCCTATAGATGTATATTTAGGACGAGATTTCAATTCTTTGATTATTACAGGACCTAATACTGGGGGTAAGACTGTAACCCTAAAAACAGTAGGATTATTTACTCTAATGGCTCAAGCTGGACTACATATTCCAGCTGATTATAATTCTGAAATTGCAGTTTTTAATCAGGTTTTTGCGGATATTGGTGACGAGCAAAGTATAGAACAAAGTCTATCTACTTTTTCATCACATATGACTAATATAGTAAGTATATTAAAAAACATTGAATACAATAGCTTAGTCTTGTTTGATGAACTTGGAGCAGGGACTGACCCTACTGAGGGAGCAGCATTAGCGATGTCTATATTGGACCATCTACTTAAAAAAGATATAAGAACTATTGCGACTACTCACTACAGTCAATTAAAGCTATATGCATTAACAACTGAAAGGGTAAGAAACGCTTCAGTTGAGTTTAATGTAGAAACCTTAAGTCCAACCTATAGATTATTGATAGGCGTACCTGGAAAATCAAATGCTTTTGAAATTTCCAAAAGGCTAGGACTTCCACAATTTATCATTGATGCTGCAAAGGATTTAATATCAAAAGAAAATGTTGAATTTGAAGATGTACTTCAAGCCATGGAGAAGGATAGAAAATCTATTGAAGAGGACAAAATAGAAGCAGAAAGATTAAAAATTGAAATAGAACAATTACGTAAAGAATTATCTTCCGAAAAGGATAAAACAAAAGAGATGAGGGAAAAAATCATTCAGAAGGCTAAGGAAGAGGCTAGGGCTATCTTGAAGAATGCAAAAGAAGAGGCAGACTTAGTAATTAGTGAAATAAGAACTATTTCTACTGACATAGAAAAAGAGCATAATAAGAGATTACAGGAAGCTCAAGATTTATTGAAAGAAAATATTAATAAAGTAGAAAGTGACCTTTCAAAGGATATATTTAAAGTTAAATCAAATAAACCACCTAAAAATTTAAAAGTAGGAGAATCTGTTGAAGTTTTATCATTAAATCAAGTAGGAACAGTTAGTTCCTTACCTAATGAGAAAGGATTTCTAACAGTTCAAGTTGGTATAATGAAAGTAAATGTTCATGTATCAACCTTGCGAAGAGTTGCATCCAATGACACGGAAAGGTCTACTATAAAGGCAAAAAACATTATTGGTTCAAAGTCAAAGACAATAAAAAATGAAATAGATTTAAGGGGCAAAAACATAGAGGAAGCTATTTTAGATATTGATAAATATTTAGATGACTCATATATAGCCAATTTGAGTGAGGTGTATATTATCCACGGAAAGGGAACTGGTACCTTGAGAGATGGTGTTAAATCTTATTTAAGAGGTCATAAACACGTTAAGTCTTATAGGTCAGGAAAATATGGAGAAGGTGGAGATGGAGTTACTGTTGTTGAAATAAAATAGCTTATTATAGGAGGAAGTTTAATGATAGATTTTAAAGAAAAGATAGTAGAACTTATAAAAATGCAAGTAGATTCTTTAAGCAAAGATGATATTAGGCTGTTAATAGAGATTCCGCCTTCTTATGAAATGGGAGATTATGCATTTCCCGTCTTTAGACTTGCTAAAGAAATGAGAAAATCGCCAAATATGATAGCGGAAGACTTAGCAGGGAAATTTAGGAATGACGAAAACTTTGAAAAGGTAGAAAATGCTGGACCTTATGTAAATTTCTTTATAAATAAGGAAAAACTCGCTGAGTCTGTTTTTGATGAGATAATAGATAAGGGCGATAATTATGGTTCATCTAATATGGGAGAAGGAAAAACTGTAATAGTTGAATTTTCATCACCAAATATAGCTAAACCATTCCACATAGGTCATATTAGAACTACAGTTATTGGAAATTCCTTATACAAGATTTACAAATTCCTAGGTTTCAACACAATAGCTATCAATCACTTAGGCGATTACGGTACTCAATTTGGGATGTTAATTTCTGCGTATAAAAAATGGGGTAACAAAGAAGTTATAGAAGAGGATCCTATTAACGAGTTATTAAAATTGTATGTTCGATTCAATTCAGAAGCAGATGAAAATTCTGAATTAAGAGATGAAGCTAGATATTGGTTCAAGGAATTAGAGGATGGTAACAAAGAAGCAGTAGATTTATGGAAATGGATTAGAGAAATAAGCCTAAAAGAATTTAGTAGGGTTTATGATATGTTGAATATAAAATTTGATTCATATGCTGGTGAAAGTTTTTATTCTGATAAAATGGACAGAGTAGTTAAAGAAATGGAGGATAAAGGGCTTTTAAAAGAATCAGAGGGTGCTTTTGTAGTAGATTTAGAACCTTATGGTATGCCTCCAGCTCTTATAAAGAAAAGTGATGGTTCTACACTATATACTACTCGTGATATAACAGCAGCCATTTATAGAAAAGAAACATATGATTTTTATAAAAATCTATATGTAGTGGCATCTCAACAAAATTTACATTTTAAAGCTTGGATAAAAGTTATTGAACTAATGGGTTATGAGTGGGCAAATGACTGTATTCACATACCATTTGGAATGGTAAGTCTAGAAGATGGGACATTGTCTACTAGAAAAGGTAGAGTTGTGTTTCTAGAAGATGTTTTAAATACTGCAGTCAATAACACTCTTAAAATTATTGAAGAAAGAAACCCTAATTTAGAAAATAAAGAAGAGGTAGCTAAAAAGGTTGGTATTGGAGCTGTTATATTCCAAGAATTATTCAATCAGAGAATTAAGGATTATGTATTTTCATGGGATAGAACTCTAAGCTTTGAAGGTGAAACAGGTCCATATGTACAATATACCCATGCAAGGTCCAATTCATTATTAGAGAAGGGCGGATTTAACATTGACGATAAAGTTGATTATTCTCTATTAATGAATGATGATGAAATCAATATTATTAGATTATTATATGATTTCAATAAAATAGTAGTTGATGCTATGGAGAAGAATGAACCTTATTTCATAACAAGACATATAGTTGAAATCGCAAAGGCATTTAACAAATTCTACAATAGTACACCAATTATTGTGGAAGATGAAGAATTGAAGAAGGCTAGATTACTATTAGTATATGGAACAAATACTGTTATAAGAGTTGGATTAGGATTACTCGGAATAGAAGCACCACAAAAAATGTAGTAAAAAACAAACCCTTTCTAAATAGAAAGGGTTTCTGCTTTTAAATATTCTAAAAAATCTGTCTCACTAATTTCTGCAAGAGTAGACAATTCTTGAAGGATATTATTTCTTAATTGAATAAATTCATTTATATTAGTGTTTTTTCCTGTATACTCAAGTGCTTCAATAATTAAAAGCATATCGTTCTTTGACATTTCTTGAATTGAGATTTTATCGAATTCGCGCATATACTAGCCCCTCTCTTTATGTACTAACTAATATAATATATCTTTTTAAGAAAACATTCAATAAGAAAAATGAAAATCGATGAACTGTAAATTGTAAATTGTAACCTTATTATAAATAGGGTAGAATGTTAATGGGAAGGTGAAAAAATGAAAATTATATTAACAACACTTAATTCTAAATTTATTCATTCTAATTTAGCGATTAGATATTTAAAGTCCTATGTTGAATATATTAATCCCATAGAAATAAAAGAATTTACAATCAATCAAAATATTGATTTTATCGCATCTGAAATATATAAAATGAAACCAGATTTACTGGGTTTTTCAACTTATATATGGAATTTGGAAGAAACCCTTCAGGTAGCTGAAATCATTAAAATAGTAAGTCCAAATACAAAAATTCTTTTAGGTGGACCAGAGGTTTCCTTTGATGACGAAGATATATTAGATAAATATTCATTTATAGATTTTATAATTTATGGAGAAGGGGAAGAAACCTTTAGAGAATTTGTAGAAGCTACTATATCTCAAAAAGACTATAAACATATATTGGGACTTATTTATAGAGAAAATAATGTAATTAAAAATTTGCCTAGACCTTTAATCAAGGATATAAATATCATTCCATCTCCATACAAAAATGTATCTGAGGAGTTTAAAAACAAAATTGTCTATTATGAAAGCTCAAGGGGTTGCCCCTTCAACTGTGAATTTTGTTTATCCTCAACTATTAAAGGGGTAAGATATCTACCAATAGAAAGAGTTAAGGAGGATTTAGAGAGTTTAATTGAATCTGGAGTTAGTCAAGTAAAATTCGTTGATAGAACATTTAATGCTAATAAAAAATATGCAATGGAGATTATGAGATTTATAATGGATAAAGACCCTGATGATATAAACTTTCATTTTGAAGTAACAGCTCATTTAATCGATGAAGAAATGTTAGAATTTCTAAAACAATGTAAAGAAGGATTATTCCAATTTGAAATAGGCGTTCAATCTACAAATGAAAATACAATCGAAGCTATTGGTCGAGTTACAGATTTCGAAAAGCTAAAGAATGTATCGAAAACCATAAAATCTTTTAAAAACATACATCAACACTTAGATTTAATTGCAGGATTACCATATGAGGATTACAATAGTTTTAAGAAATCATTCAATGACGTATATAGCATAAGACCAGAGAAACTACAATTGGGATTTTTAAAATTATTAAAAGGATCAGGGTTAAGGTTAGATGAAAAGAAATATGGTTATAAATATTTAAATAAACCTCCTTATGAATTATTGGAGAGTAAGTATTTAAGCTATAATGAAGTTATTAAGTTAAAAGCTATAGAGGATTTAGTTGAAAAATACTATAATGAAGAATATTTCTCGAATTCTTTGGAATTTATAGTTAGAAATTTTTATGATACACCTTTTGATTTTTATGAGGATTTTTCAACCTATTGGGAAATAAAAGATCTTGATAAAGTATCCCATAGTAGATCAGAACTATATAAAATATTACTAGATTTCTATATTACGAGAAATTTTGTTTTTCAGGATTTATTTGAAGATTTGATTAAGTATGATTATATCAAAAACAATAAAAATACAAACTATCCTATAGTCCGTAATATTAATAAAACTACCTTAAATCAAAAAGACACACATGAAATATTAAAGGATGATAGGATTATTAATAAATATTTAGAAAAATACAGAGACATACCTACAAAGAGGATTATTAAAAACATTATAATAGAAGGTTTTAATTTTAGCATCTCAAAGGTTATTGAGAATAATTATAAACCTATTATAGATAGAACTGTTATATATATTCTGTTTGATTTTACCGATGGGAAATTGGTCAAATGCAATACTTTTGATATCTCAAATATAGTTAAGGAGTTGGTTTAATGGATTATTTAAAGGATTTTATTTATGTTAACAAACATTCGTTAAAAAAGACAGTTGTAAGTCTAAAGGACAATTGGATGATTGTGCTTACTGGTCTTGTTTATACAATTTTAAATTTGATAATATATAGTATAATTAATACTTTGTTTATTGGACCACTATATATTATTTCAGGCTTTATTATGGCAATTGTAAGCAGTAGTTTTATATCCAACTATTTGAATTTACTTTTCAATATTATTAATTATAATAAATTTTCATTAGAAGATTTTAAAAGCGGATTTACAGCTTTCTTATGGAAGATATATGGGATATTCTTTATTGCTTATTTAGGGCAACTTTTATTATCATTAGCAAGCGATATATTAGGGGCTGGGGCAGTGCTTTTGAATTTTATTGTTTGGATATCAGTATTAATATTATTTAATCCTCTACCAGAAATTATATATTTAAAAAGCTATGGCCCGACGGATACTATAATGCATTCAATTGAATTTATACAGGAAAATTGGTTTAATTGGTTGGTACCCAATATAGTATTTTTTGGTATTCTTTATTTAACTACTGGAAACATACTATTTGGCATTTTTAATACGCATATAAGTTTCAATATGATTTTTACAATAAGCAATATTGCTATGTATATTGTTGGACAAATTATATTCTCCTTTATTATGATTTATAGAGGACATTTGTTTAAATTATTAAGTGGTTCTACTAGAAGAAAGAGAATGTTTATGAATAAATTTTAGGTGGTATAGAGATGAGTTTAATTGATAATTACTTTAAAGAAAATAATAAGAATATTACTTTTTTAGAATTAAAAGAAAACACATTTGTTGAAATAAACAAATTTATTTTAAAAGAAGATTTACCTTTACCTATAATAACAGACAATTTAATAAAAGAAATCTACACAGGTAATCTAGAAAATGAGATAAATGTATCTCAAATTATAGATGGGATAATCTATTTAATAGGTGTAGATAATGACTTTCCATATATGGACAAATATATGGAAATACTAGACGCATACAG
Source organism: Tissierellaceae bacterium (assembly GCA_033809995.1). Taxonomy (GTDB): domain Bacteria; phylum Bacillota; class Clostridia; order Tissierellales; family Tissierellaceae; genus Paratissierella. The sequence goes on from JAPXKQ010000004.1 coordinate 81,053, forward strand.
TCACAATATTAAAGATTATATATATCAAAAAGCTATAAAGAAAATATCAGAAGGGGATATAGACTTTGGAGGTATATTTTTACGGGCTCTGATTTTTTTAGATACTGGGAATTTAAATGCCAGATTTAATTATGCATTAGTATTAGAAGAGATTGGTAGGAAATACATTGAAAATAATAATGAAAAAGGGGAGGAGTTTTTAACCTCTTCAACCAATGAGTTAGAAACCATATTAGAAATAGACGAGAAATATTCACTAGCCTATTATAAATTGGGATTTCATTATAAATACTTTGAGCAATATATAAAAGCTAAGCTCACTTGGAATAAGTTCCTAATAATTGATGGAGATGAAAATAGGCTTCAAGAAATAAGAGAAGAAATTGATTTAATAGATGATAACGTAAAGTTTGAAGCCGGGTTAACATATCTTTCTTACAATGAATTTGGTAAAGCATTAGATTCTTTTCTTAAGCTGTTACCCAAATATAAGGATGAGTGGAACATACTATATCTTATAGGAATGTGCTACAAAGGATTAGGGGAGTTCGATATAGCTATAGATTATTTGAATGAGTCTATCCAGTTAAATGACGAAGAACCAGATTTATATAATGAATTAGGAATAATAAGATTTACTGAAGGCAAAATAATAGAGGCAATAAAAATATTTGCTAAAGGTATAGAAAAGGTAAATAGTGATTACAAATTGTATTTTAATAGGGGTCTTGGCTATATTCAATTAGGTGAGCATAATTTAGCCTTAGATGATATAAACAAAGCCTATGAATTAAATCCAAATGATGAGAATGTAATAAAGCAAAAGAAAGAGCTTGAGGATTTAACATCAAGTATATGATGTTTATAGTTGGGAGTGAATAGTGAATAGTGTTTCCAGCGAAGGTGTCATTATGAGCTGGATAGTATAATCACTACCATCGAAGAATCTCCTCTTTTTTAAAAATTTTCAAAAATACCGTTGACTTTGAATAAAAAAGATGGTAATATTGTAAAAGTCAGTTACGATAAAGAATCTGATTTAAAGCTAATTTTAATAAGATAAAAAAAGTAGTTGACAATAGTAAAAAAAGAGAGTATCATATTAAAAGTTGGCTCCAAAAAAGCCGAAGAAATTCTCTAAAAAACAGTTGACAAAATCCAACAGGATATGTTATACTGAAAAAGTCGCCTCAAGAGAGGATGACATGAACCTAGATAATTAAACAGTGTGAGATACTTTGAATTAAGAAACACAAATCAATGAATAAATAATAGAGCTAGTCAAACTTTTAAATGAGAGTTTGATCCTGGCTCAGGACGAACGCTGGCGGCGTGCCTAACACATGCAAGTCGAGCGAA
>JAPXKQ010000005.1:0-80338 GCA_033809995.1 Tissierellaceae bacterium
AATTTTATTGATAGAATAAGATTTGGATATGTAGTAGATTTCATAAGTGTAAAATTGACTAGAACTTATGATTTCCCAGTATTTAATATTGCTGATATGGCTATTGTGCTGGGGACTTTAGTCATAGTATTTGTAGTTTTGTTTGATAAGCAGTAGCCTTGGGAGGATCTAATGGATATTATTGAAATATACGTAGATGAGGATGATAATGAAAGGCTGGATTATTATTTATCTACAGAATTAAATGAAATATCGAGAACTTATATACAAAAATTGATTAAAGATAAATTGGTAGAAGTAAACGGGCTTGAAAGGAAATCAAGTTATTTGGTCAAAGAAGGAGATAAAATAATTGTTAACCTTCCAAAACCAAAGGAATTGGAAATTGTGCCTGAAAATTTATCATTGGATATTATATATCAAGACGACGATATAGTTGTGGTAAATAAAAGTCAAGATATGGTCGTACATCCTGCCCCAGGAAATTATACTGGTACATTAGTAAATGCATTACTATACCATATAGATAGTTTATCTTCAATCAATGGTGTGATTAGACCTGGAATAGTACATAGATTGGATAAAGATACGTCAGGAATATTAATTGTGGCTAAAAATGATTTTAGCCATCGTGCATTATCAGAACAGCTAAAGGATAGAAACGTTTATAGAGAATATATTGCCCTATTAAATGGAGTGTTAAAAGACGATAAAGGTTCAATAAATGCACCAATAGGCAGGGATCCTAACAATAGAAAAAAGATGAAAGTAATATCTACAAATAGCAAAGAAGCTATTACCCATTATGAAGTAAATAAAAGATATGACAAATATACATTAGTAAAGGCAGTACTAGAAACAGGAAGAACTCATCAAATTAGGGTACATTTTTCATATATCAATCATTCCGTAGTTGGTGACCCTGTATATTCCAATGGGAAAAATGAATTCAATCTCAATAAACAATTGCTTCATGCTCGAAAGGTAGGTATAATACACCCACGTACTAAGGAATATATGGAATTTGAATGTGATGTTCCTCAAAATTTTAAAGAAGTACTAAAGAAATTGGATAGTAGGTGATAAAAATGATGGTTAAGGCTGTTATCATGGATGAAAAGGCAATAGGAAGAGCTACTACAAGAATTGCAAATGAGATTATCGAAAGAAATAAAGGGGTTAAGGATATAGTCCTTGTTGGTATTAAGACTAGAGGGGTACCATTTGCAAATAGACTTGCGGACAAGATTTATGAAATAGAAGGAGAAAGAGTCCCAACTTGTATATTGGATATTACGTTGTATAGGGATGATTTGTCTGAAATAAATTATCTGCCACAAGTAAATGAGGAGTTTATAGGGGACATCAATGGAAAGACCGTTGTATTGGTAGATGATGTTATTTATACCGGAAGAACTGTTAGGGCAGCACTGGATGCACTAATTGATAAAGGAAGACCAAACAAGGTACAACTTGCGGTACTAGTAGATAGAGGACACAGAGAGCTACCAATCCGCCCTGATTATGTAGGAAAAAACGTTCCAACATCAAAAACAGAGATTGTAGGAGTAGAATTTAATGAAGTAGATGGTATAGACGAAGTAGTTATTAAAGAATAGGTAAGAGTTAGTGAATAATTAATAGTGAATAGTGAATAGTATTGGCGAGCTTAGCTCGCCTTTTGTCATTTCGACCAACGTGGAGAAATCTCCTCTTTTTTCAGTATAATCACTGATGATGTCGATGTCATTATATGTCTATCTGCCGAATAGATATATAAATAAAAAGGGTGATTTCATGATTAAAAAACTACCACTGCCAATATCGGGTTTAATGCTTGCACTAGCAGCAACAGGAAATCTTCTATTCACCTATGGATATGTCTTACAAAATTTCTTTGGCATCCTATCTGCTATTATACTTTTCCTAATACTAATGAAAATTCTCATATATCCAAATGTCGTAATAAAGGAACTAGAAAATCCAATTGTAGCAAGTGTATTTTCCACATTATCAATGGGTATTATGGTTTTGTCAACATATACAAAGGGCTATTTAGGCAATTTATCATTTGTAATCTGGATTTGTGGTTTACTTCTTCATATTTACTTTATTTTAAGATTTACTAGTAAATATATTAAAAAAAACATTAAAAATGTTATTCCAAGCTATTTTATAGTTTATGTTGGTATAGCCATAGGAAGTATCACTGCACCAATATTTCATATGCAAAATCTAGGGAAGTTACTATTTTATTTTGGAATTCTATCTTTTATGCTGTTGCTACCTAATGTTCTTAGGGGTACGTTTACAAAACAAATTTCAGAACCAGTACTTCCAACACTAGCAATATTTGCAGCCCCACTTAGTCTTTACCTAGCAGGATATCTAAATTCATTTCAAGCAAAAAATATGATTATTGTCTATTTCTTATTGATATTATCTCAATTCACACTATTTTTAGTTTTGATTCAGTTCCCAAGATTATTAAAACTAAAATTCTATCCAAGTTATTCCGCATTAACATTCCCAGTAGTTATAAGCGCTATATCACTAAAATTGGCAAATGGATTTTTAATTATATCAGGTAAACCTATCACATTTTTACCATACTTAGTTAAATTAGAAGAAATACTATCTGTTTTAATAGTATTTTATGTATTGGTTAGATATCTAGTATATATATTTACTCCATCCTATACCAAATGACATTTTAATTAAAATTAGTTATAATATAGTTAGTAACATAAAATATTATATTAAGGAAAAAACAAATGAAAAAACTCATTAAAATTATTACAATATGTTGTTTATTAAATATTTTAACTTTACCAGTTTTTGCAGATGGTGAGGTATATAGAGTTGCTGGGGATTATAAATTCCCTCCGTATGAATACGTCGACACTGATGGGATTTTTAAAGGGTTTAATGTAGATATGCTTAAAGCTATAAGCCTTGTAACAGGTATGAATTTTGAATTTATCCCTATGAGGTGGGAAGACGCATACAATTCCATAGAAAATGGACAAGCAGAAATAATCCAAGGTATGAAAGATTCTGAAGAAAGAAGGGCAAAGTTCTTATTTAGTAATTCTCTTTTAATGAATTCTCAATCGATATTTGTTTTAGACAAAAATAGGGGAATAAACTCTGAAAATGACCTTGCTGGAAGGACAGTTGCACTAATGAGTAGAGATAGTGTATTTAGGAGAATTAGCAATAAAAAGGGTATAAAAATTATTGAATATGAAACTTTAGAGGAAGCTTTAGATGCGTTACTGGATAATAAGGTGGATGCTATGATAGGCAATACCTTGGTTGTTAACTATTTATGTAAGGAAAAGGACACTATTGATTTAATAAAAATTGTAGGTGATGCATTGAATGAGCAAAAATACGCCATGGCAGTTGCAAAAGGAAATCATGATCTAATGGATAAACTCAATAGTGGGTTAAAGGAAATACAAAAAAATGGGATGTATGAGTTAATTTATCGAAAATGGTTTGGCACACCTATTAAAAATACCAAAGAACAATATGATTTATATTTAAAAATTAGCATCGCTATATGTATAGCCTTGACAGGAATAATCTTTGCTGCTTACGGTTTTAATCAAAGATTAAAAAAGATAATTGATATGAAAATTGAAGAACAAAAAGTACTTGTTAATGAGTTAAGACATTATGATAAATTGCAGTTTATGGATAAAATCATATCCTCAGTTGCCCATGAAATAAGAAACCCGCTAACATCAATAAAAATATATGCTGGTCAAATGAAGGATAAAATAGACAATAAAGAATTTATGATAGCGGCATCTGAAGACATACCTGCTGAAATAGATAGAATAGATTCGCTAATTAAAGAATTTGTAGAATATACATCGCCACGTAAACCAATAAAAACAAACATTAATTTATTTGAAGAAATAAATAGTTCTATAAAACTTGTAAAGCTTCAAATTAAAAATTTAGATGTAGTTGTTAATATTGACAAATCATTATTTATTAAGTTTGATATTAACCATTTTAAGCAAATAGTACTAAACATCCTTTTAAATAGTAAAGATGCTTTAAAAGATACGTTAAACCCTATTATTGTAATAGAAGCAAAAGAAAGAGAAGAGGATATAGAACTATATTTTAGGGATAATGGACGTGGTATGAATAAAGAAAAATTACAATATATATTTGAACCTTTTTATACAACAAAAGCTACTGGAAATGGAGTAGGTATGTTTGTAGTCAAGCAAATGGTTGAAGAAAATGGGGGACGTATATCCGCCGATAGTGACGGCGATATGAAAGGTATGTGTATAATGATAGCTGCAGAAAAGGGAGATATAGATGAAAAGTAAATTGCTTATAGTAGATGATGAAAATATAATATTACGTTCTTTAAGATTTTTATTGGAGGACAGTTATGATGTTTTTACAGCTGATAATTATAGTGAGGCATTAAAAATATTTAAAAAAGAAAGGATGTCATTAGTATTACTTGATCTGAGAATAAACGAGGATAACGGACTAGATTTAATGAAGGAATTATTAGAAATTGATTCTAATGCAATTATCATAATTATGACAGCCTATTCTACGATAGAAAATTCAATAAATGCAATAAAATCTGGAGCATACTATTTTATAACAAAGCCTATTGAAAATGAGCAGCTTATACTTTTATTAAAAACAGCAAATGAAAAATTGCTAATGGCTCAAAAAATAAGCAATCTTGAAGGTCATATTAAAAAGGAAATTATCGGCGAATCTGATTGCATCAAAAATATAAACTCCTTAATAAACATGGTAAAAGATACTGATGCAACTATATTGGTAACAGGGGAAAGTGGCACAGGAAAAGAGCTTATAGCACAAAAAATTCATACATCAAGTAACCGAGCCGATAAACCCTTTGTCGCTATAAATTGTTCTGCAATACCAGGAGAGCTCCTTGAGAGTGAACTGTTTGGTTATAAAAAAGGAACATTTACAGGTGCTTATAAGGATGAGATAGGTTTAATAAGGAAAGCAGATACAGGAACATTATTCTTAGATGAAATTGGAGAAATGGAGTTGAGACTCCAATCAAAGATATTACGATTTCTTCAGGAAAAGGAGATAAGACAACTTGGTGATGACAAGACTTATAAAATAGATGTTAGAATAATATGTGCTACCAATAAAGATTTAAAAAAAGAAGTAGAATCAGGAAATTTTAGAGAGGACTTATATTATAGAATAAATGTTATAAATATAGTTGCACCCCCCTTAAGGGAAAGGATTGAAGACTTAAAGTATCTAGTTCCATATTTTATTGAAAAATATAATATTTCCTTTAATAAAAATATAAAAGGAATAACAGATGAAGCATTTAATCTTCTTCAAGGGCATCACTTTGAAGGTAATGTAAGAGAGCTTGAAAATATAATTCAAAGAGCGGTCCTTCTCAATTTAGGGGAATATATAGAAATTGACTCACTTAATTTACTTCCTGAACAGAGTAGAAAGGTCACTTCTATAGAAGCCCAAGAAAAATATATTAAAATTTATAATGGAGAAACTTTCAAGGATATTGAGAAAAAGGTTATTGAGTTTGCATTAAACAATAACAATAAAAATAGAAAATGGACAGCTGAAAGCTTAGGAATTAGTGAGCGGACATTAAGATATAAAATAAAAGAATATAATTTGTAATACTTTTGTATAAAATATTGACCTAGATCAAAGATTTAATAAAAACTCTTCATTATAATAAAATATAAGAAATGTAAATATAATATATGAAAAAGTGGAGGGGTATAAATGAATCAAATTACGAATTGGCAGGACGCACCTTTAAACGACTTGGTTGAGCATATTATCGAGAAACATCATGGCTATCTAAAGGGTGAGCTTCCCTATTTAGGAAAACTAGTAAAGACCATATATAGAGTACACGGTGAGAATCATCCAGAACTTACGCAAGTTTATGAATTGTTTAATAATCTTAAAGCAGATTTAGAATCACATTTATCTAAAGAAGAGAATTTACAATATCCAGCTATCAAAAAATATTTAGAATCAAACTTAGAAGAAGATTTAAAAAGAGCAATCAATATAATAGATGAATTAACAATAGAGCATGTAGATTCAGCAGAAATACTAAGTGAATTAAGAAAAGTAACTAAAAATTATGTAATTCCAGATGATGTATGTCCAACATTTGAATTAACATATCAAAAAATTCAAGAAGTAGAAGCGGACTTTTTCGAGCATATACAGCTAGAAAACAATATACTATTTCCAAGACTTAGAGAATTATTAAAGTAGAGGTCGGTTACCATGCCGACCTCTATTGTATCAATGATACAATTGGACAAATGTTGAAAGTTTGGATAAGCATGATATAATATTGTCAAGGCGTGTAATATTTAGGAATTGGGTGATTATAATGGGATTATTTGAAATAAGAAATTCTGCTCAAGAAATATCTGATGCTATTGCAGCAGTTCTTCAAGTTGATGTAACCATTGCTGACCATAATCTAATCAGAGTCGCAGCTACTGGAAAATACAAAGGATTTATAGGAGAAGCATTGCCAAAAGACTGCTCCTTTGAAAAAATTGCAATTTCAAAGAAACCTCAATTTACTAGAAATCCGAAAAAAGGTGAGGAATGTGTAGATTGTAGCTCCAAGGGTAGCTGCAATGAAATGGCTTGTATTGGTTATCCTATATTAGATGGACAGGCTATGGTTGGCATCATTGGATTGATAGCCTTTGATTCTGATCAGAAGGAGGAACTCTATAGTAAATATGATTCTTTGTTAATTTTCTTAAGCAAGCTGGCAGATATGTTGGTTGATACCCTAAGAAATATTACATATATTAAAAAATTAAATATACAGGATGAATTAATTAACTTAACTATCAACAATCTAGATAGTGGAATTATTTGCACGAACTTGGAAGGCCGAGTAAAATTTATGAATTCAGTTGCTAGTGAAGTACTGAAGGTCAATAAGGAATCCATAATTGGAACAGAAGTAGAAAACTTACTTCCTAAAGAAATAATGAATTTAACACCAAATATAAGCAAGGAAATAAAGTTAAAGGTAAAAGGTCGTAATGAAAGCTTTATCATATCGCGAAACCCTATTATATATGAGAACGAAATAGGCAGCCATGTATTTACTCTGCATAGAAGCTCGAAAATCATTCAGGATGCATATAGCTTGATGAATGTAAATCATAATATGAATTTTGATAGTATAATAGGTGAAAGTAAGGAGATAAAGGGAGCAAAGGAATTAGCCAAGAGTGTAGCAAAAAGTACTTCTACGGTTATTCTTAGAGGTGAAAGTGGTACTGGTAAAGAATTGTTTGCAAGGGCAATTCACAATGAAAGTCTTAGAAAAAATGCTCCATTTATTGCAATCAATTGTGCTTCAATACCCGAAAACCTGTTGGAAAGTGAACTATTCGGTTATGAAGAAGGTGCCTTTACCGGAGCCAGTAAGTCTGGCAAGATAGGTAAATTTGAACTTGCAAACAATGGTACTTTATTCCTTGATGAAATAGGTGATTTACCAATTCACCTTCAACCAAAGCTTTTAAGAGTATTACAGGATAATTGTTTTACGAGACTAGGAGGTAAGGATGTAATCTCTATAAACTTTAGACTTATTACAGCTACAAATAGAAATCTAGAAGAAATGATAGAAAAAGGACAATTTAGAGATGACCTATATTATCGATTGAATGTGATACCAATTGAGATTCCACCCTTAAGAGATAGGGGAGATGACATAGATAAACTAAGTGAATATGGATTGGAAAAATATTTAAAAAAACTAGACAAAACGGATATTAAGTTTTCTGAAGAAGTCAAGGAAATATTTAGGAGTTATTCATGGCCTGGAAATATTAGAGAGTTAGAAAATTGTATTGAGTATCTTGTAAATACCGTAAATGACGATGTAATTAAAAAGTCTGATTTACCGAAAAATATTTTAAATCATTGCGATAGTTTGATTGTAGAACCAAATGGAAATTTAAAAACAATGATGGATAATTATGAGATTAATATTTTAAAATCTATGCTAAAATCCTACGGATCATCAGCGGAGTCAAAGGTTAAAATAGCTGAAATACTAGATATTAATTTAGCAACGCTATATAGAAAATTGAGCAAATATAATTTGCAATAATGCAAATCAATTCGCATATATGCGAATTACGATAAAACAAGGTTATATCATTTTTATAAGGATTTATTTGCAATTATGCGAATAAATCCTTTTCTTAGTTTCAACAGAAACATTGTAAGGCAGTTAAACAGAGGGTTTAGGTTTTGCTATAAATTGGCATTGAAATTGCATTATATAATAGTTAAGAAAATAAAAGAAAGGATTTTAACTATGAGAGAAATAGAAAAGCTTCTAATTGATATTGTAAAAGAAGATAGCAATCCCGCTTTAGGATGTACAGAACCAGTAGCTGTGGCTTTTGCAAGTGCATTCGCAAAAAAATATGCAACAGGAAAAATTAAAAATATAAAGGTAACTACTAGTAAGAGTATATTTAAAAATGGAAAATCAGTTATCATACCAAAGGCAAATGGAAGAGGATTGGATTTAGCTGCTGCATTGGGGGTAGTAGGTGGAAATCCTGATGATGGTTTTATGGTACTTAACGATATAGATGAAGAAGAAATTGAAAGTGCAAAAAAATTAGTAAAGGATGGCATCTCCACTGCAACATATACTGAAGTTTCACCATCTGTTTATGTAAATGTAGTATTAACAACAGAAAATGAAATAGTGGAATTGGATTTAAGAAATAGCCATACTCATGTTGAATGGGTAAAGGTGAATGGAAAATTAGTTTATGAAAATTCCTTCGAAAATGGTACAAGTACATCTTATGAATTTTTAAAAGATATGAGTTTTAAAGAGTTGACTAAAATATGTGAAAATATTCCTATAGACAAGATTCAATTTGTCAAAGAAGGAATTGAAATGAACAAAACTGCAGCATTCGCAGGTTTAAAATCTGATCTAGGATTAAGAATTGGATCCACATTGACAAGGTTAAATGCAGAAGGAAGGCTTAATATAGATGTTTTCACAAAAGCTAGAATCTTAACAGCCGCAGCATGTGATATGAGAATGGGGGGTGGAGCATGTCCTATTATGACTAGTGGCGGTAGCGGTAATCAAGGAATTGGTGTTATACTACCAATTTCAGTAGTAGCTGATTTTGAAAACATAGAAGAAGAAAAGCTGATTCGTGCCGTATTCTTTGCGCATGTTATCAATAGGTATGTGAAGATGTACACTGGAAAGCTATCTTCTATATGTGGGTGTGCTATTGCTGCTGGAGTAGGCGCTAGTGCAGCAATTACCTGGATGCTAGGAGGTGACGATGAAAAAATTGCAGGTAGTTGTTCTAATATGCTTGCCAATCTAATGGGTATGATTTGTGACGGTGCTAAAGACACTTGTTCATTCAAACTATCAACAAGTGCTGAAGAAGCAGTCTTAACAGCGTATTTAGCAATGGAAGGAGTAATGCCTGAGAAAAATGTAGGAGTTATAGGCAGCTCCATTGAGGATACTATCAAAAATCTTGGCTATTTATGTGAAGAAGGTCTAGATCATGCTGATTCTGCAATAATAAATATCATCAATAGAAAGGGGAATTAAGATGAGTAAGTTAAAAGATAATTTAATTTTAAAATTATTAATTGCTGTAGCTATTGGTATTATCTTAGGTGTTACAGTAGGAGAAGGTCCAATCGAGATACTTCTTACAATTAAATACATAGTAGGACAATTTATATTCTTCTGTGTCCCACTAGTAATCATAGGCTTTATTGCACCAGCAATTACAAATCTTAAATCAAATGCTAGTAAGATGTTAATGGCAGCTTTAGCGATAGCGTATTTATCATCAATAGGTGCAGCTTTATTTTCAACTATATCAGGATATGCAATTATTCCACATTTAAATATACCAGATACGGCTGCAGGGTTAAGAGAGCTTCCAGAGATTCTTTTTCAACTTGATATACCACCTATAATGTCAGTTATTTCAGCGTTGGTATTATCTATAGTATTAGGATTAACAGTAATTTGGACAAAATCTGAAAATTTTGAAAAGCTTTTACAAGAGTTTAACAATATAATGCTTAAAGTAGTAGAAAAAATGATTATTCCAATATTACCAATATTTATTGCTACTACATTTGCGGGGTTAGCTTATGAAGGAGGAATTACAAAACAATTGCCCGTTTTCCTTACAGTAATCGTAATTGTAATTATTGGTCATTTCATTTGGCTAGCTGTATTATATTCTATAGCAGGAGTTATATCCAAGAAGAATCCTAAGGAAGTATTTAAACATTATGGACCTGCTTACCTTACAGCTGTTGGAACTATGTCAAGTGCAGCAACTCTTCCTGTCGCATTAAAATGTGCTAGAAAGTCATCCGTACTGGATAGCGAAATCGTAGATTTTGCAATCCCAATAGGTTCAACTATACACCTTTGTGGATCAGTATTGACAGAAACATTCTTCTGTATGACTATATCACAAATACTATATGGTCAACTACCTTCACTTGGTACAATGCTGTTATTTATCATATTGTTAGGTGTATTTGCCGTTGGGGCTCCAGGAGTTCCTGGTGGTACTGTAATGGCATCATTAGGTATCGTAACATCAGTTTTAGGATTTGATGCTTCAGGAGTAGCATTACTGCTTTCAATATTCGCATTACAAGATAGCTTTGGTACTGCATGTAATGTAACAGGTGACGGAGCAATAGCTCTAATGCTTATGGGCATATTTAAAAAAGACAAAGCAACAAACTAAATTAAATTCTAGGATGGCTTCAGCCATCCTTTTCTGTTAATGTTTAAGGAACCAATTTACTTTGGTTCCTTTTTTAACGCCAATTTTTAATTTATGTATTTTTTTTGGTAAAATTCACACAATAGTTTATGTCAGTATTTTTGCCAAAAGGAGTGATTACAATTAAAGGTATAATTATGTCAGGAGGTATCGGCACAAGATTAAGACCGTTGACTTGCCATTTACCTAAACCAATGGTACCTATTTTTAATAAACCAGTAATGGAGTATGCCATAGATTTGTTAAAAGGACATGGGATAGAAGATATAGGAGTAACACTTTATTATTTACCTTCTATGATTATGGATTACTTTGGAGATGGGAAGAAATTTGGTGTTAATCTAAAATACTATATTGAAGATAAACCTCTAGGAACAGGAGGAAGTGTAAAGAATGCTGATGAATTTTTAGATAGTACTTTTATTGTAATTAGTGGGGATGGATTTACAAATATAGACTTAACTAAAGCTTATGAATTTCATAAAGAAAGAGGGTCAAAGGCCACATTGGTATTAAAAAGGGAGCCAGTTCCGCTAGAATATGGTGTAGTAATAACTGATGAAAAAGGCAGGATAATTCGATTCTTAGAAAAACCCAGTTGGGGAGAAGTCTTTTCAGATACCATAAATACAGGTATATATATTTTGGAACCAGACGCTTTAGACTATTATAAAATCGGGGAAAATTTTGACTTTAGCAAAGACTTATTTCCAAGACTCTTAAAAGATAATATTCCTATGTATGGATATATTACCGAAGATTATTGGTGTGATATAGGTGATTTAGACACTTATATAAAAGTACATGAAGATATTTTAAAAGATGGCAAGAACAATGTTTTATCCAAACTAGATGATACTCGGCTGGGAGAAGGCAGTATTATTGAAGAAGGAAGTAAAATTATACCTCCTGTATATATTGGAGAAAACTGTATTATCAAAAATGGTGCTACCATAGGTCCATATTCAGTAATAGGAAATCATACCATCATTGGAGAAGGCACTTCTATAAAAAGGAGTATAATTTGGGATAATGTAAATATATCAAAGAACTGTGAAATCAGAAAAGCAGTACTATGTAATAATGTATTATTAAAGGAAAGAATAAGAATATTTGAAGGTGCAGTAATAGGTTCCTATTCAAAAATATTTGAAGATACAACCATAAAGCCTAAGGTTAAAATATGGCCATATAAAACCGTGGCTGATAGAGTAGTTGTAAAAGATAATTTGATTTGGGAAGAAAAGGTTACAAGAAAGCTCTTTGGATATAGAAATATTTCTGGCAGATATAATATTGATATAACTCCACAAATAGCCGTAGGGATAGGCAGTAGCTTTTCTACGGCAATTAAAAATAATGGCGCTTATATTATTAGCAGTGATGAACATGGTGTATCGAAGGCTATTAAATCTTCTATTTTAGCAGGTATTATGTCTACAGGAGCCCAAGTAATAGACATAAAAGAAAGCACATTGCCAATGTGTAGATTTGGGGTCAAATATTATAAGGCAGATGGTGGAGTTCATATTAGCAGGCATATTAACAATGAAGATGAATTGCATATTGAATTTATAAACAAAGATGGAGCAAATATAGATAAAAATACTGAAAGAAAACTTGAAAACACCTTAATTATTGAGGATTTTAAAATGTGTAAAGTCCATGAGGTTAGAGAGATAGTAGATATCTATAATTTTTCTTCTATTTATTTAAAAGAAGGAGTCTCAAGGCTAAAAAATATAGATAAAATAAAAAATAAAGTTCCAAGAATCATTATAACTTCTCCATCAAAAAATATGGTTAGTTTAGGAGAAAATTTTTTAAAAGAAATTGGTTGTAATGTAAAAGCAGTTGACTATAACAGGGAAATGGAAATAGAAGAGTTTCAAAATATTATATCTGATTATGATGGGGATATAGGGTTTATTTATGGTGGAGATGGTGAAAAACTTGTAGTAGCAGATAGCTTTAATGTAATAAATGATGAAAAATACTTTTTATTATCCCTATTGATTGGTTTTAAAAGTGGAGATTTAGATAAAGCTGTTATTCCATATAATTTCCCTAGAATCGTAGAACAGATAATAAATAAATATGAAGGAAATACTATTTATTCAAAGACAAATATATCCAACCTTGTCCAGAAAATGCTAAATATGAATATTGATTTTCAATACACTTTAATTTTTGATAGCATTTTAGCCTCGGGGAGAATAATTGATTATATTATAGGTGAAAATACTAATCTTAAAGAAATAGTAGTTGAAATTCCTCAGTACTTTTATATAAAAAAACAAATTCCATGTAGTTGGGATGATAAAGGAAGTATTATTAGAAGACTAGCCGAAGATAGAAAAGAGAAGATTGAAATGGAAGAAGGAGTAAGGTTTATTGATGAAAAAGGTTGGACTCTAATTATTCCAGATCAGGAAAAACCTCAATTTAATATTTATATTGAAGCCCTAAATGAAGAATATGCAGAAGAATTGTGGACCTTCTATGATGATAAAATTAAAAAGATGATTGAGTCTTAAACAAACAAAAATAGTTGAAAGGAAGAAATATGTGGCCAATTATTAAAGATGATAAAATAAATATTGATATATCTTTATATAAAACAAAGAAAAGAGCTAATGTAAAAGCCTTTCTTTTAGTTGAATTAAATGATGCCTTTAAAGATATTAAGAAAGTATATAATATATTAAATCAAGAGCTAAGTAAGGATAAAAATATTCCAGTAGGAAGCCAATGGATTTTAGATAATTTCTATTATATAGAACAAAAGTACAGAGATTTAAGGGATGCTTTTAAGAAAAGTAAAAAGATAGTAGTAAATGTTGTAGACAATGGTTTGCTAAAAGGATTGCCTAGGGCATATGTTCTTGCTCTAGATAATATATCAAATATAAATGCTAATATCACAGAAGAGAGCTTAATTGATTTTATAAATATTGTCCAAAGAGAGGAAACTCTTACACTAGAAGAAATATATCATCTTCCTAATTTCTTATCATTAGGTCTTTTACAACATATAAGAAAAGTACTTTTAGATTTATTTAAAGTTTATGAAAGATGGGAGAAGATAGATTCTGTAGACATCTCTTCGGAAGAATCATTAGAAAATATTATAGCTAATATTCATACTATGAGTTCTACAGAAGTCGAAAGACTTAGAAGGAGGATAAAGACAGAAAAAGTTTCATCTAAAGATATATTGGAGGAAATTGACAAGAAGCTTAATTATTTAGGTAGTAGTGTCAGGGATTTATTAGAAAAAGAATATAGAAACTTTTCTCAATATAAATTATATTTAGGATATGGAATTACAAGTCTAAGAACCATCGCCGACCTAAATTGGGAAAATATTTTTAATAATATATCATTAGTAGAAAAAACAATTAGACAAGACCCACTAGATATATATGATAACATGGACTATACATCAAAAAACTATTATAGGTTCAGGATTCAAGAGCTAGCTTATAGATTTCATGTTCAAGAAATATATATAGCAAAAAAAGTTATTGAATTTGCAAAGGAAGAATTTGATAAAGGTATTCGAGATAAAAGATCCCATATAGGATATTATCTATTAGATGAGGGTGTGGAAAGATTATATAAGGATTTTAATTTTTCAAATAGAAAGATAAAGATAAATCGTATAAATGAAATAGACTATATTTTTCCTATTATACTTTTATCAATATTATTGTCTTTCATATATACTTATTTTTCCTATAGAGATGGAAACTATATTGTGTTTATATTAGCTTTTATTCCAGCAGCTACTGTTTCTATAAATATAATGAATAAAGTATTTATGAAAAAATATAAATCTAAAATTATTCCCAAATTAGAATTCCATGATAATATACCTAAAGACTTATCTACATTTGTAATTGTGCCATGTTTATTGCCTGATGAATCAATGGTAGAAAAATTGGCAAAATCCTTAGAGACATATTATCTATCTAACAAAGATGAAAATATATATTTTGGCATATTAGGTGATTTTAAAGATGGAAATGATAGATATACTTCTGAAGATGAAAAAATAATCTCTAAGGGACTTGAAATAATTAAAGAACTAAATAATAAATATCCCAGTGATAATGAAAGATTTTATTATTTCAATAGGGCTAGAACATTTTCAAATACCCAAAAAAAATGGATGGGATGGGAAAGAAAAAGAGGTTCTTTAGTTGAATTTAATCGTCTCTTACTAGGAGAGGATACTACTTTCAATATTGTATCTAATGACGTTTCCAACTTAAATATTAAATATGTAATTACCTTAGACGCTGATACAAATCTTCCAATAAATGCAGCAAAAAAATTAATAGGTACCCTTGCACATCCTTTAAATTGGGCAGTTTTAGATGATAAAAAAGGAATAGTAAGGTCAGGTTATGGTATAATTCAGCCAAGAATTATTGTAAGTACTGAAAGTACAAACAAATCCTTATTTACTAGGATATTTGCAGGTGAAGGAGGAATAGACTCTTACAGTGGAGCCATTTCAGATATATATCAAGATTTATTCAATGAAGGAATATTTACTGGAAAGGGAATATATGATTTAAAGATTTTCCATGAAGTATTAAATAATATACCAGAAAACAGTATACTAAGTCATGATCTCCTTGAAGGTAGTTATATAAGAGCTGGATTAGCTACAGATATTTTTTTAATAGATGGTTATCCTGAAAAATATAATTCTTATATTATGAGGCAGCACAGATGGGTTAGGGGTGACTGGCAACTAATAAAATGGCTATATGGACTAAAGGGTAAGGAGATTTCTCTTATGTCTAAGTGGAAGATATTAGATAATATGAGAAGGTCACTAATACCTACAACCCAATTGTTGTTAATTTTTAGTGTTTGTTTTTTTCATATCAATTTATATACTTGGATAGCACTATCTTTTTTGATGTTTTTCTATCAATTATTATTTATGCTAATAAATAATATTTTCCATTATGATATAAAAAGTCAAAATATTAAACTTCACGGGAATCTAATAAGAGGCTATAGAGTTTTTCTTTATCAAGGGCTTTTGTCTATAATATTTTTACCCTACGAAGGGGTAATGATGCTTGATGCCATATTAAGGAGTCTATATAGAGTATTTATATCAAGAAGAAATCTACTTGAATGGACTACTGCCTTTGATATGGAGAAAAAATTAGGTAATAGTCTTTCTGGTTATTTTAGAAAAATGAAATCAAATATTGTTGCAGTCTTATTATTAGTTGGATTAACCTATTTCTTTAATTATGAAAACTTAATCTTAAGTATGTTTTTAGGACTCCTTTGGCTTTCCGGACCTATGGTAGCCTTTTATATAAGTAAAGAATATATAGAAGAAAGAGTAGCACCAAAAGAAGAGGATATAGAATTGCTACATTCTATCGGGAGAAAAACATGGGATTTCTATAGACAAATCACTGACGAGAAAAACAACTACCTACCGCCAGATAATTATCAAGAATTTCCCTACAATGGAACAGCCAATAGGACATCTCCAACTAATATTGGCTTTTATCTATTATCTATATTATCTAGTAGGGATTTAGGATATATAGATACGGAGGAAATGCTTCGTTTAGTAGATTTAACTATTACGACCATAGAGAAACTAGAAAAATGGGAAGGTCATTTGTATAATTGGTATGATACAGAAACTTTAGAACCTTTAAGACCAATATTTGTTTCAACTGTAGATAGTGGCAATATATTAGGATATTTAATAGTTCTAAAAGAAGGACTAAAGGAGTATTTAGATAAATCTACATTAGAAGAAAACAATCTAATTAGGAGAATTGGAAAATTAATAGATGATACAAATTTTAAACCTTTATATGATAAAAAGAAACAATTATTTTATATAGGATACAATGTAGATGAAAACAAGGAGCTAAATGTATATTATGATTTGTTAGCTTCAGAAGCTAGAACTACATCTTATATTGCAATATCCAGAGGAGAAGTACCTCCAGAGCATTGGCATAAACTGGGTAAACTTTTAGTTAAAGAAAAAGGGTATATATCTTTAGCATCTTGGACAGGTACTATGTTTGAATATTTAATGCCAACCCTAAATATGAAAAGTTATAAAAACACATTACTTGATGAAACTTATAAAACTTGTATAAATATTCAAAAGGATTATGGCGATTATAAAAATGTTCCTTGGGGAATATCTGAAGCAGGTTATTTTGCCTTTGATTCTCAATTTAATTATCAATACAAAGCTTTTGGTGTGCCTAAATTAGGATTCAAAAGGGGACTAAAAGAAGAACTAGTAATATCTCCTTATTCTACTTTTTTAGCCTTAAACTTTGACTATCCTAATGCCATAGAGAATATTAAAAGAATGAGATCAGCAGGATTAGAAGGGAAATATGGATTTTATGAATCTGTAGATTATACTATAACTAGACTTCCAAAACACTTAAATCAAGGAATCATAAAATCTTATATGAGCCATCATCAAGGGATGATATTTGTTTCTATAAATAATTTTATCAACAATAATATTGTAGTAAAAAGATTTCATAGGAATTCTTATATGAAATGTGGAGAATATCTGTTGCAAGAAAAAATCCCAAACAAATTCTATTTATCTAATGAATATGAAAATCCATATGATTTTGTTTTCCGTAAGGATAGAGAAGTACTTTGGAACAATAGAATATATGGAATAGAAGATTTATGGGATATAAAATGCCATGTTTTATCATCTAGGACTTATACCATGATGATAAATAGCATGGGGGAAGGTTTTTCAAAAAATGAAGACATATTTATTAATAGATGGAGAAAAGATTTTCTTGCAAATTCTTATGGCCAATTCATTTATATAAAAGATTTAAAAAATAATAAGGTATGGTCTACTACTTATGCCCCTACTTTTGTAAAACCAGATGATTATAATATTTCCTTCTCCACAGATAGAGCTAGCTTTAATAGAAAAGATGGAGATATTGAATCTACCATGGAGGTATTTTTATTACCCGAAGAGTTAGGAGAAGTAAGAAAAGTAGTATTAAAAAACCATGGAACGGAGGAAGCATTATTAGAAACCATTAGTTACTTTGAAGTAACTGGAACTACCTATCATTCAGATTTAGCACATATGTCTTTTAACAATTTATTTGTAAAAACTGAGGCTTTAGAAAATGAAGGAGGACTTCTAGCTCATAGAAGAAAAAGAGACGAAAAATCAGAAACTAGTTTTATCTTCCATGGAATAAAAGCCTTTGGACAAGAGGACAGTATTGTAAGCTATGAAACAAATAGGAGTAACTTTATAGGCAGGGGAAATTCCTTAAAAAATCCTCAAGCTTTAGAAAAGGGTAATACAAATACTACTGGAATAGTACTAGACCCTATAATGAGTATAAGCAAAAAAATTAGTGTACCACCAAATGATAAGGTTGAAGTATATTATATTACTGGACTAAGTGATAGTAGAGATGAAATAAGAGATATATTAAATAAATACAGTACAATAGAAAATATAAATATGGCTATGGATCTTATAAGCACGAAAAGTCAAACTGAAATAGATTATTTAAACCTTGACCACTCAAATATTGAATTTTATGAAGAATTAATGCCATATATTTTCTATTTAAAAGATAATAAAAAGAAAAAATATAAAAGCATTATCTCCGCAACAGATCGAGGAAAAGAAAGTTTATGGGCTCATGGAATATCTGGTGATAATCCAATAGTACTAATCAGGATAAAAGATTTGGAAGGATTAGATAATCTAATAAAAATAATCAATGCACATGAGTATTGGTCCTATAAAGGTATTATAGTAGATCTTATCGTATTATATGAGGAAGAAGATATGTACTATAGACCTCTAAGTCAAAAGATAATAGAAGTAATCCAAGAAATTAGAGGCAATATAATAAATACTTACGGTGGAATCTACGTAAAGAATAAAAATACAATGGAAAAAGATGAGGAAGGATTGTTTTATAAATGGGCAAATTTGATTATTAATGCTGAAGAAGAATTTAAGTTTAATAATAACAAGTACAAAGAAATAAAGACTAAAGAATTAAAAAGTAGTAGTGTTGAGTATAAAAAATCACCAGCAGATTTAGATTTAAAATTTTTCAATGGTTATGGTGGGTTTTCAAATGATGGAGGAGAATATATAATTAGACTTCACAAAAATCTTAACACACCTATGCCTTGGATAAATGTTATAGCCAATCAAAACTTTGGATTTATAGTGACTGAATACGGAACCGGATTTACTTGGTCTGTAAATAGCAGGGAAAATAAATTAACCCCTTGGTATAATGACCCAATCAATGATTTACCAAGTGAGATTATATATTTAAAAGATAATGATACTCAGGAAACATTTACCATAACCCCAAAGCCTATTAGAGGAGAGGAAGAATATCTAATCACCTATGGGAGAGGCTATGCGATTTTTAACCATAACAGCCATGGTATAGAACAAAGTCTTACAATGTTTGTACCTTTAGATGATAAGATAAAGATAAGTTTAATTAGCCTTAAAAATACAACAAATGAGGCAAAAAAACTTACACTAGTATACTATATTAGACCTGTATTAGGCGTAACAGATGAAGAAACTCAATTACTTATAGAAACGTCTATGGATTCTGAAGATATATTTAAAATAAAAAATTCATCTAATACAGAATTTAAAAATAGTACTATTTTTGTATCATCATCTGAAAAAATAAAATCCTATACAAGTGATAGATTGGAGTTTTTAGGTAATATTCCAAATTACGAAAATCCTAGAGGTATAAATTTAGATAAACTATCAAATAGCGCAGGATTAGGATATAACCCTTGTGGTGCAATAGAAATAGAGATAGAAATCCCACCTAATAAAGAAAAAGAATTAGTTTTTTTGTTAGGAGAAGAAAGGGATTTAGAAAAAGGATATAAAACTATAAACAAATATAAGGATTTAAAGGAAGTTAAAATTGCATTAGAAGGTATCAAAGAGTTTTGGGATAGAACTGTAGATACTATAAAGGTGTTTACAAAGGATGAATCTCTAAACTATATGATGAATTCCTGGCTAATATATCAAACTATTAGTAGTAGAATATGGGCAAGGTCTGGATTTTACCAAGTAGGTGGAGCATATGGGGCTAGAGATCAAATACAAGATGTGGCAAATATCTTGTACCATAGACCTGAAGAAGCAAGAAGACAAATTTTAGAAAACTGTGCTCACCAGTATATAGAAGGAGATATACAACATTGGTGGCATCCTTCATATGATAATGAGGTCAATAAAGGTATAAGAAGTAAATGCTCTGATGATTTACTATGGCTACCCTATTGTGTAGGAGAATATATTAATGTCACAGGTGATTATAGCATATTAGATGAAGAAGCGTACTATATAGAATCTGAACCTTTAAGAGAAACGGAATACGAAAGATACGAAGTCCCTAATAAATCTAAAGAAAAAGGTACTGTCTATGACCATTGTATAAGGGCTATTGAAAGAGGAATAAACCTAAGTGAGAGAAATATTCCTCTGATTGGCACTGGAGATTGGAATGATGGGATGAATAAAGTAGGCTATAAAGGAAAAGGCGAAAGTATTTGGCTAGGATGGTTTTTAGCCACTGTACTTCAACTATTTATACTTATTTGTGAAAGTCAAAAGGATATGTCTCATGCTGGAAAGTATAAAAGCCAAGTCCTAAGTCTAAAAGAGGCAATAGAAACTAATGGTTGGGATGGAGAATGGTATATTAGAGCCTTCTTTGATGATGGAAGTCCTATAGGCTCAAAGCGTAGTAAAGAATGTAGTATAGATTCTATTTCTCAATCTTGGTCTGTAATATCCAAGATAGGAGATAAGGAAAGAGCAAAATCTGGACTAAAGGCAGTAGAAAAGTATTTGGTAAATGAAGAAGAAGGAATTATAGCACTTCTTATGCCACCTTTTGAAAATATAGAATTAGATCCAGGGTATATAAAATCTTATGTATCAGGGGTTAGAGAAAATGGTGGTCAATATACTCATGCTTCTACTTGGGTAATAAAGGCATTTGCTATGCTAGGAGAAGGAGATAAGGCATATAATTTATTCAAATTAATCAACCCTATAAATCATACAAGAACACAAATTGAATGTGCTAAATATAAAGTAGAACCCTATGTAGCAACAGCAGATATATATACTAACCCAGAACATTTAGGAAGAGGAGGATGGAGCTGGTATACCGGCTCTGCTGGCTGGATGTACAAAGTAGCCTTAGAAGACATACTGGGCTTTAGAAAAGAAGGAGATAAATTATTCATAAATCCATCTATACCAAAGGATTGGGACGACTATAGAATAAAATACACCTATAAAAATTCTATCTATAATATAGAAGTAAAAAATCCAAATGGTGTAAACACTGGAGTATCTAAAATACTAGTAGACGGTAATATGATTAAAGATAAGTATATTAAATTAGTTGATGATGGAAGTATTCACAAAGTATTGATAGAAATGGGATAGAAGATGACCTAGCTTTTAGAGGCTAGGTCAGTATTTTTTTGGTTTAATTATTTAAGATATTTTAACAATGTGTTGCAAAATAGCCACAATAAAAGTAAAATTAACATAAATCGAATATATTATGTTAGAATAAAAGACAAAGAAGGGGTAGATATCGTGACTCCATTAGCAAATAAAGGGGAAAAAATGACTAAAAGGACTATTAATTTATTTTTAACATCAATAATTTCACTAGGAACTATGTATATAGTAGATGGAATAATAAATCCGGGATATATCTATAAATCAGCAATTAAAATAGTAATGTTCCTATTAATTCCACTAATATTTACACTACTTGATAAAAATATTGATTCAAAAACTATATTTAAGATGAAATCAAAAAGGCAATTATTATTTTCGGTATTACTTGGTCTTGGGGTTTATATTATTATTTTAGGAGCATATTTTATTCTTAAGTACTTTATAGATTTAGAAAATATTAAAAATATATTAGAAGAAAATCTTAGGGTAAATAAAGGTAATTTTATATGGGTAGCCCTTTATATTTCATTTATCAACTCACTTTTAGAAGAATTCTTCTTTAGAGGATTTTTATTCTTGAATCTAAAGAAAATAGCAAATAGGGGCTTCGCCTATGTATATAGTGCATTAGCTTTTGCAATATATCATATCGCAATAATGTTCAATTGGTTTAGTCCATATTTATTTATCCTTGCTTTGACAGGATTATTTGTTGGCGGGCTAATATTTGACTACGTTAATGATAAAAGCGAAAATATATACAACTCTTGGCTAGTCCATATGTTTGCAAACTTTGCTATTAATACTATTGGATTTATTATGTTTGGAATTATATAAATTAGGGATGGTCCTTTGTGCCATCCTAAAACAATTATTGGATATCACACCAAAAAATAAATCAATTCTTGCCAATCAACATTATAGCTTTATCATAATCATCTTTATGCACATAAAGATAATATATATTAGCTAATTCTGTTTTTTCACCAAAGGCTCCAGTGCGACTCCTTGAGGGACCAAAAAGTTTAGAATTATTACGATATACTACTCTAGTAGTATATTCTATTCCATTAGAAATAAGTATTTCTTTTACTTTGTTAACAGCTTTTATTGAATATCCGTTATAGACATCTTTCCTATTCCAAAGTGAAATCATATTATAACCTCCAATAAATTTATATATTAGCAAATCCATGGATGTTTTCTTAATTATATCATATGAAAATAAATTAATTACCCTTCTTGCTTATAAAACTTGCAAATTAATGCTATCATGTAATTAATAATGTATTATGGGTTTTGAAGCGAAAATGATAAGAATTAGAGGTTAAATGTACTTATATATTAAACTATGTAAATATATGTTAAAATATATATAACAGAGTAATAGGATATAAATAGGGCTATAATTTAGCCATTAAAGGGGAGGAACCAATGAAATATATTAAATACAATGGGAAGAAGAAAATTACATTAGATGAAATCATTAAAAATTATAGAATAGATGATTATCAGTTACTTGTAAAATTTATTATAGATAATATTGATATGGGTACCATAACGCCTATAAAAAGTTCCAGAACCAATGGGAAAAACCCAGCTTTATACAATGCATACAGGATAATTGTTTCCGAAAGTGATAATAGTAAATATAAGGACAATTTGTTGTACAAGCTAAATACTCAACTTAAGCTTGATTACTATATCAATAATATAGAAAAATATAAGGAAGATGAAGAATATATAATTAAGCTGAGCAATTATCTAGATACTAATAAAAGACTACTGGATGAGCCTGAATCCATCAATGAAAGGAGCTTTGAAATCTGGGGGAGGGAAAAGTTTCTTCAGAAGAATGGAAATAAAATTCTAAAAAATCTCGGAATGTCACTTGATAGTTTAAATGTATATGAAACAACTGAACCTCTCTCATATTATTCTCATCATAAAAAAACTCCACAAAATATATTGATAATAGAAAATAAGGATACATTCTATAGTATGAGAAGGCATCTCTTAAATGGAAACGAAAGTATACTCGGGCTGAAGGTTGGAACTCTTATTTATGGCAAAGGTAAGGGAATATCCAAATCCTTTAAAGACTTTACATATTGTGTTGAGCCTTATTTAAGTAGCAATATTAATAATATTTATTATTTTGGAGACCTGGATTATGAAGGCATTATAATTTATGAATCCTTATGCAGGGTTTTTAAGGACAATATCGCAATAAAGCTTTTTTTAGCTGCTTATAGGGCTATGCTTAAAAAGGCAGATAAGAACGATTTACCTGAAATGAAGGAAGGACAGAATAAGAATATTGGAAGTCATTTTCTTATGGCTTTCAATCAGAAGGAAAGAGAAGAGATATTAAAAATCTTAAATGAAAATAAATATATTCCTCAGGAGATATTAAGTATCAGGGATTTTTAGGAGGCTATTATGGAATTATCATTTTTAAATAACTTTCCAAGGCGTATGAAGCATGTAGGCACCTATGCGTTTTTATTTAGGAACAGTATGGCAAAGACTACCTGGAAGCAATATGAATTTGCAGATTTTTATGAGCAAACCAATATGATATTTGCAATTTTACTTTTTATAATGGAGCAATCATTAAAGGATGAGCCCTGTACCATGGATGATATAGGAAACTTTATAGACACTGTAAATATGCAAAGCTTTAGAAAGCATATTACCTACGAACAATGTAAGGAGCTGGGGGATTTTATTGTTAACGTAATCCTTGGAAATGAAGGCAGGGTAATGTACTTTAAAGGCTATGATTTCAATGAAAATCAATATAAGGATATTCATATTAGCTTTATAGAAAATAAGACTGTATATATTGATGGAGATGTTAGAAGAACCTCCTATTATTTAACCGATGATGGATATAATCTGCTTCTATCCACCTTAGAAATGGAAGCGAATATGCTTCTTACAATTCATGAAATGATATTTAAGCTTCATATTGAAAAGGCTTCCTATGATAAGGCAGTTGATGATGTAAAGAATATCTTTAATCAATTAAGGATTCAGTATCAGAAGATTCAGGAGGCAATGCGAAGGATTAAGCAAAATGCACTTAACTATTCTGTTGCTGATTATAGGAGATTATTAGAAGAAAACCTGGATACCATTAGTGATACAAGTAAAAAGTTTTCAGGATATAGGGAAAACATAAGAGAACGTGTTAAGGCTTTAGAGGAGCAGGACATTAATATCAAGAAATTGGACAAGGAAGATAATGAAAATCTTAAAAATCTTAAAATAATCGAGGATTATTTAAGCTGTGTCATAGATGAACATCAGAGGATATTAAAGAATCATTTTGAATTGAAATCACTATATACTAAAGAACTTGAGGATTTATCTCAAATGACACTTATAAAAAGGTTTAATCTTAGAGCTGAATTATATGATAAGATTTTGGAAAATCCTAAGTACCTTGAAAATATAGAGCATTTTATAAGGCCAATTCTAAATCGTGAAGGTGATAAAACTTATAATATAAATAAGTCTGTAGAGATACAAAGGCCCATAAGAGCAAAGGTAGAAGAGGATGAAGAGGAATTATTTGACTTTGATGAAAATGAGTGGCAGGAGGAGAAAAAGGCCAAAGCCAGGGAACGATTAAATCTATATAATAATATACTTAAAATAATACTAACCAGGGCAAAGGAAAGTAACGGAATATCACTTAGAGAATTGAAGGATTCCTTAAATGGCGACTATAGTGAGCTTATACCAAATGTAGAGATTTTCAAAGAGGTTGTTATTGAAATGATTAAAAATACTATCATAGATATAGAGGAGCTAAAAAAGGAAAAGGAAGAACATTTAGAAGATAGCAATGTGCTGGAGTTTCAGCTTAATGAAAGTATTTTAGAGCTTACTTACAAATATATAGCTCTAAGAAAAATTAAGAAGATTAATACCTATAGAATTCAGGAAGATGAGCCTGTAATATTTGAAAACCTTAAGAGTGATACTGGAAGAATTAGAAAGATACAATGTTCTAATATTTACTTTGGAGTAGAATAAGGAGGGTAGCATAGATGGCATATGAGTTAGAGGAAATAAATCTTAGTCAGAGGATTTTCTATTACCTGATTGAGCACCGGGAGCTAAAGGAAGAGGAAGAATCTGTACTTTATAAGGCATATACAGAAAAAGAGAATGTAATGGATCTTGTTAAGAGACAGGGTATAGCTGCAAAGAGTATTATTGAAAGATACGGAAATGTGATTTATTTAATACCAAATGAAGATAATGACTACCTGGGATATTCTAAAAGGGATTTAAAGGGGGTTCTTTGTAAGTCAGGGGCCAATGATAAGGACTATTATCTTTCTCAATTTGTAATACTTACTCTTTTAGTGGAATTCTATGATGGGCAAGGAAGCAGCAGTAAAGCCAGGGATTTTTTAAGGGTTGGAGACTTTTTAAATAGCATTTCTGAAAGACTAAAGGAAGGGGCGGCAAATATTAATGCTGAGGAAGAAGACAAGGACGGACTTGCATTTTCCAATATGTTGGAGGCATTTGAGGCCCTAAGGAGTGAAATAGGCTCCAAGGCAAAGACTACAAAGGAAGGGTTTGTTCATAATCTATTAACCTTCTTACAAAAACAAGGGTTAATAGATTATATTGAAGAGGATGAAATGATTAAAACAACAAAGAAGCTGGACCAGTTTATGGATTATAATCTTTTAAATAAGAAAAATTATGACCGTGTACTAAGTGTATTGGGAGTGAAAGAAAATGAGTAAAATAAATTCCATTAGAATTATAAATCTGAACTACAATTATAACGGAATAAGAATAGATGATGAGACATTTCATTTAGGTGGAGAAAGCACCTTACTATCCCTTAGAAATGGAGGAGGGAAATCCGTATTAGTTCAGATGCTTATTGCGCCCTTTGTACATAAACGTTACAGAGACAGTAAGGATAGAAAGTTTTCATCCTATTTTACAACAAATAAACCTACCTTAATAATGGTTGAATGGAAGCTGGATGGTAACTCAGGCTATGTTCTTACTGGAATGATGGTTAGGAAAAGTCAGGAAATCAAAGAGGATGATAACTATAATGATTTAGATATAATACAATTTATTCATGAGTATAGGCGGGAAAATCAATATGATATAAAGAATATCCCTTTTATTGATACTAATGATGATAATATGGTATTAAAGAGCTTCAGCAGCTGTAAGGCACTATTGGAATCCTTAAAACTGGATAAAAATTATAAGTTTTACCTTTATGATATGAATAACTCCAACTCTGCAAGGAATTATTATGATAAGCTTGAGGAATATCAAATCTACTACAAGGAGTGGGAGTCAATAGTAAAAAAGGTTAATTATAAGGAATCTGGATTATCTGAGCTCTTTATAAATGCTAAGGATGAGGCTGGATTAATTGAGGGGTGGTTTCTGCCTGCAATAGAGGATAAGCTAAATAAGGGGAAAAATAGGATAGATGAGTTTAGGGATATACTGTCTAAATATATCAAGCAGTATAAGGATAATAAATCTAAAATTGATCAAAAGGACACCATAATACTATTTAAGGAAGAGACAAAGGGTGTTTTAGAACTGGCGGAAATCCTTAAGCTAGACCTTGAAAATAAGGCTTGTAAGGAAAATCATATAGCTAATTTAATTATGGAACTAAGTAATCTTAAGGAGATCCTTGAGTCTGAAAAAGTAAATTTAATTGATAATATGAATGAATTGGATGAATCCATTAAAAGAATAGAATACGAAGAATTATCCTTCAAAATTTATGGTCTAGAGGATGAAAAGCAAGGGCTTGAAAATAAGTTAGTATCCATAGAAGAGCTTATTGATAAAAAGGATAGTAACAAAAATGAACTAACTAAAAAGAAGAACATTCAAACCTGCGCAAAGATATATAAAAGCTATAAGGATGCATCAAGAGATGTTCAGGAACAGGAAAACAGACTTGAGATTAAGAAAGAAAAGGATAAAGACAGGGATCCAGAAAGAGATGCTCTTGGATATACATTAAAATGCCATTATGAAAATGAGAAATCCCAACTAGAATCTGAGATAAAGTCTATAGAAAATAAAATTAAAGAGAATAAGGAAATAGTAGAACAACTTAAATCCAAGAAAAGCAATTTGGAAAATAAGGAAAAGGAAGAAATCAAAAGGAAAGCAGAGCTTGAAACATTGATTAAATCCTATGATGAAGCTGAATTAAAGTTTAATAGATTATACAATGAAGACTTAAGAAGAAACATGCTTCAGGAATACGAAGATGAGGGCTTAAATTTAAAACTTAAAAGACTAAGTGGAGAAATTGAAAAAATCGAAGTAAACATTACAAAACTGAAAACGACCTATCAGGATAATTCAGATAAGCTTAAGGGATGTAATAGAATGCTGCAGGAGAAAGAATTAGAAAAGGGTAAAATTACTGAAGCAATTAAAGGAATAGAAGAGAAAATAAAAGCCTTTGACTCAGAACTGGAGGAAAGGAAGACAATAATAAGATATATTGAATTAACTGAAGATAAGTTGTTTAAAATCGAAGATATTATTACCTTAATTCAAAAAAAGAAAGATGAAATAGGGAGCATAATAAAGGCCTTAGAAGGCCAACTTGAAGAGCTTAAAAAAGAATACAACAGATTGAAATCAGGGAGAACTTTGGAGCTTCCTAAGGACTTTGAGGAGGCACTTGATAATGAGGGATTACATTTTGTATATGGTATGGAATGGCTAAAGAGAAATAATAAAAATCCAGAGGAGAATAAGGCTTTAGTTGAGAATAATCCTTTTATTCCCTATTCCCTTATTATGAGTGAGTTGGAAATAAATTCCTTAAGGCTAGGGGATTTGAATATCTATACATCCTTTCCCATTCCAATAGTAAAAAGAGAATCCCTTGAGATGAGCTTAAGCAAGGAGAGGGTTTTAATTCAAAATAACGACATGGTAAATTTCTATATTTTATTTAACAATAATCTGCTAGATGAAGTTGAATTACAAAGAATATTAGATGAAATCCAAGGAGAAATAGATAAAATAATCTCCTCTATAGAAACAAGGGATATAGAGCTTAAAAATTATGATACTAAGCTAAATACAATCAAATATCAAAAGGTCAATGAAAGGGACTATAATAATATTAAGAATGAGCTTCAGTGTAAGGAAAATCAGCTTAAGGATTATGAGGAAGAGCTAAGGGATATCAGGCATAGGGAATTTGAATTAAATAATTTACAGAATACAATTCAAAGCAGTCTTGATAAATCTAAGGTAACCTTAGATGAATATAAAAGAAAACAGGCTGATTTAAAGGAACTATGTGATAAATACGAAGCAAATCTAGAATATAGAAAAGACAAAATTATTGCTACAAACAATATAGCTAAAATAAAAGGCGAGTTAAAGCTTATTGTGGAAAATATGAATGATTTGGGAGAATTCAAGGATAACGCTCAAGATTCAAGAAGGGACATGATATCCAGATTAAAGGATATAAGTTCTAAATATCAACAGTATTCCATATATAAGGAAGCTAAGATAATTAAAAAGGATATTGAAGATGTAGAGGCGAAATTTAATGCCTTAACAACTGAGATAAACAGTGAGCTAAAGGACATTGAACAAGCTTATGAGAAGGCTAAATACTGGTTTAAGGAATATGAAGATGAGCTTACGGATACTTCAAATAAATTAAAGATTAAGGAAGAAGAATATAAAGATGAAATATATGATAAATTTCTTGTAGAAACTTATGAATTGGAAATATCTCGTATAGAAGGTGATTTAAATTATTTAAGAGATAATAAAAATGAGATAGATAAAAAAATAGCTGTTAGAGAAAACGAAATTTCCAGAGAGTATGAAAAGCTCCAGCAATCTGGCTATACTGAGCTAATGGCTCGTAGTGAAATAATTATAATTGACTTTAAAAAACGCAAGGAAGAAAAATATGATGAACTTGATTCATTAAGACTAAAATTGAAACAGATTGATAAAAGGCTAGAAGACTACTCTGTAAACTTATCTAATTTAGAAGAATATAGTGAGCTATCCTTGATTGAGAAATTGGGCATTGATGAAGAGTTAAAATCCCTTAACAGAGATGGTTTAGACAAATATCGTGGAACGTTAATAAGGGATTATAGAAATATAAAAGATGATTTAAATAAGCATACTAACCAATTATCCTTAAATCTTGATAAGGTATTAAGAAATGAAGCATTTAAGGATGACTTCTTTAGACGACCATTAAATACACTTTCTACTTTAATAGAGAATCCTGTAGAATTTATAGAGCAATTAGGGACTACAATAAAAGCCTATGATGATTTAATGGCAAAGCTTGAAGTAGATATTGCTATGATCGAAAAGGAAAAGGAAAGAGTTATTGAAATGCTTCTTGAGTATGTAGAGGATATTCATAAGAATATTGGAAAGATAGATAAAAATTCATCTATAAAAATAAGGAATAGATCAATAAAAATGCTAAGAATCAATCAGCCTGATTGGGAAAATGAGCTTTATTCCTACAGAACAAGGCTAAAGGATATGATGGAAAACCTAACTATAAGCGGTATCAATAGGTTAGATAACAATGATAATATTGATGAATTAATAAGTATTTCAATCAATACAAAGAATCTATATAACACTGTAGTGGGTATAAATAATGTTGAAATAAAGCTGTATAAAATAGAGGTGGAAAGAGAAGTACCTATTAAATGGGCAGAGGTAGCCAAAAATTCCGGTGGTGAAGGGTTTTTATCAGCCTTTGTAGTGCTTTCATCTTTATTATCCTTTATGAGAAGAGATGAAACTGATATATTTGCTGAAATAGAAGAAGGAAAGGTTCTTTTAATGGACAATCCATTTGCCCAGACTAATTCCTCTCATCTTTTAAATCCACTAATGGATGTTGCTAATAAAAGCAATACACAGTTAGTTTGCTTTACAGGATTAGGAGGTGAATCTATTTATAACTGCTTTGATAATATCTATGTTTTAAATTTAATTTCTTCTAAGCTTAGGAAGGGAATGCAGTATCTTAAAGGCGAGCATACAAAAGGAGAAGACTATGAGGCAATGGTAACATCACAGGTAAAAACTGAGGATGGGGAGCAAATGGGATTTTTGTTTTGATAAAATCGCCAACATATTTAATAGTTGATGGGAAATCCACAATGGCAAAAGTGAACCACGAAATAGAACTTACTTATAATTACAATCCAGAAAAGCCTTATGAAATAGGAAATAGATTTAGTCATATAGCAGTATCAGTAGATAGATTAGAAGCTTAAAGCATAAAGAAATGGGCTATGAAGTGACTGTGTTATACGGGTTACCAGGTGAAGAGCCAAGGTTTTACTTTATAACAGATCCAGATGGATATGATGTTGAAGTTATAAGAGTTGGATAATAAGAAAGATAAAAATGAACAAAGGAATTAGCTTTTGTTCATTTTTTACGTCTGCAACAATTGCTAATTTGCTACATCATCAAAAATGGACAATTAAATAAAATAAAATTTTTAATTTTCTGGTTAGTATTTATAGCACTTGGGGTTGCAGTTATAATTATTAAAAATAGTTAATGAAACATAAGTACACCAAGTATTACAAAAACAGGTAAATGATGTTATAATATATTTAAATTGTATGTAGATTTCTAAGATAAACTATTTTTAAAAAATGAATTACGAAATTTACTATGGAAATGTAAAGGCAGGATGATAATATGGAATATGCTATTGATAAAAATGGTAATTATATACATCATATTGATGCGAATAATTCAACTACGTATAAATGTCCTGACTGTCTGGAGTTAGTATTTATTCGTAGAGGTTTAAACGCTTGTTTTTTTCATAAACCTATTCGTGATAGAACTCCATTACAAAGAACATGCCCTGAATACCATGAGAATAATTCATATAAGAAAATCAATAATAAATTAGATATTCTCTATATAAATAATGGTGGAATTCCGTTATATTTATGTAATTCAGGAAAACGATTTGAGCTTAGGGCACATTTCCCAACAGTCAGTGATAAGAGCTTAAAAAAGTTAAAAGAAGTAGGTGCAAAGATTCTCGTTAATTCAGAATCTAATATAGAAATTGATAGAAAAGTATATAGTGTTGAAAATTTGGACTATTATCCTGTCAATATAATTAAGAATTGGATTGATGTTAAGTGTGAACCATGTGTTTCTGAAGATGATATTAAAAGGAAATGGCTGTGGGGTATTAGGGGTGTTGATATAGAGAAGGATATATATCACTCTAGCAAAGATGGTGGCTATAGGGTTGCATTGAAGGCAAGTATTAGTGTTGGTAAGTCATATAGAATTATGTTTTATAAATCACCACCTAGAATAGTGGGTATAAGTTTTAAAAATATAGGTGAAATTTATCTAAGAAAAGGGATTACAAATAAGGTCATATTTATTTATGAAATGAATATAGAAAAATTTACAGAAGAAGCTAGGGAATTTATTGAAGGGAAAGGATATATATTAGCAGAGAAACCTAATGAATTACTACCATTATGGCCCCCGGGGGTATTTAATGGGAATGAAATATTTTTTTGTGAAAGCAAGGCTTTATTTTTACATATTAATCATACGAAAAAGGATAAGTTATTTTTTTCTACACATAATGGAATATATGAAATATACGATAAAAACGAAAATTATGGAATTGTATCTTTGCAAGTATATGGAAACAAGTCAGTTATTATATCAGAAGAAAATAATGACAGATTTAACTCAGAAATTAAATATAATATTAATTATAATTCCTCTTTAGTCAAAAAGAAACTATTAGTGCCAAAAGTTATAATTAAAGACTCTGATGATTTAGAAATTAATTTTAATCAAGAAGGTTTAAAACTCCCGAAAGATAGAAAAATCTATATAAAATCTAATATCCCATTTTGTGCCACAGTAAATCATAATAATTATGTAATATCTTCAAGTAATTCATGTCTTGAAGATGTAGGTTACTTTTTGGATTTATCAATAAATAGTAAGGCATTTGGAACAAGAATCTATTCGTACAAGAGAAAGAATTTTCAAAATAAGTTAAATAAAAGCTTAAATTGGGAACTAGAATATTTGAAACTGTATCGATGTACTGCTCCCACAGTAAAAGCTGATAATCGTTATTTTCAATTATTATATTTGTTATCTCAAAATATTAATGAAAAAAATATTCAGTTATATAGGTTGATTGAAACTTGGATAAAAACAAATTCTATTCCAGTTTCTGCTATAAGGCATATGGATAAAATATTTCAATTATTAGGAGGTGTAATAAATGAATAAAAGTATTATTTTGTCAAAAGAATTCTTGGACAAGTTAACTGACGATGAAATATACTTATTGATAAATATATTTCCTAAGGAAAGGCTTCTAGAACCAATTAAAAAGAATCCAAAAAAATTCAAAAATGAAACCCGAGGATATAGAATAGATATTAAATCAAAAATGCTTATAGATAAATTACCTAATATCTACTTTGATAGAATAAGGAAACATGATGCATATATTATTAATATTATAAATAGAGACATAAATGTTGCGATAAATGCAGTAAATAACCATATCTTTGAAACTACTTCAGATAAAGAATTTTTAGAAAAATCTATATTAAGCAATAATATTGAAGATTTTGCTAAGTTGATAGATTTGATTTTAGAAGATTTGAAACCAGAATATATCAAGTTATTTTTCAAGCTAATAGGTAAGGAATTAAGTGAAGAACAAAATAATTGTATTGATACACAGATAAAAATGATAATAATCAAGAATCAGCTAACGGAAAAGATATCAAAAGAATTGGAAACAAAATGTAGAAAGCAAATTATAGATATAGAAAACGTACATAAAACTGAAATTTTCAATCAACTTGAAAAGATAAAAGAAATTAAAAAAGAACTAAATGCTATAAAATTAAAACTTTCTGAAGAAAAAAAACACTCTAATTTTCTATGTGATGAAATAGAAAGAATTAAATCAGAAAAAAATGAGGAAGTTAATATCTTACAAGATTTTATTAATAAATTAAACTTACAAAATACTATAATGAAAAATGAACTATTAGAGTTTAAAAATGCTATAGAAGAAAAAGATTTTATCATAGAGAAATTAAATAATGATTTAAATTTAAAATATAATGAATACAGTATCAATGCTCAAGAAAGATGGAATTTTGAAAATGAAAATTTATTAAACATTCAAAATAATCTTAGGAAAGAATGTGGGGATTTAGAAAAAATAAAACTAAAACTAAATAATGATATACGGAAGTTGGAGAACGAAAAATTGCATTTAGATGATAAGATATTAGGCTTAGAAAACACAGTAAATAATTTTATTACAAATATAGATGAAAGGATTATTGAAAAAGCTTTATATGATTCAATATTAAAGATTAATTCAAAAAATTCTATGTTAGAAGGAAATAAAGAATATAACTATTCCAATCTATATATAAAAATTAATAAAAAAGAAGCAAATATCAGCAAATGCAATAATATAAATGATTTTGCAGAAAACATTGCAACTAATTTAGAAAATATAGGAGTCAAAGATATAGCTGATGAAGTTGCAAATTATGTTATTGGAATTTTAGCTGCAAATATGACACCTTTAATTTGTGGATATAAGGCTAGAGAAATAGCCACTGCAATTAGTATTTCTTATAGTGGAGAAACCCCTTATATAATTTCTTTACCTAATGGTTATACAAATTCAAAAGAACTAATAGAAATATATAATTCCGCAGAATCAAATGTTGTTCTGATTGAAGATGCTATTGGAACTATGAATGAAAATGCCTTAATGCCATTATTAAGAGAAAAGTCACAGAATGGATTTTCAACTAAAATTTTATTAATATCAACTGAAAATGTTGACTCTATAAAATATATGCCACTTAATTTGTATAACCAAGTTGCTCTTGTAATGATAAATAAATATGGTACGGGTAAGAACGCTGATTATGAAATAAGTGATGCTAGAAAAGTATTGGAAAAGTTTGTCACTCAAACCCAAGTTGATAATGAACATAAATTAATCAAAAAGATAACAAATAATTTAAAATTCAGTGGGGCATATGAAATAATAAGATCTACTATAGTAGCATATTCAAATGAATTGTCAAATTCTAAATTATCTCTTCAGGGATATTTAAGATCTGAGCTTATGTATATATGTAAATGCAATAACATGATAGCAGATTTGGAAGATAATATACAAAAGTATCAACTTGGTGATAATCTGGCGGAAATTGTCAGATGTGATTTGTATGGATAATCTTTTGATGAAACATATATCCTCTGATTTAAATATGAGTAAATTCAGTCATGAATCCAATGAAGAACATGGAAATAGACTTATATATACTGCCCTAGCATCATGGGCAAGAACTTTAGTATTGGGGAATTCCTATACTGATTTAAATGATGAAAATAAATATATTAATGCTAGCTATCATAATGTAGATATTATGCATATACAAGTTAGATTAACACAAATTGCTTATGCAATGTTAAATGTCATATCTTATTCTAAAGATTGGATTAATAATGGAGATATAATAGAGCAAAGTAGCAATCTCGCTAGTAACATAATTGAAGATTTAATTTTTTGCTACGAGTTAACTCAGCTTAATGACATAAGAAGATTGACTAATTCACCAATTAGAAAAGCCAACTTTAAAAATAGCCAACTTATACTAGGTGGAGAGCAGTGGAAAATTTCCAATAAGGCGATGTTTTCTGTTGGTCTTGGTAGATGGGTAAAGGTTGTTAAACCTATAAAGAACTATAAAGAAGTTTTTAACTTGATTGATTATACATCCAATGAATACCTTAATACTTTATCAGAGTCTGCATTTTGGAAAGAAAGTAATTTAGAAGGTCAATATAAAATTTTCAAAGTAGGATCTGGACTTTTTTATTATCAGGCTTGGCATGATTTTAATGCATCAAGGTTTCCTAATGGTATATCTTTATTAAAAAGTGCAGATGTTGATGGTGGGTATTTTTTAGTTAAGAAGGATAAGAGTATTGTATCCACTGCTAGGCTTGACAAATGGTACTATGAAGAGAATGAAATATATAGAATTATGTATTCTCTAGATAGCAAAAATAATACACCAGCAATTTTTAAAGCAAAGATTTATGATGATTATGTATTATTACATTGTCACAGTAAATTGCCCAATTCAGAAATGAGAATTTTGATGATGTCATCATGGCCTAAACGTTTTTATAATGATATTTATTATAGAATTGTACCTAAATTTCTTTGGTGTGAGATAAAGGATATATTAGATGATTTAGGTATTGAAATTGAATATATTAATTCATAAAGGGGAGGAAGTCATGAGTGAATTTGGGATTAGAGAAACACATGATAGTTTAAAAGAAAGGCTAACAAATTACATAAAAGCGCAGTATTTTGCTGAAAACGAGCTATTGCTTGAAGCAACTAAAGGATTATTAAGCAGAAAAGGTGTGCTTTTTCAAGAACCATATATAGAAGCAACAAAAAGTTATAAGATTGAAAACAATGGGTTTACTAGTGCAAATTTGCCAGAAGATATTAGGAGATATTTAGCCTTACTTACAGAAAATAATCTAGGTGTATTTAATACTCCTTTCTATCATCAGGTGCAAGCATTAGAGGAATTTTATAAAGGAAATGACTTATTAATTACTACAGGAACTGGATCTGGTAAAACTGAATGTTTTATTTGGCCAATATTAACTGAAATTATAAAGGAATCTCACTCTTCTCCACAAACCTGGGAAGTACAAGGTATTAGAACATTAATATTATATCCTATGAATGCATTGGTTTCCGATCAACTTGGAAGAATTAGAAATATCATGGGTAGAAAAGATGATGCATATATGAATATTATTAAATCTCAAGCAGGTGAATTTGCTAGAAGACCACGGTTTGGAATGTATACTGGTAGAACTCCTTATTCTGGAATAGATAATGTTAATAAGAACAAGGACTTAGGAAAATTAATATCACAAAATTACCTTAATTGTAAAGAAGATATTCGTGAAGAACTTAATAAAATAGGAAGAATACCTTCAAAAGATTTAAATGCCTTTGCAAAAAATCTTTTTAAAGGAGAGCAAATCACAGGAATAGATGATTCTGAACTATTTACTCGCGGAGAAATGCAATCTATATGTCCAGATTTTTTAATAACTAACTATAGTATGCTGGAATTTATGTTAATGAGACCCATAGAGCAATGTTTTTGGCAACAAACTAAACAATGGTTAAATAGTTCTGAAGAAAATAAGCTGTTACTGGTTATAGATGAAGCACATATGTATAGAGGTGCTTCTGGTGGGGAAGTCTCATTGTTAATTAGACGACTTATGGATAAATTAGAGATTGGCAGGAGTAAATTGCGATGTATATTAACAAGCGCAAGTGTACCAGAAGGAAGAGATATGGAGTTAAGGGAATTTGCATGCGGACTAACTGGACAAGATCTAATCAAGGATAAGTTTTCTATTATACGCGGTAAAGTAGAAGAGAACTATGGGAACAAAAAGGGGAATATAAGAGATGTAGAAGCCTTATCTAGACTTGATTATAATAAATTGCAATGTAGTGATAAAGAGATAGAATCTCAAATAACCATATTAGCCGAAGAGTTAGATTGGGAAAATATAGATGGTAATGTTAGTGAATATTTATATGAAAATTTATCTAAATATCCACCAATGCTGGAATTAATAAAACTATGTAGTGGAAAAGCTATGGAATTTAGTAGATTGGCTAGTAATATCTTTGAAGACACAGAGCAAGTTAAAGCTGAAAAAGCAACTGAAATATTACTTTCTCTTGGAACCATAGCAAAATCAAAACAAAATAAGGTGTTATTACCTTCTAGGGTTCATCTTTTATTCAAAGGATTGAATGGTATATTTACATGTTTAAATCCAAACTGCAAGCATAATCATGAAGTTATGGGAATTAAATTAGGTAATGTATATGAAAATCTACATTTTACTTGTCCTGAGTGTGGGTCTAGGGTATTTGAGCTGATTTGTGATAGGAGATGTGGAACTCTATTTATTCGTGCTTTTAAAGATAATACTAATCCTTATAGATTTTTATGGCAAGAGCAAAGTAATTTGTTATATGAACCCGAAGAGATACATTTGTGGATAGTTCCAGAGGGTAGAAAAGATATTTTTAAAAGTAATGTAAGAAAAAGTAAGGCCAAAGAAAATTCTATATTTGGTTATATTGATTCAAGAACTGGAATTTATTTTGAAGACGAAAAATATGAAAATGATAATAATTTTATTAAAGTACTAATACCTATAAAACCTGATAAAACTTCAAAAATATATACATTTCCTACTTGTCCCAATTGTGGAAGGGATAAAACTAAATTAACGCCATTTAGGACAAGGGGAAATGAACCTTTTGCAAATATCGTTATGGAGCAACTATGGACACAACCATCAAAAGATAACAATCTTAAAAATCATGGGAAAAAGGTTTTACTTTTTTCTGACAGTAGGCAACGGGCTGCTATGTTAGCACGTGATTTAACCATTGCTTCTGACGGGGATGCTGGAAGGCAAGCACTTTTTTTGGCTGCTAAGATGCTAGAAGAAAAATACGGCAAGGGTAATGCATCAATAAATTTACTTTATTATGCTTTTTTAAAGATTGTTTATGATAATGATGTGAGTTTTTTCTATGGAGATGAAAAGGATATGTTTAAATCCCAACTTCATAGTTATGGTGAGTTATATGGACATAGACATAGTCCAAGATTTAATAGAATGAAAGACAATATTGGGAATCCACCTGAAATGTTCTATCAACTATTACTAAAGAATATAAGTGATAGCTTTAGATCTTTCAATGATCTATGCTTAGGCCAAATTCTTCTTATTGAAGGTGGAGAAGATGGAGAAGAAATAGATGAATGTTTAGAAGGAATAGAAAAACTAACTAAAATAGATATCATGACTATTAGAAATATATATAATGCTTGGATACAAAGTTTAATAGTAAAAGATATAGCCGTTTTCCCTGAGGTAAAGGATAGTATTAGAACTAGTATTCTCCCTTATGATAGGGCTGGTTTTGGAGTAGATGAAGAAGGTAACTTTCCATTATTTTTAAGTAATTTACTTAAAAATAATGGAATCTCAAAAGAAAAATTAGATATTCTTATTGAAAGATTTCATTTATTTACTAAGAAGGGAGACGATAGAGAAAATAATCACAATAGGAGATATATATTGCCAGGTCGATTAACTTTAAAGACAAATGAAAATGGGATTTGGTATAGATGTAATAGATGTGCAGGTACATCTATATTCACATTATTTGATTCATGTATATATTGCGGTAGCGATAAGCATATAAACAAAATATCAAATGAAGAATTATCAAGGTATGATTTTTGGAGAAAGCCTGTTATTAAGGCTGCAGATGGTGCAGATATAAGAAACATTACTACAGAGGAGCATACAGCCCAATTGTCACATAAAGATCAAAAAAATGAGGTATGGTCAACAACTGAAAAATATGAGATGAGATTTAGGGATATAGTGGTAGAAGAGGATAGTGAACCTATTGATATTTTAAGTTGTACTACTACAATGGAGGTGGGTATTGATATTGGTTCATTAACAGCTGTTGGACTTAGAAATGTCCCACCAATGAGAGAAAATTATCAACAAAGAGCAGGACGTGCAGGTAGAAAGGGTTCTGCA
Source organism: Tissierellaceae bacterium (assembly GCA_033809995.1). Taxonomy (GTDB): domain Bacteria; phylum Bacillota; class Clostridia; order Tissierellales; family Tissierellaceae; genus Paratissierella. The sequence goes on from JAPXKQ010000005.1 coordinate 39,268, forward strand.
GTTTCTACTATTGTTACCTACACAGAAAATGGTCCTCATGATTCATGGTATTATAAGGAACCCGATAGGATGATTTCAGGAGAACCAAGAATGCCTTGGATTGATTATGATAATCATAAACTTATTAAAAGGCATTTAAATATGATATTATTGCAAGAGTATTTTATTAAAATGGATAGAAGTATTGATAGTATTGATACTATAAGTTTCTTTAGCTTAGACAAGTCACACAACTATAAAAATTTTATTCAGTGGTTAAATATAAAGATACCGCTAGAAGAAAAGAGAACTGAGATCCTAATCCCGAATTCTAATAATTTTAACTGGATTGAATATAAAAATGAGTTTATTGATGAAATAAATCAATTAAGTAAAAATGTTCAAAACAATCCAATAAAATACAAAAGAAAAAATGTAGGTAATGCAGATGATATAACCGAACAAGATAATGATGTTACATTACTAGACACCCTATTTACTGATAATTTTTTACCAACTTATTCGTTCCCAAGGAATGTGGTTAATTTTTGGATAGAGGAGAAAAATGGGGAAATAGGAGAGAGTCCTGAAAGAAGTATAGATATTGCTTTAAGTGAATATGCTCCTGGTAGAATGCTTGTAGTAAATAAAAAGTCATATATTTCTGGTGCTATATATAACCACTATACGAAGTATGATAAAGAATTTAGATATAAAGTAGCAGAACCTTGGCTCGAAATGAAAGAATATAATAAGGATATGTACTGTTGTACTAATAAAAATTGCGGTTGGTTTGGACTAGAAAACAATAACTTACAATGTCCATTATGTGGTTCTTTGGTAAAAAAACATACTATGATTAAACCTTGGGGATTTGCTCCAAGGGAGGGTGAAAACATACCAGAAACACGTGATAATCAAGAATATTCAGCTATAAGTATACCATCTTATTCATCAATGCCTCAAGATCTTAGTAAAATGAAGTTTATATCTAAAACTGGCCTAATGAGAATGGAAAATAGAGAAAATCAACAGATAATAATGGTTAATAAGGGACCGAAAGAAGAGGGTTTTGACTTATGTTATAGATGTGGAGCTATTGATCCATCAGAATGCTTAGATGACGAAAAGAAGAATAGAAAAAGACCTTATAAAATACCATTTTTAAAAAATGATAACCAATCATGTTTTCATATTAGAGAAAATGTTCTTCTCGGATATGATTTTAATACTGATATGTTGGTTATAGAATTAAAACTAACGAAAGATAAAATAAATATTAAAGAAGAAGATTTAAATATATGGGTTATTCCTGCATTAGCAACTTTTGCGGAAACTCTAGCATTATCTGCTAGCGATGAACTTGATGTAGAATTTAGTGATTTGAAATCAGGTTATAGGATACGTTATAGTGATAACTGTATTTATGCAGATATTTATTTATATGATAGTCTTTCAAGTGGGGCAGGTTATTCAAATAGAGTTGCAGATTTAATTGAAAATGTACTAGATAAAATTGAAAAACGACTAATATCTTGTGATTGTGATACTTCTTGCCCAAACTGCATTAGACATTTCTGGAATCAATCACAACATAAGAATTTAGATAGAAAAGCAGGTCTTCAATTATTAAAATGGGTTAGATATGGAGAAATAGAAACTAAACTAACTAGAAAAGAACAAAAAGAGTACTTGGCGACAATAGATACAATAGTAAAATTGCAACATGGTAATGGATATGGATTAATTGAAGACTATAATGGTTCAGATTTTTGTATAAATATAGACGGTAATATTAGACCGATAAAAATAATTCCAGCTATGTGCGCAGTTTCTTCAATCAGGAATGATGAAAATGCTATATTAGTTCCAGATAGATTGTTTAAAGTTGCCATTTCCAACGTATGGAAAATTGTTAGAGAGGATTTATTGGAAAGAAACAGAGATAATTAACATATGAAATGTCCTAAATGTGGTGCTGTTCATGCTTTTGGAGAACCCGATGAAGATGATGACGATTACGGGGAATCACTAAGCGTATGGGATGCGGCAGATATTTATTTATCAAAGGGTTTTGATGAGGATTATCAATTTGAGTATACGCATGCGGAGTTAATGAAAGCACTTGGTGAATAGTATTTTATAATTATAGAATCTGGTAATAATTTTGTTTTATGAAACATTAAACAAACAAATGTCAGTTATCTTGGGAGGTTATAGGCATAAATTTGGCTGAATAACTACAATCAAGTGACATACTAATTGTCTCATTCTTATAATAAAAAACAATAAATTAGAAAGGGGAAAAAAGAATATGGGAAAAAATAAATTACCTGCTGTAGATTTTTGTAAGATTTTAGATGACTTCGGAGAAGAGGCTGCAAGAGATACTTTAAACGATGTAAATGAAGGAAGAATAAGTGTAGAAACACTTGAAAAGTATCTTTATGATGACAACTAGAATTAAAAATGAATAAATAAAAATGGAATTGATCAATTTCCACGAATGACCGATAACATAAGATATACTTGCTATCTACTAGTGCCAGCTAAGGTGGGAAGATATGGGATTATTCGATTTGCAGAGTTGTTCGGCAAACTCCAATTTACAGTGTAAGTAATGAAGATAATTCAAATATATAATATGAGAAATTCTATTTTTAAAAATTAAAAGGATAAGGAAATTGTAACAACATTGTGATATGCTAATAGTGAATAAATTAAAACCAAAATATCAAGAGTTAGGGTAGAGATTTAGCTCTATGACCCTATACCAACCTGCAATATGCAAGGTGGTCCAGCTAAAAGTTCGATAAGGAGGTAAAACATAGTGATTTCTGCTCTTCTTATCAATTTGATAAGAAGATTTTTGTTTTATAAATATTTTTTAGGAGATGATTATGTGAATACTAGTGGTTACATTAGAGGATATATGTCAAAGAATATGAAAGCAGAAGATTTTATTAAGGTAGTTGTTTCAGCTTTAAATAGGGAATTTGAAGAGATAAAAGAAGGAGTAAGCTTAGAGTACAACGATAATGAATTTATAATAAGTATGGGAAAGTATAAAGTTGTTATAAGTAAAGAGTTAATTGATAAACTTAAGAGTCCTTATGGGATAGATAAATATATATTAGAATAATTTGAAAAACAAGATTTTACTTTTGATAGAAATAGAAGCCAATATATTCAGTATTTTTTTGGAAATTATGTCGGAGCACATACCGAAGAATTTAGGAAAGGAAACCATAGACTTATATAATCAATCAGAGAACAGAGGTAATGTATATTGCAATTAAGAGGTATAAGATCATTTTTATCGGATAAATTTTATATTACTAGGCGTAAAAACTATAGATATTTATCTGATTATGATGAGAAAAACAATTTTAAGGTAGATAAATATTTGAGTAAAGAATAGAGGATAAGAAGGAATGAAGCGGTAGAATTTTATTAATATTAATATGATATAATTTAATAAATTTAATTATCTAATGGAAAGGGGAAAGGTTATATGAAACATTTGGGAACAAAGAAACTTGAAACAGAAAGATTAATATTACGTAGATTTACAACTAATGATGCTGATGATATGTATAAAAACTGGGCATCTGATTTAGAAGTTACTAAATATCTGATGTGGCTAGCTCATGATTCTATTGATGTTAGTAGAGATATTTTAAATACTTTGATTTCTAATTATGAAAAAGAAGATTTTTATCAGTGGGCGATTGTGCCGAAGGATATAATCAACCAATAGGAACAATTAGTGTTGTACATCAGGATAAATCAATTAAAATGGTGCATGTAGGGTATTGTATTGGTAGGAAATGGTGGGGGAGAGGTTTTACCTCTGAGGCCTTAAGCAGATTAATTCGCTTTTTTTTCGAAGAGGTGAAAGTTAATAGAATAGAGTCTCGACACGATCCTCGTAACCATAATTCAGGTAAGGTTATGATGAAATGTGGCTTAAAATACGAGGGGACATCTAGACAATCTGATTGGAATAATCAAGGAATCTGTGATGCATCATTCTATGGTATGTTGGCAAGTGATTACTTTGAACATTAAATATAATTGATAATTGCCCATTTAAGATAAAAGAATTAAAAAAATTTTAGCAATTCTTCAATATAGCAATACAGGAAATGTATAATAAAAATTTTATGTTAAACTGGAAACAACCTAGGGAATAAAGAAAAGGAGAGATAAACCTTGACCACAATTGAATTGCTACAAAAATCTATTAACTATTATTAACTATATTGAAGAAAATTTAAAATCAGAAATAGAAACAGAAGATTTTTCAGAAATAACTGGATTTTCTATTTATCATTTCTACCGATTGTTTTCATGTTATGTTGGAATGCCAGTAGCAGCATATATAACAAATCGCAGACTTCATCATGCTATTTATTCTATTCAAAAAGGAAATAAATCAATAGATATTGCACTTCAATATGGTTTCAATACCTATTCTGGGTTTTATAAAGCATTCAGGCGTGAATTTGGGTGCTCTCCTACAAAGTATTTAGAGCTAAATACTGTGAAAAGACCAACACCTATAGACTTAAAGGAGGAGGCAGAATTCATGCTTAATCAAAGAGAAATAAATCAATTGTTATCTAACTGGAATATTGAAAAGGATTTAGAAATCAAGGATGCTTTTACAGCTGGAGGTTCGGTAAAATTAAATGATACATGGATAATTGGAAAAGATTATATATTTAAAACTGGAAAAAACGTATCTGGTTTAAGAACACATATCAGGATTTCAAAAGAACTAGAAAAATCAGGAATGGCATCATCAGTCCCTATTAAAACTATACAAGATGATGATTTTATACTGAAAGATGATAGATATTATGTGTTAACAAAATATATAAAGGGTAAATTCTTAAGTCCAGAAGAAAGATATGCTGAGAATAGAGTACAAATAGCAGAAAAGTATGGAGCAGCAATTGGTAATTTACACAAGATTTTAAAAAAACATGATGATATTGAAGTAAATGATAGCAATCTTCTAAATATAGTACTAGATTGGGCACTACCAAAGACAAAGAAAATTATGAAACAGTGGGGATGTCCCCTACCAGATGAATTTTATGAAGATTATATAGAAAACTTTACTAAACTTTATGATCATTTACCTAGACACATTATTCATCGCGATGCCAATCCATCCAATATTATTTTTTATAAAGGTGAGGTAAGTGGATTTATAGATTTTGAAATAAGCGAACGTAATGTCAGAATATTTGACCCTTGTTATTGTGCAACTGGAATATTATCAGAAGCTAGTGAAATAGAAGGTGATTATGATAAATGGGAAGAAATTCTAATAGGGATTATAAGCGGATATGATAAAATTGTTAAAATAACAGAAATAGAGAAACGTGCGATTCCATATGTTATTTACTCTATACAAATGATTTTTATAGCATGGCTATTGACAGAAAAAGTGAATAAGAACCTAGCTGTAAGAAATAGAGAGATGTTACAGAAGATATACCAAATGATGAAAAATAAAGATGTATTTCAATAGCTTATGAACAATATCATTGATATTATTAAATTAAATTATTGAGGAATAACTGAATTATAAAGGAAAGTGAATTCAACTATAAGTAGAACAATTTGATGATTTAATAAAATAAATGATACCATTAAATTATTATTAAAGTATCGAATAAATTTTAGGAGGACTTTACTAATGTAGAGTCCTTTATTTTGCCAATAAATTTATATATTAGCAAATTCATGGATGTTTTCTTAATTATATCATATGAAAATAAATAAATGGAGATAAATGGCTAATACTAGAATCTATATATAAGATGTGACATTGTAGAAGTAATAAAACCAATAGTACATCCGAATGTATCAAATTAAATAATTTTGAATTAAGGCTCGTTGGAAATAATATTTCAATGAGTTTTTCTATTTTTCTACTAAATTCTTAATTTCTTAGTGATTTAATGCTATAATGTTATCAACGGGAGGGCCATAATTGTTATACAATGCAACTCAAACTTGAGAAGAGTATAGGAACTACTAGATGATCTGGAAGCTTAAAGCTTAGGGAGTATATCATTATGGTTTTAGGTAAGGTATCAGAATTTTCTAGTATAGATTTTAGAAAAAAGTGGGATTGATCACAATTAGGGGGAGAATAAAATAGTTTAATTGTATTTTAGTCTATAACTATAAAATGATAATGAAATATTATTAGGGGGATATATATGGGAAGAATAGAAATGAAGTCTATCACATTACCTTACTTAAATGAAGAAAGAAACCTTAGAATTTATTTGCCACAAAACTATGATACTGTTCAAAATATTTCTTATCCAGTGTTATATATGCATGATGGGATGAATTTATATTTTGATAAAGATGCTTTTTACGGTAACTCCTGGAAGATAAAAGATACTATGGAGCAGCTAGAGAGCGATGGTTTTACTAATGGTATTATTGTAGTAGGTATAGATGCAAATTCCAAAAGACGACTAGAAGAATACTCTCCTTGGAAAAATACTTTTGAATATAAAGATTTAAAGAAACATACAAAAGGTGGGGATGGGGACAAGTATGGAGAATTTATCGTTAATACTCTAAAACCATATATAGATAGGGAATATAGAACATTAAGAGGAAGAGAGGATACAGCTATTGCAGGTAGTTCTATGGGTGGCTTTATTTCTGCATATTTAGGTTTTAAATACCCCGACATATTTTCAAAGATTGGTATTTTCTCTATATCCTCATGGTTTGCAGAAGATGAGTTTTTAAATTTTATTGATGGTTCCCTTATAAATCAAAATCAAAGGTTTTATATCCAGGTAGGAACACAGGAATCTGATGATGATTTAGTAATATCTCAAGCCTATATAGATTGCTCTCTAAGACTTTGTCAACAACTTATTAAAAAGGGCATACCTTTAGATAACATAAAATTGACCATAGGTGTAGGGGATATTCACAATGCAAAAAGCTGGGCAAAGTATTTCCCCGAATTTATAAAATTTGTTTTTAATAAATAAGAAATTATTTGGAGGAATAAAGATGAATGATAAAAGATTTATAGTAAGCCATAAAGAAGGAAAACTTGCTGGATTTAAGATTATAGTAGATAGTGTTACAGGGATAAATTATTTATTTACATGGGACGGCTATGCAGGTGGAATGACAGTTTTATTAGATAAAGATGGTAAGCCAGTAATTACTCCAAGGAGTAGGAGTTGATAAAATGAATATAGAAAAACTAAAGTCTATTATTGAAAATAGCAACAATATTGTATTTTTTGGAGGTGCAGGAGTATCAACAGAAAGTAATATACCTGACTTCAGATCTGCAACAGGACTTTATAAAAATGATAATAACCAAAAGTATTCTCCAGAGTATATGCTTAGCCATACATTTTTTATGAAGCACACAGAAGAATTCTTCGAATTTTATAAATCTAAAATGATATATACTGAAGCAAAGCCTAATAAAGCTCATTTAGCTTTGGCAGAACTTGAAAGAAGAGGAAAGCTTAAGGCGGTAATCACACAAAATATAGATGGATTACATCAAATGGCTGGGTCTAAAAACGTATTAGAATTACATGGTTCTGTCTATAGAAATTACTGTATGGATTGTAAAAAGGATTATGATTTGGATTTTGTTTTGAAAGCTAGAAGTATACCAATCTGTGTAGAATGTGGTGGAATAGTAAGACCAGATGTGGTGTTATATGAAGAAGGGCTAAATATGCATATAATAGATAGGGCACTGGACTATATTAGAAATGCAGATGTACTAATTGTAGGTGGAACATCTTTAAGTGTATATCCTGCGGCAAATTTAGTAGAATATTATAGAGGGGATAAATTGATTCTCATTAATAGGTCAGAGACCCATTTTGATAGAAGAGCACTTCTTACGTTTAGCGATAGTATAGGTGAGGTGCTTAGTAAGGTTGTATGAAAACAAGAGAAGAGGTAGCTATATGCATAAAATATCAGTAAGATTATTTGGAATACCTGAAATTAGGAAAAATGATGATATTATTAATTTACCTTTTAAAAAATCTGAAGCCCTTATTTATTACCTAGTAATAAATAAAAAAGCAACAAGAGAGGAATTAATTGGTTTATTATGGAGTGATAAAAGTGAATCCGATGCAAAAGCGAATTTAAGAAACACACTGTATGTGATTAGAAAAGTCTTTGATACTGATATATTTGATACTAATTCTAAAAGTATTATCACATTTAATGAAGATGTTGACATTGTGACTGATTTAGATATGTTTACTTCAGATGATGATTGTTTAGATTATTTTAGAGGAGAGTTATTAAAAGGCTTTTTTGTTAAGGATTGCGAAGAATTTGAACTATGGTTATTAAATTTAAGAGAATATTATAATAATCTATTTATTGATAAAATTAAGAATATAATTCAAAATTCTAATATAAATGATAAAAGAATTGTAGAAAGGTATTGTAATCTATTGATAGAAATCGATAGATTTAGCGAATATCCATATAAAATTCTAATGGAAATGTATGAAAATGATGGGCAATTTAATAAAGCAATACATATTTATAAAAAACTTGGAAATATTTTAAAAGATGAACTTAATATCACACCAAGTATGGAAATTAATGAAATTTATAATAGAATTATTAGATTAAAAAACATAAATCAAAAAATAAATCAATCATCATCGGATCTTTTTTATGGAAGAACTAATGAAATTAACTATTTATATGATAATCTCATTTCTTTTTTGAAAAGTGAAAAATATAAATCCATATTAATCACTGGAGAAGCTGGAATAGGAAAAACAAGACTATTAAATAAATTTTTAAGTTTATTTGATGGTTCTCAGGTTTTTTTGTTTAAAGCTGATTGCTATTATGATGAAAGTAATTGTATTCTTAAGCCTTGGTACTTAATTGTTAAGGAAATCTTTAATATTATAAATACCATAAAAAATGATATTCATATCCCTCCTATATGGAAAAATAATATGACTAATATGTTCCCTTTTTTGGATTTAAATAACGAAAGATTGGAAATTAATTTTAATGAAAAAAAAGATAGTGCTAATTATCAAATCTTTGTAGAAGCTTTATCTAATATATTGAAAATATTAGCCAATTGTAAAAAAGTCATTTTTGTTTTTGAAGATCTACAATGGATAGATAAAGTAAGTCTAAATTTACTTATGGAAATCATTCTAAATAATGATATTTTATTTTTAGGTACAATTAGAAATGAATATAATTTTGAGATTGATAAATTTAGTACTTTGCTCAGTAAATATAACAAATTAGAGACTCTATCATTGAATAGGTTCACTAAAAATGAAGTTTCAGAGTTTTTGGATTTAGCATTACCAGATTTTAGTTTTAATGAAAAACAAAAAGAAAAAATTTATATTGAAACAGAAGGCAATACTTTCTTTTTGGTTGAAATGTTAAATAGTATTAAGGAAAATTCTGATTATGATTTTATGTCTGTAAAAATGGAAGATTTTATTAAATCTAGATTTTTAAATATTACAGGCAACAAAAGAAATATATTAAACATGATATCCTTATTTTTTGATGGCGTAAACCTTAAATTACTGAATGAACTAACCAATATGAATGAAAATGAAATTATAGAAATAATTGAAGAATTATGTAAAAAAAATATTATTGAGCAAAAATTTATTGATAATGACATAATTTTTAAGTTTACACATCAAAAATTAAGAAAATATATTTATGATAATTTATCAATGATTAGGAAAAAGGTTTTACATGAAAAAGTAGCGAATGCATTAGAAAAAAAACTAATAGGTGATTATCATGATGTTTTGCTATATTCCAAAATAATATATAACTTTGAGAAAAGTGGAAATAGGCTAAAATACTTAGAATATACATTAAAACACTTAACAATTTATTTAGATTATAATCATGAATTGTATCCGAAATGCAATATACCATATACTGAAAAAGAAAATGGTATTTTTGATATTACAAATGAAAAAATTATGCCTTATTTTCAAGAACTTGATAATGAAATAAAAGAATTAGAAAATCAAATGTACAGCATAAATGAACTTTTAAAACTAAAAATCATGGTTAATTTCATACGTGGAAGATATCTTATAAGTATAGGACATTATGATGAAGGTATTTTATCAATTAACAGAGTTATAGAATATGCCAGTGAAATTCAAAATTATGAATATTTATTAATGGGTCATAGACAAATGATATTTTGTTATATTCAGACAAATGATTTAATTAAGATGAAGGAAGAAATACAAGTTTCATTAAATTTAAGTGAAGAAATAGGTAATAAATTTGAAAAGGCAACACTTTTAAGACTTAAAGGATTAAACAAAATGATGAACTTAGAATTTTCGGAAGCAGAACTGCTGTTAAATGAATCAATATCGCTTTTTGAATGGCTAAATCTAAGGCAAGATATATATGCATTAAATATTGCTGCTGCATATAATTATTTAGGTGAAATCAAAAGATTAACCATGGACTTTGATACAGCTATAAACTATTATGAAAAAGCTATTAAAATATGCAAGCAAGAGAGTGTTATAAAGGGGCTACCGATTTTTTATACAAATGCTGGAAGATGTGCTATTATGATAAATGACCTTAAAGAAGGTGAAAGATATATAGAAGATGCTATATTTCTTTATAGTAAGCTAAACATTTTAAGCGGTAGATCAATTGCGGAAAGTTTAATGGCATTCATAGAATTTAAAAAGGGAAAATATGATGATGCCTTACGGTATTTAAAAAATGCAGATATATATTCAAGTATTCAAAATAAAGCATTCGAACTTGGTGTTTGTTTAAAAACTAAGTTATTAATTAAATCCCATGTTGTTAGAAATCCAAATTTAGGAGATATCTTCAATACTTATTTATGCCAAGATATCCAGTATTTCTATAAAGAAGCTAAATTTTATCTTGAGCAGGCAAATGAAACCTATGAGATAGATGAATTAAAATCAATTTTGCATAGTAACGAGATACCATAAAAAAAAGTAACTATTAAGTTACTTTTTTTTATTCTAATTTTTTTACGAATTTTAGACACTTAAATTGTAATATAAAGTTAGTAATTAATTATTAGGGAGTGAAGACAGTGGACAATAATTTATATCACATTAGTTTGGATATTAACGGTAAAAGATATAGTTCCAATGTATCTCCAACCATGACTTTATTAGAATTTTTGAGAGAGAGCATTGGATTTAAGGGTACAAAACAGGGTTGTGATAGTGGTCATTGTGGAGCTTGTACAATTCTATTAGATGACATGGCTATAAATTCATGTATGCTTTTGGCTATTCAAGCCGATGGTAAAAAAGTAGTAACAATAGAAGGATTGAATGAAGGGGAAGAACTCCACCCAATTCAAAAAGCATTTATAGAGGAAGATGCAATACAGTGTGGGTTTTGTACTCCAGGGATGATAATGTCTACAAAAGGTTTATTAGACAAAAATCCTAACCCCACAGATTTTGAAATAAAAGAAGCTCTTTCAGGGAACTTATGTAGATGCACTGGATATACAAAGATAATAAGAGCAGTAAAAAATGCATCAAATAAAATTAATAGTCCAGATAAGGATTGTTAGATGGAGGTAATATTGATATGTATGATTTTAATGTTATAGGAAAGTCACATCATAGGTTTGAGTCTGTAAGGAAAGCAACAGGTAAAGCACAATATACTGACGATTATGAATTGCCAAACATGGTATATGGAATGATTCTTAGAAGTCCTTATGCACATGCTCAGGTTAAAAGTATCGATAAAAGTAAAGCAGAACAGGTCGATGGGGTATTAAAGATAATTCTTCCTCAGGATGTACCTAATATGCTATTTAATTGTTCGGGGAATCCACCATCACCGTTATTAATTGAAGATGAAAGAATATTAACAAATCATCCGTTGCATATGGGAGATAGAATAGCTGCAGTAGCTGCAATCTCAAAACAAGCATGTAAAGAAGCCCTTGATAAATTAATAGTAGAATACGAGGAACTACCAGTAGTGTTCGAGGTTGATGAAGCATTAAAAGAAGACGCACCCATATTGCATCCTGAGATAAGCAATACTAATATAGTAAAGAAAATTGAAGCTAAACAGGGTGATATTGATAAGGGTTTTGAAGAATCTGATTATGTATTTGAAGAAACATATTATACGCCTATGATACAAAATGTCTCAATGGAACCTAATAGTTGCATTTGTGAATACACAGTTGACGGAAAACTCAACATAATAAGCACCTCACAAACACCTTTTCAAGAAAGACGAATTTTAGCTAGGTTAATGGGTATGGCTGAAAATGACGTAAGAATAATGAAACCAACTATGGGAGGAGGCTTTGGGGAGAGACAGCAGTTACAAAGCCAACATATAGGTGCAATACTCTCGAAGGCCGTTGGGAGACCTGTTAAGATAATAAATACAAGAGAAGAACAAATGTATGCTTCAGTAGTAAGGCATAGTGCAAAAATATCTCTTAAAATAGGTGTCACAAAGGATGGTTATATCAAAGCTTTTAAGGCTGAATCCTATTATAATACAGGTGCTTATACTACTCACGGACCAACAGTAGTGGCAGCAGGGAGTAGAAAGAACAATTATAAAATACCCAATTATCTATTTGAGGGTTACTGTGTTTATACTAATTCACCTGTAAGTGGTGCAGTAAGAGGGTATGGGAATCCACAAATGACATTTGCTAGAGAAGTTATGTTAAATAAAATTGCAAAAGAATTAAATCTAGATCCATTAGAATTCAAGTTAAAAAATCATGTTAGAACAGGAGATACACTTCCTGCTGCATCAGCACCTCTTTTAAGTTGTGAAATTGATGAATGTTTTAAGGGAGGAGAAGAGATAAAAAGAAGGATAGAGGAAGAAGAATTCAAGAATTCAATTGTTAATCCTCCAAATATAAAAGAAGCTTGGGGCACAGCATTTTGCTGTCATGCATCAGGTCCATCCTCAAAGGAAGGGATGAGTTCTAGTATCATTTTAGTAAATGACGACGGAACAGTTAACCTTCTTATGGGTTCTGCAGATATAGGTCAGGGAAGTGAAACTATACTTAGCCAAATTGCAGCCGAAGGATTAGGTATTGACTTAAAGTATATAACTGTAACGGCAGCGGATACAAAATTAACTCCCTATGATACTGGTACTTTTGCCAGCAGTCAAACATATGTAGGGGGTAATGCAGTAGTTTTGGCTGTAGAGGATGTTAAGGAGAGAATAAAAAAGGCGTTAGCCAGAATATACGATGTTTCCGAAGATTATATTACTTATGAAAATAAAAGATACATTGTTAAACTTACTGATAGAAATATAGAATTAAGTTTCAAAGAAGCTTTATCAAAGATAACGTTTGGACAAAAAGGAGTAATTATAACTGGAAGCTCTAGCTATAAGGCACTGGAATCTCCACCTCCATTTGCAGTTTGCTGGGCAAATGTTGTTGTTGATACAATTACAGGAAGCGTTCAACTAAAACATATTATTGAGGCAGTTGATGTTGGGAAGGCTGTAAATCCTAGTCTTGTTGAAGGACAAGTTCATGGAGGAATCAGTATGGGCATAGGTTATGCAATGATGGAAAATATTGAAGTAGATAAAAAGACAAACAAAGTTCTATCGTCAGATTTACTTCATTATAGAGTACCTTTAACACTTGATATGCCTGAAATTCATGTATATATTGCTGACGGATATGAACCTACTGGACCATTTGGAGCAAAAAGTGTTGGTGAATTATCTACAGTCCCAGTTGCAGCAGCGATAGCAATTGCAATATCCAATGCTACTGGAAAAGATGTTAAAGAGATTCCAATAACTCACTCCTATATAGCTAAAGGATTATGTATATAAATAATTTAAAATTCGAGGTGATTTTATTTTGATTAAAAATAGTTTTGAATATCTTACTCCTAAATCTCTTGATGAAGCATATAAACTTAAAAAGGATTGTGATAATTCATATTATTTAGGAGGAGGAACGGATTTAATACCTTTATTAAAATATAATGTAAAGGAACCTAAAAGGATTATAAGCCTAGAAAAGATAATGGAGTTAAAAGAGATAAAAAAAAGTGAAGATGGTTTGTTTATAGGTTCAATGGTACCACTAACACAAGTCTATGAAAATGAAATTATTATAGAAAATTTTCCAATACTAGCACAAGCTGCTAGAAGAGTAGCTTCTCCACAAATACGAAATATAGGAACTATAGGTGGAAATATCCTACAAGATAGGAGGTGCATGTATTATAACCAGTCTGATGAATGGAGAAGCAATATAGCAAAATGCTTTAAAACTGGAGGTAATATATGCCATCAAGCTCCAAAATCTAGTGAGTGTAGAGCATTATACTATTCTGATATTGCGCCAGCACTATTAAGCTTGAACGTAGAAGCAGTAGTATTTGATACCGAATTGAGAAGAATTCCTGTCAGAGAATTAATAGACGAGCACGTTAATAAGAATGGGTTGGTAGATACGAATGATTTTATTTTAAAAGGTTTCTTTATATCCTTTTTACCTAAAAATTCATGGATGAATTTTGAAAAATATAGCTTAAGAGCATCTATTGACTTTCCAGTTATGAATATAGCTGCTAGATACTCAATTAATTCAAAGGACAGTATAGTTAGAATAATTGTGGGAGCAGTATCACCAACTCCAATCGAATTAATAGATACTGAAAATTTTATATTAAGGAATATTCAAAATTTAAAAGAAGTAAAATCCGATTTAGAAGAACTAGCATTATCAGAAATATCTAACAAAAGTAAATTGATTAGAGAAACTGGGTTTAGTATAAAAGTAAAAAGAAATACGTATAAAAATATCTTTAAGGTATTGGATAATTTAAGTTTGAAAATTAGTGAAATTAAATAAAGATTTTTTATGAATTATTAATTTAATAAAATTACATCTAAAACTTCTTTATACCTTCTGTAAGTGGCTAGGCAATAGTTACTTATAGTATTATGGATAGTTTCTTCAATATTCTTAGTAGTATATTCTCGAATGAGTTGGTAATTATTCGAATATTTTACAGGCTCTTTTATATTGAATTATATAATTAAAAAATAATCAGATAACAAGAAAGTTTCTCTTTTATTAATAGATAGAAGAGAAATTTTTTTTGAACTGGATTTGATTTACAACTCTTGAAAATAAATTAATTCCTTCATTGCTTATAAATTTGGCAATTTAATGCTATAATGTAATTATTAATAATACTAGGGGGATATAAAATGGCAAGGTTAGTTAATTTACAAATCAGTCAACTTCAAGGGTTTCGAATTATAGGTAAAGCAATATACACACATATGGATATGAAAGAGAACCCAATTCCTTCATTTTGGGAGAAATGCTTTGAAGACGGTACTTTTAAACAACTAGATGAGATGAATGACCACCATATTGACCATTCATATGTTGGTTGGATGAGCGATTGGAATGAAGCTGATGGTAAGTTTGCCTATATTTGTGGTATGCTTATGAAACCAAATACTCCTGTACCTGAAGGATTTATTTACAGAGATGTACCTGCTGCTACGGTAGCTATAGGATGGATTCAAGGATTAGAAAAGGATATTTATCCAGTAGCACATGAGATTACACAAAAGGCGATGGAGGAAAAAGGGTACAAGGTAGATGTTGCTGCTTATTGGTGCATGGAATTATATAACTGTCCTCGATTTACAACACCAATGGAAAATGGAGAGGTAATTTTAGACTATTATATACCTTGTTATCTATAGATAGTATTCTCCGAGTATATGTTTAATCACACACATTTTTCATAAAGTACACAGAAGAATTCTTTGAATTTTATAAGTCTAAAATGATATATACGAAGCAAACCAAATAAAGCTCATTTAGCTTTGGCTGAACTTGAAAGAAAAGAAAAACTTAAAGCTATAATTACATAAAACATAGATGGATTGGTTCTAAAAACATACAAGTAAAAAGTACAGAAATGTTAAAAATGCATTTTAAAATCCTCCTTTAATATAATGAAGAGGATTTTATTTTTGGGGGTATATTTTTACTTTTTGTAAAATAAATATATGCGTATTGCAGTAAAATGAAATTAAATTACCATAATAACTAAAAAAATAAAATATATTCACAAAAATCGTTGACAATATAAAAATTAGGTATATAATTTAAGTTAAATGGAGGTAGGTTATGGAAAACAATATAATTGTTAATATTAATCAAAAATATGATGGGCTATCAAAAACACATAAAAGGCTTGCTGACTACATTAAAGAAAACATATATGCAGTACCTTTTTTATCAATTAAAGAGCTTGGTGAAAAATCAGAAGTGAGCTTAGCTAGTATTACTAGATTTACTAGGGAAATGGGTTTTTTAGGATATTCTGATTTTCAAAGAAATGTGAGCGAATTAGTGAAAAAAGATGTTGTTCCAATGAAAGAAACGAAGAATTTTATTCTAACGGATGCAAACGATAACATTTTAAAAAATACAATTAACCAAAATTTAAATGCAATAAGCACTTTATACACTGATGAACTACAAAAAAATTATGATGATTCAGTGCAAATATTAAAGAATAGTAGAAAAGTTTATATAGCAGCATCGAGGTCGTCTTATAGTGTAGGATATTATTTGTATTTTATGCTTAAGGGGTTCATGGAAAATGTTGAGTTATTAACTAGTGGGACATGCGATGTATCAAATAAATTGGCTTATGTAGGAGAAAATGATTGTCTAATTTCAATCAGTTATTCTCTTTACACTAAGTTAACTTATGATATTACTTCTTATTTTCATGATGTTGGTTGCAGGGTAATATCAATAACAGATAGCTATTCATCTCCAATAGCATTAAAATCTACAAAAGTATTATTAGCAAAAAATAGTGGTAGCACATATTCATTTGTTAATGCGATGACCATAGCTAATGCGTTAGTTGTTTCATTAGGGAAACAAGATAAAGAAGAAACTATAAGAAGACTAAGCAAGCAAGATAAAATAGCTATAGATAATGGTATTTATTTATGATTAATAATTCTCTTACTTATAGTAATAACAGGTGGATCCAGATAATATATTAACTGTTTTGCTATTTAGAGAAGTTAATAATACATTATAATTAGGGGGAATTTGAAAATGATATTTAACCTTCCACCAATTCTAGGATTTCTTCCCTTACTACTTTACATCATATTGATGTTAAAGGGGAAAGACATGAATGTTTCTGTACTAATTTGTGTTATCCTAGGTGCTATACTCACTGGCGAAAGTATTACTGGTTTTGGTGCTGTACTTCAACAATCTTTAAGTTCGTTCTTAGCACTAATTGGATTTATCATAGTTTTAGGTGCTGGACTTGGAGAAGTACTAACAAGAACTAAGGTTGCGCAAAACATTGTATATTTAGTAGTTGGTAAGTCAAAACTTAAATCCAAAAAACAAGCAATTATTATTGCTATGTTTACTTCAACAATTTTAGTTTCTATGCTTGGAACATTAGCAGGCTCAAATGCTATAATTGCTCCAATATTAATACCAATTGTAGCAAGCTTAGGTATAACACCTAGTACTCTAGGGGTAATTCTACATGGTGCAGGAGCTACGGGTCTATATATAGGACCTTTCGTACCACCAGTTGCAACAATAATGGGACTAACAGGTTTAACATATGCTCAGTATTTAAAAACAGCTGGAATACCACTTGCAATAATTGTTTTAGGCAGTACTTATTTCGTGGCTCTACGTACACAAAAACTTACTGAAGGTAAGTATTCATACAGTAAGGAAGATATGCAAGAGGAAAATTTCGAAGCGACACCTGAAATTAGACGTGCTACATATGTATTCTTAGCTACAATGGTTGTAATGCTTACTTATGGAATCATAGCAAAAGCAGGTGCTTCCTATGCTATAGTAGTAATGCTTACCGCTTCATTAGTAACAGGATTTGCTGCAGGCATGAATCTTGAAACTTCTTTAAAAACATTAGTTAGTGGAAGTTCAAAAATGTATTGGATGTTCTTTATGTTTATTTTATTTGATCCTTTCCTAAATTATGTAGCTAAATCTGGTGCATTTGATGCTATTGCAGGATATATGCAACCACTTATTGATGCAGGTGGAGAAGTAGCATTTATAATGGTTAGTACATTTATAGGTGTGTTTGGGATTTCAGGTGCTGGTGTAGCACAAGCAAAAATGACACATGAATTATTTTTACCATTGGTCACAAGCATGAACATTTCCATGGATATTTGGGCACTTGTAGTTTTAGTTTCATGTCAAATTACTTTCTTTGTGACACCAACTGTTGATATGGTAGGGCAGATGGGACTAGCTAGATCAAATGACATAAAGGCAATGCTTAAAAATGGTTGGGTACTTACTATTATAACATTTATTTATGTCTTCATTAGAGCATTACTTTATGCAAGAGGGTAACTTCAATTAAACTTACTAAAATTATTAATAAATAAGGAGGAGATTATGTGGTAAATATAGCATTGTTGCAGACAAATATTAAATTCTGTGATGGAGAGTATAACCATAAAAGAGTAAGGGAACTGATAGATCAGGCAATGTGCGCTGAGAAACGTCCCGATATGATTGTTCTTCCTGAAGATTGGGCATCAGGGTTCTCGGATGAAATGTTCCATAAGATGGAAGAGTATATTGAACCTATTGGTGGTCCATCTGTTACAGTATTGAAAGAATGTGCTAAAAAACATAAAGTTTGGATTGTTGGTGGTTCCATTGGTACACAATTTGAAGATGGAATGAGAAATACTACATTTCTCATAAATCGTGAAGGAGAAATTATAGGCGATTACAGCAAGATGCATCTATATAGTGATATGGATGAAGATGTACCTTATTTACATGGTACAGAAATGAATGTTTATGATACGGAAGTTGGTAAGCTAGGTTTTATGATATGTTATGATATACGTTTCTGTGAATTGTCAAGAACATATGCCCTACGAGGTGCAGATGCTTTAGTAGTTACTTCAAATTTTCCTAATCCAAGGGTAAATCATTGGCGTACACTATTATTGGCAAGAGCAATTGAAAATCAAATCTTTGTGATTGCATGTAACCGTGTAGGGGAAAGTCCTATGGGAACTTACTGTGGACATTCTTTAATAATTGATCCGTGGGGAAATATAATAGCTGAGGGTGGGGACGAAGAAGAAATCGTTACAGGTACAGTTGATTTTTCTGATATAGAAAAAATAAGAAGTACTATTCATATGTTCCGTGATAGACGACCAGAAAGCTATCCAAACGATATTTTATTACCTAACAAATAATAAATAAAACTAAATTGTAAAGACTTACAAATCTTAGATATTATAGATTTGTAAGTCTTTATATTAAACATCTTTTTATAAGGGGGCATTTTTATGTCATTGGAGCAAAAGATATTTTCTATATTATCAAACATTGAGGGCGAAATTGGATTATATTTTGAGGATTTAACTGATGGAGAAGATTTTACCATAAATCCTGATAAGGTATTTCCTGCAGCTAGTACAATAAAAGTTCCACTTGTTGCTTTAATTTTAAAAAAAGTAGAAGATGGAGAATTTGGATTTAATGATTCTATTATCATAAGTGAAAATAATAAAGTTACTGGAACAGGTTTAATAAAAGATTTAGACAAAAGTTATAAACCTACAGTATTAGATCTTGCTACATTAGCTATTATTATCAGTGATAATATTGCAACAAATCAACTAATTGATATGGTCGGAGGAGTATCTAATGTTACAGAGTTCTGTGAAAAATTGGGGTTATTAAATACTAAATTGCAAAGAAAAATGTTAGATATTGAGGCGATGAAATCTGGTAAAGATAATATAACTACTGCTAAAGATATGGGAGTTTTGTTGAAATATCTTGTAAAAAATCAAGTTGTTTCAAAGAATGTATCACAACGTTTAATAGGGATAATGAAACGTCAACAATATAGACAGAAATTACCAGCTCTTATTCCAGCTGTTTCATCTTATGACCCTAATGTAAACAGTGAAGAGATTTTACCTGGTACAGTAGTCGTAGCTAACAAAACAGGTGACCTTTGGAAAGTACAAAATGATGTGGGAATATTCTTTATGCCTAATAATATCGTGTATGTATTATCCATATTTACTAAAGGATTATCAGATGATTCAATCGGAATAAGAACTATATCTGAGATATCTAAAATAATATATGATGAGGTTTCTAAAAAACATTTATTAAATATTTAGAATAAGTATATTTTAGGTGTAATAGAAAACCAATTCAGAGGAATATTCTTATACCAGTCAGTTTCATTAAATAATAGCTTCAAAAGGAAGGAAGAAAATAAGTGGGAAAAAGTATACATAAATTAAACAAGCTAATAGATGATAATATTGATGAAATTATTTTTCAGCGTAGATATTTACATTCCATACCAGAACTAGGATATAAGGAATTTAAAACAACAGATAGCATAATCAATTTTTTAAAACGAAGAAATATTAATGTAGATAGATTTAATGATATTACTGGTGCATATGTAAAAATAAATAATAATTGTGAAGATACAGTTGTATTAAGAGTGGATATAGATGCACTTCCATTAACAGAAAATACAAATTTGGAATTTTCGTCTAAACATGAAGGTATAATGCATGCATGTGGACATGATGTTCATATAGCTATAGGATTGGGATTAGCAATTATACTTAATGAAATTAAAGAGTCTTTGCCTGTAAATATTATGGTTGTTTTTCAACCAGCGGAAGAATGCAATCCTGAAGGTGGAGCTAAAAAAGTCATAGATAGTGGGATATTTGAAGACGTCAATATCATTGGTATAATAGGATTTCATATTTGGCCTAGTTATAAAGTAGGAGAAATAGGGATTAAGAAAGGACCAATAATGGCATCATCTGATAAATTTGAGATATTAATCAAAGGGGAAAGTAGTCATGCTGCTGAACCACAAAATGGAATAGATGCCATAAGTGCTTCTATTGATGTTATAAGTATGATTAATAATATTCGAAAGGAGATTAATCCATTTATACCTACAATAGTTTCAGTGGGGCAAATAAATTCCAAAGGTAGGTATAATATTGTTTGTGACTCTGTGGAAATAAAGGGAACAGTAAGAACTATTGATGAAGATATTAGAACTAAGATTCATGAAAGGATTAGGAATATCCTGGAAGGCGTGAAGTTGTCTAAAGGAATTGACTATTCAATTCACCTAGAAAATGGTTATGATATTGTAATAAATGATGATAGATTAACAAAAAAGTTTATTAAGAATGCTATTTCTGTTTTAGGCGAAGAAAATGTAAATTCGGATATAAGTCCATCTCTGATAGGTGAAGACTTTGGATTCTATAGAGAAGTGGCACCAATTATGTATTTTCATTTAGGCGGAGATTCAATATATCCACTTCATAGCGATAATTTGATTATAGATGAAAATGCAATTGGTATAGCTTTAAAATTATTAACTAGTTTCATATTAAATTATAATAAAAATAATTAAATATTATTTTAGCTTAATAATTTAATGGAGGAGAGCCATGGGTGATAATAGAAAAATAGGTATTATAGATTCTGGTATTGGAGGTTTAACAGTATTTAAAGAACTTAAAAAAGTATTACCAAATGAAAGTGTTATTTATTTTGGAGATAATAAAAATGTACCATATGGAAACAAGAGTGAGGATGAAATATATAAGCTCACAAAACATATGATTGATTTTTTAGTAGAAAAAGATGTGAAACTAATAGCAGTTGCATGTAATACTATATCATCAATATTAAAATATTTCAAAGACTATGGTGTTCCTATAGTTGGAATTATTGAGCCTACAGCTCAATATGTAATCAAGAATAATATAGATAAAGTTGGAGTTATAGCAACAAATTTTACAATTAAGTCAGGGACTTATGAGAGGCTTATAAAACAAGGTAATAATGATATTAAAGTGGTTTCCGAACCATGTCCTTCTCTAGCAATGCTAATTGATAGTTTAAATTATACAGATGATGAAATATCAAATTTAGTTAATTTACATATGTCAAATTTACTAATTAATGACAATGAAATAAAAAATGTAATCTTAGGCTGTACCCACTACCCAATTGTTTTTGATACATTCATTAAAAACTATCCGGATATTAATTTCATTAATCCTGCTTATGAACAAGTAATTAAGATACAAAATATCTTGAAAAAGAATAATATGATAGCCTATGAAAAAGATGCAACATCAGATATTTATACTACTGGCGATACGGTAATTTATGAAAAAATGTTTATATTTCTTTCAATCAATAAGTCTAATTCTATACAAAATTTAGCATAAAAACTTATGTCTATAGAAATAATGGACAAGTTTAATTAATTTTCATTTATATTATGAAAAACAATTAACTTTAAGCAAGATATAAAATTGAGGTGAAGGAAATGTTTGATTTTGTATTAAAAGATGGACTAGTAGTAGATGGTACAAGGAAAGAACCATATAAAGCATCAATATGTATTAAGGATGGAAAAATTGCTAAAATTTCTGATGATTCAAGTATAACAGGTTATAAAGTAATCAATTGTGCTGGAAAATACATTTCGCCAGGATTTATTGATCTTCATACCCACTCCGATGCTTGCCCTTTAAATTTTACTAAAGCGGAGAGTATGCTACATCAAGGAGTAACATTGGAAATTGGTGGGAATTGTGGTATTTCCTTAATTCCTTCAAATTATACAAGGAGAACAGAGATAAGAGCTTTTTATTCAAGAACTGTTGAGGTTAATCTTCAAGATGAAAATCTAATTGTAAATAATATGAATGATTATGTAAATATGGCTAACAAAAATAAGTTACGAATAAATAGTGGTATGCTGATTGGGCATGGTACACTTAGAGCTTGTGTAATGGGTTTTGAGGATAGAAAACCTAATCAGGAAGAAATGAAAAATATGAAGAATTTGTTGGATCGTGAATTAAAGAGTGGTGCTTTTGGTATGTCTTTAGGATTAATCTATCCACCTAGTAGTTATGGAAATATTGATGAATTTGTAGAACTAGCAAAGGTAATAAAAGAAAATAATGGTATATTAACTGTTCATATGAGAAATGAAGGCGATTTGGTATTTGATGCTGTTACCGAAATGGTTGAAGTAGCACAAAAATCAGGAGTACATCTTCATATATCACATTTAAAACTTATGGGTAAACCACAATGGGGTAGGTCACAAGAACTCTTAGATTATATTGAATTTGCACGATTAAAGGGTTGTACTATTACCTGTGATCAATATCCATATGAAGCCACTTCTACTGGCCTTGCTGCATTGGTTCCAAGCTGGGCACTTGATGGCGGCAATGAAAAAATGATTCAACGATTAAATAAAAGAGAACCTAGATTAATATCAGATATATCAAATACTATGGAAAAACGCGGAGGACCTAAACATGTAGTAGTATCATCTACACATGAATATATTCCGGAAATTGATGGGAAAAATATCGATGAGGTTTCAAAAAAATATAGACTTTCACCTGTTGAAACAGTAATTGAAATCTTGATTAAATGTAATGGAGAAGTTTCAGCAATCTATTTTTCATTAAGCTTAGATGATGTATTAAATATCATGAAATCAATGAATATTGCCATTGGATCAGATGGTGTTGATTTTAGCTATGATATTGGATACAATCCTCATCCAAGAAGTTTTGCAACATTTCCAAGATTTTTACAAACTGTTAGAGAAAACAATTTGATGCCAATTGAAGATGCAATTTATAAAATTACTGGTTTACCATCTCAAATATTAAGGTTACTAGATAGAGGGATTTTAAAGGTTGGGAATGTTGCTGACATTACAGTTTTTGATTATGATTTAATAAAAGATATGTCTACTTTTTCAAAATCACCAGTAAAACCTTTAGGTATAAATCATGTTTTTGTTAATGGTAAACCTATTCTATTAAATGGAGAGCAAACTGATAACAGAGAAGGAAAAATAATATTAAAAACAAAATAGAACATTTTAAGAAGTAATAAAAGCTCTATAGGATTTCTATAACATAATATGCATTTGGATTATTATCTAGGGATGGTAATATGGATACTTATGGTAAAGACTTGTTTGACCAAGGTGAATACAGATTGGCTTTAAAATACTTTGAAAAGTCGTTTAAAATTAGGGTTAAAAAGGGAGATAAAGAACTCATAGACTCTACGGAATATGCAGTTAAAATTTGCAATGAAAGGGTAAATTGGGAAGTTGAATGAAAGTAAGCGGTAGCCTTAAACTGCTATCCTGAAATAATTAACAGTCGTTTGTATAGATTTTTGACATACTGAAATGAGCATTTGTTCTACTTGTTTTTCATAGGACAAATGCTTATCTATTTCTAACCATCTGAACCAATAGAGATATGGATTTATGTCAATACTTTGGGCAAAAATTTAGGTCTTTTTATGAATCTTTTTTTCTAGCTACCCAGTATCACTTTAAAAACCTTCTAACCAATCCAATCTTCTTTTCATTATAAGGTGGAAACTTTAAATTAGGTACAACTTTTCCCTTAGCCTTATAGATGCTTTTTTCGTGTGAAAACTCATCAAAGGTATATTTTGCATGATATCTACCCATTCCGCTATATCCAACACCACCAAAAGGTAAGTTTGGATTTACAAGATGGGATATTGCATCATTAATACATCCACCACCAAATTGGATATTCTCAATAATATATTTTTCTATTGATTTGTCATTAGTGAAAAGATATAGAGCTAAGGGATATGGATTAATATTCACAATTTCAACTACCTCAAAAATATCCTTATAACTAATTACAGGCAATAAGGGTCCAAATATTTCATCTTTCATGATGTCATCATCTAAATTTACATTATCTATTATTATTGGTGCTATATATCTTTCAGATTTATCATATATTCCGCCTTCTAAAATATTGCCTTTCCCAAGTAAGGAAATAAGTTTTTCAAATCTATCGTCATTTATTATTCTGCTAATATTATCTTTTTTCTTTTCACCATAATATATTTTAATATATTTCTTAATATTTTCTATTAATTCTTCCTTTACAGATTCATGGACCAATAAATAATCTGGGGCTACACAAGTTTGACCAGCATTATAAAACTTAGCCCATGTAATTTTCCTAGCTGCTATTTCTAAATCAGAATCATTATGTACAATAACGGGAGATTTTCCACCTAACTCTAAGGTTACTGTGGTTAGATGTCTCGCAGCTAACTCCATAATCTTCTTACCTACGCCTACACTTCCTGTAAAAAATATATGGTCAAATCTATTATTTTTGATTAATAGGTCAATTACCTCAGAGCCAGGACCTTCTATTACGCTAATATAATCTTCATCAAAAGTTTCCATTATTATTTTTGAAATTATTTTTGATACATTCAGAGATTTATTAGAAGGCTTTAAAACTACACAATTTCCAGCTGCTATGGCACCAATTAATGGAGAGATAGCTAATTGAAAAGGGTAGTTCCAAGGGCTAATGATGAGTACAACACCTTTAGGCACAGGGTAAATAAAACTTCTCGCAGGTTGCAAAAACATGGGAGTAGGTACTTTTCTAGGACTCATCCATCTTTTTAGATTTCTAATAGCTATGTTTATTTCATGATAAAGAATTCCGATTTCCGCAGTATATGCTTCAAAATCAGGCTTTGATAAATCTAATTTTAGAGCATTTATTATATCTTCTTCATATATTTTTAATGCATTTTTAAGTTTATTAAGTTGCTCTACTCTAAAATCATAACTTTTAGTAAATCCTTTATCGAAGAATTCTTTTTTGTTGTCATACACGGTATTTTGCATTAAATCAATCCTTTTTATTATTTAACTATATTTTACCATATGATGATATTTATTAATCTATAAATAAAAATATATTAAGCAAAAAATATAAAATCTTTTATAAAATTCAACAATTTATGAAGGTTTTTTTGTTTTTATGTCGAATAACTTAATAGTATTGTTTTTAGATATACTTGAATTACATAAAATACGTTCAGAGGTGATGGTATGGATGTATTTTTAGCTAGACAACCTATATTTAATGGAAACCAAGAAGTATTTGCATATGAGATTCTTTATAGAAGTAGCCTTGAAAACACATATACAGGAATTGATGGGGACAATGCAACAGCCAATGTACTTATCAATACATTCCAAACCTTTGGTATCTCAAACCTAACAAATGGCAAACCAGCATTTATAAATTTTACTGAAAAATTTATTAAAGATGAAGTAGCTTTGCTATTTGGCAAAGGGTCTTTAGTAGTTGAAATATTGGAAACTATAAAACCTAATAAGGATATTATCAAAAAGTGTAAGGAATTAAAAGATAAAGGATATACATTAGCACTTGATGATTTTGTTTATAAACCAGGGTATGAACCTTTGATTGAATTAGCAGATATTATTAAAGTCGATTTTATGAATTCAAGTGAAATTGAAATATTGCAATTAGTTAAAAAGGTAAAAAAATCTAATATAACTTTACTTGCGGAAAAGGTAGAAACACGTGAAATATTTGAATTTGCTAAATTACTAGGTTTTAAGTTGTTTCAGGGGTATTTTTTTAGTAAACCTGAAGTTTTAACATCGAGTATCCTCTCACCCCTAAAAGTAAATTGTTTATTGCTAATGAGCAAGGTAAACGAAGATAATATAGATTTTGATGAACTCGCTGATATAATCTCAAGGGACCTTTCTTTGACTTATTATTTATTGAAATTGGTTAATTCTTCAGCCTTCGGCTTTAGGACAAAAATAAATTCTGTAAAACATGCAATTGTTATTCTAGGTGAGATAGAAATAAGAAAGTGGATCATGCTTGTTGCGTTAAACGGAATGGGTAAAGACAAACCTGACGAAATAGTAAGATTATCACTTATAAGAGCGAAGTTTGCTGAGTTAATATCCAGTAAAACTATGCTATCCCATAGGGCTGATGATTTATTCTTAGCAGGATTATTTTCTTTGATAGATGTAATTTTAAATAGACCATTAGAAGAAATCTTAAACGAAATCAAACTCAACAACGATATTAAGGAGGTGCTTTTGGACGGTACTGGTGAATTAAGCAGTATTTACAGTTTAATCATTTCTTATGAAAAGGGAAGTTGGGACGATATTAAATTACAAGCTGAATTACTAGATATTGATTATAAGGAAATAATTGATTCCTATTTAGATACATTGACATGGTACAATAAAGTTATAAATTCTCATCAAAATCCCACATTTATGTAGTATAATGACTAATAGTGTTATTAAATTTAAAAAGGAGGGTTTTGTTTTGGGGAGAAAAGTTACATATAAATATTTACTATTAGTAATTATTTTGGTTTTAGCTACAAGTTTAACAGCTTGTAAAAGTAATGATGCAGTTGCTAAGGTGAATAATGAAGTTATAACAAAGGATGAATTATATCAAATATTAGTAGAGCAAAATGGTCAACAGGTATTAGATACTTTGATAACAAAAAAGGTCATTGAACAAGAAGCCAAGAAACAAAATGTTGTCGTTACTGATGAAGATATAGAAAAAGAGCTTAATGAATTAAAGAATAATTATGGTGGAGAAGCTGAGTTCAACAATGCATTAAACTATTTTGGATATGATATTGAAGATTTAAAGAAAGATATTTCAATGAATCTAAAGATTAAGAAACTTATTGAACCAACTATCACTATCACAGATGATGAGATTCTTCAATACTTTGAGGAAAATAAGGACAGTTTTAATCAAGAAGAACAAGTAAGGGCACGTCATATATTAGTTGAAACAGAAGAAAAAGCAAAAGAAGTTAAAGGAAAGTTAGATGCTGGTGAAGATTTTGCTAAATTGGCAAAGGAATATTCAACTGATGGCTCTAAAGATGCAGGTGGAGAATTAGGTTTCTTTGGTAGAGATAGAATGGTCCCAGAATTTGAAGAAGCTGCATTTTCGTTGAAAATAAATGAAATTAGCGAACCTGTACAATCAAAGTTTGGATACCATATTATTCAAGTAGAAGAAAAAAAGGAAGCTAAAGAAGCTAATTTAGATGAAAGTAAAGATAAAGTAAGAGACGCTATATTAAATGAAAAAATAAATGCTTCATATGAAACTTGGTATCAAGAAAAACTAAAGGAAAATAAGGTTGAAAATTATCTTACAAAGAAATAAAAATTTATTGGGGTTTTAACCCCTATTTTAAAGACAAGGTTAGCCTTGTCTTTTTTAGCAATCACAACTATTATTATTGCATAAAAAAATGGTTAATACCCATATTATAAATAACACTAGATGCAGATATAAATAAATCAGGGGGTAGGCTATGTTCGAAAATAAGCTTAAGTTGTTTCAGGAAGCAAAGAAGTCAAAAGTACTACTAAATGGGGTTTTGTCTACGCTAATTTCTATTATAATAATATTTGTAGGTCAAATTATAGGTGCCTTAGCCTTTGTAATTATTGCCACGCCACTACGACTAAGTGGAGCAATTTTGTGGACACTTCAATTAATCATAATATCTATTTTCCCATTACTATTATTATTTATATGGGTCAAGTTTGTTGAAAAGAGAAAAATTAGAACATTAGGATTAGGCAGAGATAATTTCTTAACCAAATTTTTAGTAGGCTTTGGTATAGGATTTATATTGTTTACTCTTGTTACATTATTGATGTATGTAAGTGGTGTTATTGATTTAAATCAAAGTATAAGTACAGGAATTAACTTTTTACCAGGTATTTTGGTTGTATTACCTGGGTGGATACTACAAAGTAGTACAGAAGAGATTATTTCAAGAGGGTGGCTGATGCATGTAATAGGGGCTAGGCACAAGCCTATTGTAGGGTTTATTGTTTCTTCTATTTTATTTGGATTATTACATATTGCAAATCCAGGGGTTAATTTTATCTCAATATTAAACATTGTACTCGTTGGCTTAATGCTAGGATTATATGTAATCTATACCCAAGATTTATGGGGAGTTTGTGGGCTACATGCTGCATGGAATTTTACTCAAGGAAATATCTATGGATTTAGCGTTAGTGGGTTAGAAGGATACTCAAATTCTTTAGTTACCTTTACTAGTAAAGGATCAGATTTAATGACTGGAGGTCAATTTGGACCTGAAGCAAGTATTTTTTCTACTATTGTATTGGGTTTAGGTATGATTATTTTAATAAAAATGGTATTTGATAAAAATTATAGCTAATGATACTTTCACCGTATAAGAGGGACTTTTTATTATAGACTTAATTAAAAAGACAACAATTAGTTGTCTTTTTAATACAAATCTTTTTCCATATCAACATGAGGTACTGTTTTATAATCATATGGTTCACTAAGGGTTTTATATCCTAGTTTATTGTAGAATTTCTCAGCGGATACTCTTCCCATAAGAATTGATTTAGTATATCCACGTTGACGGGCCATATCTTCCACATAGTCCATTAGATATTTTCCTAATCCTTTACCTCTGTATTCCTCTAAGATTGCCACATTTCTAATTTTAACTGTATTTCTATCGACAATATCTAGAAAAATCGTAGCTATCATTTTATCATCTAAGTATGCTCCAAACATTTCTACAACTTTATCAGAACTTAAATCATCATCTTTGATATCCAATCCATGAGGTTTTCGAAATACTTCATTTCGAATAAAAATACTTGTTTCATAGTCTGGTGTTCCATATACTATTTTCCTTATTACTATGTTCATTAGTTTTCCTCCTTTGACAACCTATCAACAACACTCTTTTCTGGGTCAACTATGATAGTTTTATAATTATCGTAGATTACCATACCAGTCTTTGCATTTTTAGGTTTTCTTACATTTTTTCTTTGAGTATAATCTATAGGAATATGTTTTGAATTTTTACCCTTACTAAAATATGAAGCAAGAATTGCTGCTTCTTCTAATGTAGTGTCAGGCACAGCCTTTCCTTCTGATTTTATGATTACATGGCTCCCAGGCATACCTTGGACATGTAGCCATAAATCTTCTTTATGAGAAAACTTCAATGTCAAATAATCATTTTGCTTATTGTTTTTCCCAACATAGATTTTTATATTGTCACTAGAGGTAAATTCCATTGGCTTTGATATTTTTTCCTCTTTTTTCTTTCTACTTTTTTTATCATTGCTTTTTAGATAACCTTCGCTTATTAACTCTTCTTTAATCTCATCAAGCTCTTCAACTTCAGTAGAGTTTTCGATACTCAAGAGGACATTTTCTAGGTACTCGATTTCTTCTTCGGTTTCTGGAATTTGCTCTAGAAGTAGTTGATTTGCATTTTTTAGTTTTGAGTATTTTTTATAGTATTTTTGAGCATTATCAACTGGGGAAAGCTTGATATCTAATGGAACCATAAGCTTCTCCATATTTTCATCATAGAAATTATCAAGTTCTATTTTATCTACGCCCCTTGGTATTTTATAAATATTTGCTGAAATTAAATCCGCATATATTTTGTATTTCTCCCTATCTTTACTATCAAATAGCTCTTCTTTTTGTTTACCAAGCTTAGATACTGCTCTATCAAGTTTAACCTGAATGGATTTTCTTATGGATTGAGATTTTTGACTTATTCTATCCATAATATCTTTTCTTCTATAATAATTATCAAGAATAGAAGAAATGCTATCTGAATAAATCTTATTTTCACTACCATATTGGTATAAATCTAGACTATAAAAGGCGATGATATCATTTTTATTACTGTCTGTGATATAAAGAGGAGTATATTCACCTTTATTTACGAGATTCATTATTCTATTAAATTCATTATACAAATTATCTATATCTTCTTTATCAAGGCTAATCAAGGTCCTATCTATATCTATATTTCCCCTAAAACAAATTTCTTTTGCTATCATAGGGCTTAGACCTAGATAATTAAAGTATAAGAATTTATATATAGCGGTATTTTTATTTTCAATTTCAAACAGACTTAAAAACTCATCCTTATTAGTTTTTCTTGGATTTTTTTTATCTCCAATAGGAGGGGATTCGTATATAAACCCAGGGAGTATCTGTCTTACTCTGGACATATCCTCAGAAAC
Organism: Tissierellaceae bacterium; assembly: GCA_033809995.1. Lineage (GTDB taxonomy): Bacteria > Bacillota > Clostridia > Tissierellales > Tissierellaceae > Paratissierella. The sequence continues at coordinate 70,452 of JAPXKQ010000005.1, forward strand.
CCTTTTTATTGAATCGATGATTTTATTTGAATTTTTATCTACAAGTATAATATTGCTGTGTTTTCCCATTATCTCAATGATTAGGCGCTTTTCTGTAGGCTCACCTAATTCATCAATGGCTGAAATATCTATAAAAATAACTCTATCCATTTCAAATTGCTCAATATTTAATATAATTCCACCTGATAGATGCTTTCTTAGTAGCATACAAAACATAGGAGGAGCAGGTGGATTTTTCTTTGAATATTTGGTAAGATATATTCTAGGATTGTTGCTACTAGCAGAAAGTACTAGTCGAGAGCTTTCTGCTTTATTATGAATATTTATTAAGATTTCATCCTTTTCTTGTTGATAGATTTTATCTATTCTACCACCAAGAATTGTTTCGTTTAATTCTTTAACTACCGCACTTGTTACAACTCCATCAAAAGACATTTTAAACCTCCAAAATTATTGAATGTTATTAGTATATCACAACTAGTGAATAAGTAATAGTGAATAACGGCGAATAGCTAACAACTAACAGTTAACAGGTAACAATTAAGAATTAAAAATTAAGAATTAAGAATTAAGGATTAAGGATTAATTTAATCAACATTTTCCAATCATTTTTAATTTTTATCTTTTAATTTTTAATTATAGTTTGATTTGTTAACATTTCTTAACAATTAGTAGAATTATCTATACATTATATATATAATAGTAGTCCAAAGGAAAAAGAGGTGATATATTTGATAAAAAGTATGACTGGTTATGGCGCGGGTGAATTTTCAAATGAGCATTATAAGTTTAAGGTTGAAATCAAGTCTGTAAATCACCGATATAGTGATATTACTGTTAAGCTTCCTAGACATATCAATTATCTAGAAGAAATAATCAAAAGAAATGTCAAGGAGAAAATTAGTAGAGGCAAGGTTGATGTCTATATAAGTATAGAATATATAAATGAATCAGCTGTGGATGTAAAAATAGATGTACCTCTTGCAAAGTCCTATAAGGAAGCATTAACAGATTTACTCATTGAGTTAAATATGGATGACAGTATTCGTCTTCACAATATATTGGGAATGCCAGATGTAGTAAGAACAGAGAGAAAAGAACTAGATCAAGATATGGTTTGGGAAATCTTAAGTAAGGCCTTATTTTTAGCTTTAGACAATATTATGATTATGAAAGAAGCAGAGGGAAAAGCACTAAAGGCTGATATTTTAAATAAAATTGATAATATTGAAGGGTTAGTAAATAAGATTGAAGCAAGAGCCCCATTTGTAGTTTTTGACTATAAGCTTAAATTTAAAGAAAGAATCAAAAATTTACTCGAAGACAATATTGCATTAGACGAGGATAGATTAAGTAATGAAGTAGCATTTTTCGCTGACAAAAGTAGTATAGATGAGGAGCTTGTAAGACTTTATAGTCATATAAAGCAGTTTAGATCTATTATGGAGGAAGATTGCGTTGGTAGAAAGCTTGATTTTTTAATTCAAGAGTTCAATAGAGAGACCAATACTATCGGAAGTAAAGCTAATGATATTACTATTTCAAAATATGTAGTTGAATTAAAGGCTGAATTGGAAAAGATAAGAGAGCAAATTCAAAATATTGAGTAATAGGGGGAATAGTAGGCTCATGAAGTTAGTAAATATTGGATTTGGAAATATTGTTATAGCCGATAGGATAATAACAATAGTAAGTCCTGAATCTGCACCTATAAAAAGACTTATTCAAGAATCAAGAGATAAGGGCATACTAATTGATGCAACTTATGGCAGAAGAACTAGATCAGTAATAATTACAGATAGCAATGTTGTAATACTTGCTGCTATTCAACCTGAGACTATTGCCAATAGATTACAAGCAAAAGATGATTTTACGAATGAATAAAAAAGGTTGGTGGACTAAATTGTCAAAAGGATTTTTACTTGTACTATCTGGTCCTTCAGGTTGCGGAAAGGGTACAGTAAGTAAATCTCTAATGAGTAAAAGAGACGACATTGTATTTTCTGTTTCTGCAACCACAAGGAAACCAAGGGTAGGAGAAGAAGATGGAAAGAACTACTTTTTCATAGATGAAAAGAAATTTAAGGAAATGGTAGATAATGATGAGTTTTTAGAGCATGCCTTTGTTCATACCAATTATTATGGGACTCCTAAGGAATTTGTATTTAACGAAATAGAAAAGGGAGAAATAGTTTTATTAGAAATCGATGTTCAAGGCGCATTGCAAGTTAAGAAAAACTACAAAGAAGCTGTATTCGTGTTTTTATTACCGCCTACAATGGATGAATTGAGAAATAGGATAATAAAAAGAGGCACTGAAACTGCTGAGGATATTAATAGAAGATTTGAGAATGCTTTTAAGGAATTAGATTTCGTGGGGGAATATGATTTCTTTGTTGTAAATGATAAAGTTGAAGATGCTGTAAGCGATATAGAAGCTATAATAACATCTGAAAAATTAAGGGTAAAACGACATAAAGATATTAAGGATAGAGTATTATCACAGGGAGGTAAAAAATAATGTTAAATCCATCATTTAATGATTTTCTTAAAAACGGTGAAAGTAAATATACTTTAGTTATGGTAGCTGCAAAAAGAGCACGTCAAATAATAGACGGTTCAAAGCCTCTAGTTGAAACTAGCTCCAATAAGCCTGTTACAATAGCTTTAGAAGAATTAGTTGAGGGTAAATTAGAATTTGAGAAGCCTTCCATTCAAAGTTTAAAGTAGGTGTATTCATATGTTAAAAGGAAAAAATATTTTACTAGGTGTAACTGGGGGCATTGCGGCATATAAGGCAGCTGATTTGGTCAGCAAACTACGAAAACAACATGGGAATATAGATGTTATAATGACAGAGGGAGCTACTAAGTTCGTTACACCGCTGACCTTTCAAACTATGTCTGAGAATATTGTACACACAGATATGTTTGGTACTATTCAACATTTTGATGTTGAGCATATTTCACTTGCTCAAAAAGCTGATGTAGTACTTATAGCTCCAGCCACAGCAAATACAATTGGTAAAATAGCCAATGGTATAGCAGATAACCTGTTAACTACAGTAGTAATGGCGACAAAGGCAAAGGTAATTTTTGCTCCTGCAATGAATACTCAAATGTACAATAATGTTGTAGTTCAAGAAAATATGAAAAAACTAAAGAATTTAGGCTATGAATTCATAAATCCAGGGGTAGGACTTTTAGCTTGTGGAGATTATGGGGAAGGTAAGATGGCTGAGCCTATTGATATAGTAGAGTATTTGATTAGCCACTTTGTAGAAAAGGACTTAATAGGTAAGAAAATAGTAGTTACAGCGGGACCTACTATAGAACCATTGGACCCTGTTCGTTATATGACCAATCATTCTAGTGGGAAAATGGGTTATAGTATAGCAAAAGAAGCTCATGATAGAGGTGCAGATGTAGTATTAATCACAGGACCAACTGCATTAGATGAGCCAAAAGGAGTAGATGTGGTAAGAGTTAACACTACAGAAGAAATGTTTAATGCTGTTGGAAATTATTTCGATACTTGTGATTGCTTAATTAAATCTGCGGCTCCACTTGATTATAAACCAGAAAATGTGAGCCCAATTAAGATAAAGAAAAAAGATGGGGGAAATGATGAGCTGAATATTAAGTTCATCAGAAATCCTGATATAGCAGCCTATTATGGTAAACAAAAAAATCAACAAATAATGGTTGGATTTGCTGCTGAGACAAATAATATATTTGAATATGCTTCGGAAAAATTAAAAAAGAAAAATTTGGACTTTATAGTGGCTAATGATGTAACAGAAGTTGGAGCAGGGTTTAAGTCTGATACAAACATTGTCGCTATTATTGATAAAAATGGTGATGTAGAAAAGCACCCTATTATGAGTAAAAAAGAAGTTGCTAAGGTTATTTTGGATAAGGTTTCTCTTTTAATGAATAAGGATGTATAGAAAGGTTACTGTTCACAGTAGGGCAGATTTTTCATTTATCACAGGATGCCGGCATATGCCTGGGATCCTTCGAAAGCAGTGATGATATTGTCCGTCTCAGGACGACCCTAAAGGGTCGATTGTGAAATGTGAATTGTGTAGCATAGAAAGGTTTGATTAAATGAAGTATGCTCAAGTAATAGTTGATAATAGGGCATCCGTATTGGACAGGCCCTTTACATATAAGGTTGGCCCTTTATTTAAAGATATTTTAAAAGAAGGCATGAGGGTTATAGTTCCCTTTGGTAATGGGAACAAACCTATAAAGGGCTTTGTAATCAGAATTCAGGATGATTTTAAATGCAATTATAAATTAAAAGAGATAATAGATATTTTAGATGATAAACCACTAATTTCAAAAGAATTAATACAATTGGGCCTGTGGATTAAGGACGAATATCTTTCACCATATTTAGATGCTTTTCAACCTATATTACCACCTGGAGATTATAAAGAAATTAACACCTTTGTAGAGCTACCTAAGAAAGAAATAATTACGCTTAAATTGGACAATGATGAAAAAAAGATAATCGATTATTTATCTTTAAACAGCCCTATTCTTTTATCAAAATTAAAAGAAGATTTAAAGATTAGTAATATAAATCCCATATTAAATAAGCTAGAATATGAGGGAATCATTGAAATAAATATAGATATTAAGACAACTATTACCAAGAAAACAGAAAAATGGGCTAAACTCAATCCAAATTATACTATTAATGAGGTTTTAGAAATAGTAGGTAATAGAGCAAGAAAGCAAATAGAAATAGTAAATTACTTAAATATAAATGGTGAAAGTCAATGTACTAGACTTATAGAAAAGCTGAATACCTCTTTGAGTACATTAAGAGCTCTAGAAAAAAGAAATGTTGTAGAGATCTATGATAGAGAAGTAAAAAGGGAAGCAGTCAAAAGAGAGATTCCATATTATGGGAAATACACATTGACAGATGAACAGTATAGAGCCTTTGCAAGCATCTTAAAAAAAAGACAGGGGGGCGGTTCGTGTGTCTGTGAAAAACATAACAAATTTCTAATCCATGGAATTACTGGGAGTGGGAAAACAGAAATTTATCTGCAGCTAGTTGAGGAAATGTTAAAAAAGGACAAGGATACTATCATCTTGGTACCTGAAATATCCCTTACCCCTCAGACCATTGATAGATTTATGGGACGCTTTGGTGAAAAGGTTGCTGTAATCCATAGCAAACTTTCTCCAGGAGAGAGATTTGATCAATGGAGAAGCATAAAGACTGGTAAAGTAAAGCTTGTAGTAGGTGCAAGATCTGCTATCTTTGCTCCCTTTAAAAACTTAGGGCTTATAATCATAGATGAGGAGCATGAAAATACCTACAAATCATCTCAAAATCCAAAATATGATACAATAGATGTTGCGGAGAAAAGATGTGAGCTAGAAAATTCTATACTTGTATTAGGAACCGCTACTCCATCCATTGAAACATATTATAAAGCTCAAAAAGGGGAATATGAACTTTTAGAGTTAAAGCAGCGAGCCAATAAACAAGAACTACCAGAAGTCATTTTAGTTGATATGAGGGATGAATTAAACTCAGGCAACAAATCAATTTTTAGCCGTGCATTATATAATGAAATTAAGGCTAATTTAGAAAATAAAAAACAAACTATATTGTTTTTAAATAGAAGAGGGTTTTCAACCTTTGTATCCTGTAGAAACTGTGGTTACGTTGTAAAATGTAAATATTGTGATATATCTATGACCTATCATAGAAATATAGATAAGCTTAGATGTCACTATTGTGGTGAAACGAAAGATACGCCAAATGTATGCCCAAGCTGTGGTAGTAAGTATATCAAATATTTTGGCATAGGCACAGAGCAGGTGGAGGAAAGTACAAAGGAGCTATTTCCAGAGGCTAATGTGGTAAGAATGGATAGTGACACTACCTCGGAAAAAGGTAGTTATGAAGATATACTTGAAGAAATGAAAATGGGGAAAATTGATATATTGATAGGAACCCAAATGATTTCGAAGGGTTTAGACTTTCCCAATGTAACATTAGTAGGAGTTATAGCTGCAGATACAACCTTAAATCTTCCAGACTTTAGATCTCCTGAAAAAGCATTTCAGCTTGTGACACAGGTAGCTGGCAGGGCGGGAAGAGGAGATGTTTTGGGCAAGGTTGTACTTCAAACGTACAATCCTGAGCATTATAGTATTGAATATGCAAGGCTACAGGATTATAATAGCTTTTATAAGACAGAAGTTATGCTAAGAAAAGAGTTTTTATACCCTCCTTTTATAAATATTATTAGTATTCTAGTTTATGGAGAAGATATTTATAACGTACGTGATGTAATCGGCAAGTGTTTTGATATAATAAAGAAGGAATCATCTTTTATTACTAACTTTAACAAATACGTAATAGGACCAAATCCTGCACCATTAGAAAAAATTAAAAATAATTATAGATGGCAAATTATTTTGAAGATTGAGGATAATCATATGGAATATATGAAGGATATTATAAAAAGGGTATGTATATTAAATGAGTATAATTTAAAAATAGATAATGTTAAATTTAGCATAGATATAAATCCGCTGACAATTTTATAGGAGGAAAGAAATGGCTTTAAGGGAAATAAGATTAGATGGAGATCCGATTTTAAGAAAGATTTCTAAGGAAATAACAGATATTAATGATAGAATTAAAATATTGCTTGATGATATGGTAGAGACTATGGATAATGCAGATGGTGTAGGTCTTGCAGCTCCACAAGTTGGAGTCCTAAGACGCGCAATTGTTATAGATGTAGGCGAAGGACCTATAAAACTTATAAATCCAGAATTGGTAGAGAAGTCTGGTGAGTGTATCGACGTTGAAGGATGTTTATCTGTACCTTCAAAATCTGGCAAGGTAAAAAGACCTGAATGGGTCAAGGTAAATTATCTTGATGTAAATGGTATTGAAAATATTATTGAAGGCACTGGTCTATTGGCTAGAGCACTGTGTCACGAAATAGACCATCTAGATGGGATACTATATACCGATCTAGCTATTGAAACCTATGATGATGACGACTTAGATGAAGAAGATATAGAGGAGTAGATGTTAAGTGAATATAATTTTTATGGGGACACCGGATTTTGCAGTACCTTGCCTTGTTAAATTACATGAGGAAGGCTACAACATTGATTTGGTTGTGACCCAAAAGGATAGACCAAAAGGTAGAGGAAAAAAAATTCAATATCCTCCAATCAAGGAAAAGGCATTGGAATTGGGACTTAAGGTTTATCAACCTGATAGTATTAATAGCAAAGAAAGCATAGCTAAATTAAAAGAATTAAATCCTGATTTTATAATTGTAGTTGCCTTTGGACAGATTCTCAAAAAAGAAGTTCTAGATATTCCTAAATATGATTGTATAAATGTACATGCATCACTACTACCGAAATATAGAGGTGCAGCACCAATTAACTGGGCTATTATAAATGGTGAGTTGGAGACAGGAATTACAATTATGGAAATGGAAGAGGGGCTTGATTCAGGAGATATGATTTTAAGCCAAGCCATTGATATCACTCAGGAGGATGATTTTGAGTCTTTGCACGATAAACTTTCTGAAATAGGAGCAAATCTTTTAATTGAGGCTTTAGACAATATAAAAATGGGAAAAGACAAGAGAATTGAACAAGATGATAATCTCTCATCCTATGCACCTATGATCTTTAAGGATACTGGTAAAATTCATTGGAATAAATCTGGAAAAGATATATACAATTTAATTATGGGATTAAGACCTACTCCTAGTGCATATACAATATATAATGATACGATGATGAAAATTCACAAAGCAAGTCTTAAGCCTAAGTTTAATGATGCAGAAGTGGGAAAGATAATTAAGGTCAACAAAGAAGGTATTTTTGTGAATTCTAATGATAAATGTGTAGTTATCGAAGAAATACAATTTCCTGGAAAGAAAAAAATGAGTGTAAAAGATTATTTGGCGGGTAATAAACTAGAAGAGGGAATAATATTTAAGTCATAGAAAGGAGAATTTATATGTATCCATATGGTGTGTACTTTGATACTACATGGCTAATATATGTATTACCAGCATTACTATTTGCAAGTTGGGCACAAATGAAAATAAGTAGTGCATTTAACAAATACTCAAGGGTATCCAGTGAAACAGGTCTTACTGGATCACAGGTAGCTAGGATGATTTTGGATAGAAATGGACTTTATGATGTAAGGGTCGAACAAGTACCTGGTAATCTTACTGACCATTATGACCCAAGAAGCAGGGTTTTAAGATTATCTAATAGTGTATATGGCTCTACAAGTATAGCTGCAATGAGCGTTGCAGCACATGAAACAGGTCATGCAATCCAACATTCTGAAGGGTATTTTCCATTAATATTAAGAAACAATGTTGCTCCTATAGCAAATATCGGAGCGAGATCAGTATGGATTTTTATTCTTTTAGGTTTTGTGTTTATGCCAATTTTAATTGAAGTTGGTATTTTACTATTTTTAGCTGTAGTATTATTTCAAGTAATTACATTACCAGTTGAATTCAATGCCAGTAGAAGAGCATTAGCGCAATTAGAAAATGGAATAGCACCACAAAGTAAATTAAAACCAGCAAAGGAAGTATTGACTGCTGCAGCTTTAACATATGTTGCGGCAACATTAGTAGCAATAGGACAATTGTTACGACTACTAGCTATAACAGATAGAAGAAGAGATTAATAAGGGGGCAACCCCTTTTTTGTTTAGGAGGAAATTCGATGGAGATAAATGCAAGAGAAATTGCAATAAATACTCTGGTAGATATAAATCAAAATAATGCTTTTTCTAATTTATCCTTAAACAAACATATACCCCAAGGGGTAAATCCAAAGGATGAGAATTTTATACGGGAAATTACCTACGGAGTACTAGAAAATAAAGTTTATATAGACTATATATTGTCAAAGTTGTCTAAAATCAAACTAAAGAAGATTCATCCAATGATAATGGAGATTCTTAGGATTAGTATATATCAAATAGTATTTATGGATAGGGTTCCTGAAAGTGCAGCTGTCAATGAATCAGTAAAATTAGCTAAAAAATATGGGCATAAAGGATCATCAGGATTTGTAAATGGAGTTTTAAGAACACTGATAAGGGATAAAGAAAATATTATAAAAATTGATACAAAGGATAAAGTTCAGTATCTTTCAATCAAATATTCCCATCCCTTATATATGGTAAAGCTACTAGCAAAGGATTATGGTATAGAGTTTACAGAAGAGATTCTGAAATCTAACAACGAAAGACCATATCTAAATATTAGGGTAAATACATTAAAAATTGAAAAAAAGATATTAAAGTCAAAACTAATAGATTTAGGATTTGAAGTTCTTGACGGGAAATATGCTAATGATACACTTATAATTATAAATCCTATAAATATAACTGAAACAGAAGAATTTAAAAATGGATTTTTTATTATTCAAGATGAGAGTAGTCAACTTGTAGCACAAATTATGAACCCCATACCAAATTCTTATGCGGTAGATGTATGTAGTGCTCCAGGAGGCAAAGCTACCCATATGGCACAAATTATGGGCAATAAAGGGAAAATACTAGCTAGGGATTTCTACTATCATAAGATTGAATTGATTAAAGAAAACAATAAAAGACTTGGAATTGATATTATTGACCTTGAAGTATATGATGCTACAAAACGAGATGAGAATTTAATAGATAAAGTGGATTATCTGCTAATTGATGCTCCATGTTCTGGATTAGGGTTATTAAGACGAAAACCAGAGATTAAGTGGAACAGAAAAGAAGAAGATATTAAAGAATTGAAAACTTTACAATGGAATATATTAAATACAGTTAAGGATTATGTAAAGAATAATGGT
>JAPXKQ010000006.1:0-79726 GCA_033809995.1 Tissierellaceae bacterium
GAAAATTGATAATAAAGTGGTTGCTAAAACCGTAATAGTTGCAAAGTCCTTTTCCTTTTCGTAACTTTCAGCAAATATGGATGTCATTGTTGCTGCAGGCATTGATGCAATTATTATAACTGAATCCGCAACTATAGAATTATCACCAATTAATAATGAAAAAACATATAAAATAGCTGGTATTAAAATTAGCCTAGTTACGATACCATAATATATTTTCCAATTCAATAAATTATTGCCTAATCTAACATTGGATAATGAGGCACCAACAATAATCATTGATAGTGGTCCAGTCATACTGCCAATTGAATTTATACTTTGCATTAATATATCTGGAATTTTTAAATTGAATATTAAAATTACTACCCCAACAACAACCGCTATTACTGATGGATTTAGTATTGCCTTTATAATTTCTTGCTTTAAGTATTCTTTTTGAATTTTCCCTCTGAATATATTTATCCCATATGTCCAAACAAATATTACAAAAAACATATTAAAAATAGACCCATAAACAACACCTTCTGGACCAAATATAGCATTTAGCACAGGAAATCCAATATATCCCGTATTTGTAAATACATTTGCAAAATGTATAATTAACCTTTTATCACATTTAACTGGAATTGTTAGTAGATATGAAAAGGCAATCATAATTAAATAGGCTGCAAAACTATAGTAAAAGGCCTTAAATACATTGCTTTTAATTGAATCATCAAATGTAAACATAAAAGATGACACTACCATTATAGGTAGTGCTATGTTTAAGAGTAGATCAATAAGCCCCTTATTTAATTCCACAGTAATTATTTTCTTTTTGCTACCATAAAAGCCTACTAATATAATTAAGAATAAAGAAATAACTGATTTAAGAATAGCAGAAATCATGATACCACCCCACGAAAAGATACTATTATTTACTTATATTCACTAATGAGGAAATGTGTTAAAAAAGAAAAAGGCTAAATAAATTAGCCTTTAAAAAGAGGGGATTCCTCGACTGCGCTCGGAATGACAAAGCGTAAGCAGCATCTCCATTGTCCGCGGGACGGCGTGGAATCCGTCCCCTACAATATCTTCTTCAAAAATTGTCCTGTATATGATTTTTTGTTTTTACTTACTTCTTCGGGGGTTCCAGTTGCTACGACTGTTCCACCTTTATCTCCACCTTCAGGGCCTAAATCTATTATATAATCTGCTGTCTTTATTACATCAAGATTATGCTCTATTACAATAACGGTGTTGTCTCCTTCTACCAATTGGTTTAGAACCTTAATTAGTTTATGAATATCTGCTGAATGAAGCCCTGTAGTAGGTTCATCAAGTATATAAATAGTTTTGCCAGTTGATCTTTTTGATAATTCTGTAGCAAGTTTAACTCTTTGAGCCTCTCCCCCTGATAATTCAGTTGAAGATTGGCCTATTTTTATATATCCCAATCCTACATCGTATAAGGTTTCTAGTTTTCTTTTAATCTTAGGTAGGTTTTGGAAAAACTCTAGCCCTTCTTCTACTGTCATATCAAGTACATCAGCAATTGTTTTTCCTTTATATTTTACCTGTAATGTTTCTCTATTATATCTCTTACCTTTACATACCTCACAAGGTACATAAACATCTGGTAAGAAGTGCATTTCCACCTTCAGAATTCCATCACCATTACAAGCTTCACATCTACCACCTTTAACATTAAAGCTAAATCTTCCTTTTTGATAACCTCTGAGTTTTGCTTCATTGGTCATGGCAAAAACATCTCTTATGGCATCAAACATCCCAGTATAAGTTGCTGGATTAGATCGTGGTGTTCTTCCTATTGGACTTTGGTCTATTACAATAACCTTATCTAGATTCTCTAAGCCTTTAATATCCTTATATTTTCCAGGTCTTACTTTAGCTCCGTTTAAGTGCTGAGCCAAGGATTTATACAATATTTGATTTACCATGGTACTTTTGCCAGAGCCAGATACACCTGTGACACAGGTAAATAATCCTATAGGTATTTTAACATTAATTTTTTTTAGATTATTCTCTTCAGCACCTATTATCTCAATCCATTTGCCATTAACTGGTTTTCTCTTCTCAGGAATCTCAATTTTTATTTTTCCTGAAAGGTATTGACCAGTGATTGAATTTGGATTATTCTTAATTTCCTCAACTGTACCTTCCGCTACTATATGCCCACCATGTATTCCCGCACCTGGTCCAATATCAACAATATGGTCGGCCATATACATAGTATCTTCATCATGCTCTACGACAATTAAGGTATTTCCAATGTCAGTTAAATTCCTCAATGTCTTTAGTAGCTTTTCATTATCTCTTTGGTGCAGTCCAATACTAGGCTCATCCAATACATATATTACACCTACTAGACTTGAACCTATTTGAGTTGCAAGTCTTATTCTTTGAGATTCTCCTCCTGAAAGTGTTCCTGCAGTTCTGGATAGGGTTAAATAATCTAAGCCTACATCTGCTAAAAATTTTAGTCGTTCTTTGATTTCCTTTAATACTTGTTCTCCAATTATCTGTTGTTTTTCCGTGAGCTTTAGATTGTTAAAAAACTCAATTGCATTAACAATTGAAAGATCTGTTAATTCCGCTATATTTAAACCGTTAATTTTTACTGCCAGAACTTCATCCTTTAATCTTTTTCCCTTACACTTTGGGCATGGATTTTCAGCCATATATCCATCGATTCTATCCCTCATATAGTCTGAGTTAGTCTCATGATATCTTCTTTCTAAATTAGGGATTATACCTTCAAATTTACCTTTGTATGTTCTCTTCCCCTCATCATCAAAATGGCTTATAAATTCAAATGTTATAGCACGTTCTGTTCCATACAATAGTTCATCTAGGAACTTTTTAGGTGCATTTTTTAATGGTTCATCCATACTAAAATCATTATCTTCGGCTAATGTCTTAAATATTTGATAATAGTAGGTGGATTCATTGCTATTACTATAAGGCGCTATACCGCCTCCATTTATGCTTAGATCCTTATTTGGAATTACTAAATCTGGGTCTATTTCTTTATAAAACCCTAACCCATTGCATGTTGGACACATTCCAAAAGGACTATTGAATGAGAACATTCTAGGAGATAATTCCTCCATTGCAATATTGCAGTCAGGACATGCTAACTTTTGGCTAAACATAATCCTTTCCTTATCCATTACATCAACAACAACTAACCCATCAGCTAATTTTAATGCAGTTTCTAAGGAATCAGAAAGTCTTCCTTCAACCCCTTCTTTTACTATAATCCTGTCTACGACAATTTCAATTGTATGTTTCTTGTTTTTATCCAATTTTATCTCATCGGAGATTTCATATGCTTCTTCATCAATTATTACTCTTACAAATCCTTCTTTTTTTATCTGTTCTAGTACCTTTACATGTTCACCTTTTTTGCCCCTTATGACTGGAGCAAGGATTTGCAATCTTGATCTTTCTTCAAATTCCATTATCTTATCTACCATTTGGTCCACAGTTTGGCTGGATATTTCTTTCCCACACTTTGGGCAATATGGAGTCCCTATTCTTGCATATAAAAGTCTCAAATAATCATAGATTTCAGTAACAGTCCCTACGGTAGAACGAGGATTTTTTGATGTTGTCTTTTGATCTATGGAAATTGATGGTGATAATCCAGCTATATATTCAACATCAGGTTTCTCCATTTGCCCTAGAAATTGTCTTGCATAGCTAGACAATGACTCAACATACCTTCTTTGCCCTTCTGCATATATGGTATCAAATGCTAGGGAAGATTTACCAGAGCCTGAAAGACCAGTAATTACTATAAATTTGTTTCTTGGTAGCTCAAGGCTTACGTTTTTAAGATTATGTTCCTTAGCTCCACGTATAATAATATTATCATTTGTCATTTGTTTACACTTCCTAACGTTTAATGTGTCTTTTTAGTTCTAGCATCTTATCACGTAATTCAGCTGCCTTTTCAAAATTCAATTCCTCCGCAGCTTTTAACATTGCACTTTCTAGACCTTCTATCATAATTTCCAGTTCCTCATTTGAGAATGTTTCTTCATATTCAACTTCCTCTTCAGCTACCATTGTGGCTTCTATAATTTCACGAACACCTTTAACAATTGTCTTAGGTGTTATTCCATGTTCTTTATTATATTCATCCTGAATCTCTCTTCTTCTATTTGTCTCCTTTATAGCTTTATCCATTGATTTAGTTATATTATCTGCATACATTATAACCCTTCCATCAACATTACGTGCGGCTCTTCCTGTTGTTTGTATTAGAGAAGTTTCACTTCTTAGAAAACCTTCTTTATCCGCATCTAGAATTGCTACTAAAGATACTTCAGGTAAGTCCAATCCCTCACGTAATAGATTTATCCCTACTAAAACATCATATTTACCTAACCTTAAATCCCTAATAATTTCCATTCTCTCTATAGTATCAACATCCGAGTGAAGATAAGTCACTTTAATACCAATTTCCTTAAAATATTCAGTCAAATCCTCCGCCATCTTTTTAGTTAAGGTTGTAACTAGGACTCTTTCTTTTTTTTCTGCTACCTTTTTAATTTCATTTACCAAATCATCAATCTGATGTTGTGTTGGTCTTACTTCTATAACTGGATCCAGTAAGCCAGTAGGTCTTATTATCTGTTCTACTGTATTTTGAGTATGTTTATATTCATAAGGTCCAGGCGTTGCGGATACATAGATTATTTGATTTACCATTGATTCAAACTCATGAAACTTTAACGGTCTATTATCTAAAGCTGAAGGCAATCTAAATCCATATTCAACAAGATTTGTTTTTCTAGATCTATCACCTTCATACATACCGCCGATTTGAGGAATTGTAACATGAGATTCATCTACAATAATTAAAAAGTCCTTTGGAAAATAATCAATTAAGGTATATGGTCTGCTTCCAGGTGGTCTATTGCTCAAATGTCTTGAGTAGTTTTCTATGCCAGTACAAAATCCCATTTCACTTAGCATTTCCAAGTCATATCTTGTTCTTTGCTCTAAACGTTGAGCTTCCAGTAGTTTTTCTTTATCTCTAAGTTCTTTTAATCTGTCATTTAACTCTTCTTCAATAGTAACTAAAGCCCTTTTAACCTTTTCTTCAGATGTAGCGTAGTGAGACGCAGGGAAAATAGACACATGATTTCTCAAGCCTATTACCTCTCCAGTGAGATAATTAACCTCAACTATTCTATCTATTTCGTCACCAAAGAATTCTACTCTAATTGTATTTTCACTTGATGATGCAGGAAATATTTCTAAGACATCTCCCCTTACTCTAAAGGTCCCCCGAATAAAGTTTATATCATTTCTCATATATTGGATATCTATTAGCTTTCTCATTACTTCGTCTCTATCCTTAATCATACCTGGTCTTAGAGAAACTACTAGATTTTCATAATCTATTGGGTCCCCTAATCCATATATACAAGAAACAGATGCAACAATTATTACATCCCTTCTTTCAAATAAAGACATTGTCGCAGAGTGGCGGAGTTTATCTATTTCATCATTTATTGAAGAATCTTTTTCTATATAAGTGTCCGTTTGGGGTACATATGCCTCAGGTTGGTAATAATCATAATAACTTACAAAGTATTCCACAGCATTATTGGGGAAAAATTCTTTAAACTCACTTGCTAGTTGGTAAGCAAGGGTTTTATTATGTGCTATTACTAATGTAGGTTTTTGTACCCTCTCAATTATATTTGCCATGGTAAAGGTCTTTCCAGAACCTGTTACTCCTAGTAATACTTGATGTTTTTTATTATTATTTAAACCTTCTACTAGTTTTTCAATTGCTTGAGGTTGATCACCAGTAGGCTTAAAGCTGGATTCTATTTTAAATTTATTCAACGTTATCACCTCTTTATTTGAACATTTGTTCCTAACATACTTATTATATAATATTAAATAATATTGTCAAAACTTATTATTAAATAACACAATTAAAAATTAAGAATTAAGAATTGCTTAGGGTCATTTTATTGGGTCTTAAAAAATTTTTAATCTTTAATCTTTAATTTTTAATTATACTTATATTGATATTGAAGAAAGCCCTGTAATATTGTAAACTAATACTGAAGGGGGTACTCCAATGAAACATTTTATAAAATTAATCTTACTTATCATTTTATCAATATCTTTAACTGGATGTAAAGTTGTAAATAATTTACCTCTGTTAGCAAAAGATACTAAAACAGAACCTGAAGCAGAATTTGGTGAAGAGTTAAAATATACTATTGAACAGGTAATATTGTCCAAGGGATATCAAACTATTGACCCCAATGTAGAAATAGTAAAGAAAAAAAATAATAGAATAAAGTTGTTAGTCTCATTAGGATTGTTAGAATCATCAGGTGCTGATATAGAGAAGATAACTAAAAAGGGGAATATTGTAAATATATATGTTTTTAATAAAACTGATGAAGAATCAATTCAATTGGCTGTTCCCCAAATCTTTATAGATATAGATGAAAAGTTAAGGGATATAGATGATATAAAATTTAATATTATTAATGAAAACTATAAGCCTTTAAGCATAAAACTTGGACTAAATGATGTTATAAATAAAATTAATTCAGAATTTAAGGTCTCTGCAAATACAGCCCCAATTATTAATCTATCAAGTATAAATGATAATATAATATGGAATATAACTTATAATAGTATTTTTGATAGGAATAATCCTGAAACCCCTTTAGTGAATTTATCAGTGGAAATCGATGCTAATAATGGAGAGATTTTAAAATCAACAAAAAGCTTTATCTCTTCCATAATAGATGAGGGCCATGTATTGGATTATGTGCAGAAAAAATATATTCTATATAGAAAGACCGAAAAAGATATAGAAAAAAATTCAAATACAGAAAGCTTATGGCTCTATTATATAGAGAATAATGAAAGAGTGTTATTGTTTACATCCAAGCATAAAATTCAATCCGCAACATTTAGTCCAGATTTAAAGAATATTTCTTTAATTGAAAGTAGTGAAAATGGCGGAGAATTATATATTATTCCCGTATCAGATATAAAAGCTTATAAGGTAATTTTTAATGAACCAATAAATCCATCATTGACTAGTTGGAAGGACAAAAACAACTTATATATTGTAGATAACAATAAATCTTCAAATGTTTATATCTATAATTTAAAAGAAAATAAAAACAACTTAGTAAATAGTTATGATTTTCATATTGTAAATATTAAAAATTACAACGATAAAACAATTATTACTACTGCTGAAGAAAATAAAATGAATAGGAATATTTTATTTACAGATGATTTGGACAGTTTTAAATTAATCGATCATGGGTTCAATATAAAATTTATAGATGAAAATAAAATATGTTATTTAAAAAATGATGAAAAAGAAGGCAGAAATAAACTTTATATTTATGATCTAAAGAATAATAAAAAAATTGATATGCTAGATTTAAATCTATCAAATTATTCTATTATATCAGAAAATAAGCTTCTCTTAATAGAAAAGAATCAAAGTAATAACGATTATACTATTCATGATTACGATATTAAGGATAAAGAATTGTCAACAATAATTAATGCTAATAGTGACAATATCTACTATAATCGTGAAAAAAACTTGGTTTATGTAAATTTAAATATACCTTTTGAAAGTGAAAAACCTGAGTTAATATATTCTATTGATTTAGAAAAATTGTCAATCAAGCCCTAGGAACTACTGATATTCCTAGGGTTTTCTTATTACCCCTGTAGACTTTTTCTGTAATTCCCTTTGCTTTGTTAAAATAGATAATCTTCATACTATCATTATTTAAAAGTTCAATATTCTGCAAATCCTTATCATCATATACAATTACACCATTAATACTAATTATAACATCGCCTATTTCAAGACCTATTTCTTTTCCTATGCTGCTTTTAACAATATCAAGAACCCTCACACCTTTTAGAGGTGGTGAAAATATAGGCACTCTATTTTTTTCAAATAATTTATTGATAAAAATAATGAATTCATGACCTAAAATAGCAAATAAGGGTGGTATCAAATTATTTTCAATTGTCCTTGTAACAAACAATAAAACTAAACTATATAATAGCATTAATAATCCAGTAAAAATACTTTTCCTTTTAGGATAGGATAGAGTAAAATCACCATAATTTAAAATTGCCATCAAGGTAATTGGTTTAATAAGATCATCTCCAATGAAAATTACGAAAGGGATAGGCCAGAATCTATTCATATTAAATCCTCCCACTATTTCATCTTCATGATGGAAAAATGTAGGCTGTCTATCCTTACTTCCATTTACTAATACTAAAATACTTTCCACTATATGTAACGTCGCCACAACTAGCATAATATCTTTGCTTTCTACCTTTGGAAATCCAATTATTATACTTGAAAGTGAAACTAAGCTTCCTCCATAGGCAAAGCACATAAATCTTGTATCTATCAAGGATAAAATAATTGCCATAGTTAATATATACATAAAATCCTTTGGGATAACTACAACTTCCAAATATATAAATGCTATAGTAGTTATAAAACCACCTAAAATTCCGTAGAAAGTGGAGTTAAGGGTTTTTAATAATGTTGATCTTGGTGTTTTGGATTGATAATACTGATAATAAATTATTGCAAAAATGATAATAAAAAAAGGAGATAATAAGGTGTTTTTAATATCAATTAATGTGAAGTACATAATTTGATATAGTCCGCTCATACCCTATTCTCCTTCTTATTTTATTAGAATTCACAGTTCACAGTTCACAACTAAGAGGCGTAAGCCGTCATTCTGAGCTTGCGAAGAATCCCATATCATTTTGTACATCAAATATAATAGAGACTATTCGCTTACGCAGTTTCATTCACAAATTTGTTTGCTCCTTAAGTTGCACAAATTTGGAATTCATTGCGAATGACCTACCATCAATTTACTACGTAAATTGGGTTAGGGCATCTTCAGAGTGACACCTACGGTGTTATATCTTTCCAATTGTCCACTGTCAATTGTCAATTTTAAACTGTTAACTGTTCGCTATTAGTTGTTAGCTGTTAGCTGTTAGCTGTCACCTAAATCTTTCCTTTTATAACTTCAAGTGCCTTCTGCAATTGATTATCTTTTTTTATATAGTCTACTCCTATGTTTTCTACTCCTTCGTTTAACTCTATAACAATATCTGGCGTAATTCCAATTCCGTGAATATTTGTGCCATTAGGTGTAAAATATTCAGATACTGTTAGTTTAAGCCCTGATCCATCTGGTAGTTCCTTAATCCTTTGAACTACACCTTTGCCAAAGGTCTTTGTACCTATTAACTCTCCCCTTTTGTGGTCTTTAATTGCACCAGCTAATATTTCTGAGGCACTTGCACTACCTTCATTTACAAGCAATACTAGAGGAATTGTAATTTGTCCTTTATCAGATTTTAGATACTCTCGTTCACCATTTTTAGTTTGAGTATATACTATATCCCCTGCACCGAGTAGTTCATCTGCAATCTGTGCACAAATATTTAATAATCCTCCTGGATTATTTCTTAGGTCAATTATTAGACCCTTTACATTTGCTTTTTCTAATTTTGATAAATTCTCTTTAAAATCTTTATATGTTAATTCGTCAAAGGATGTTATCCTTATATATCCTATTTCTTTATCTATGATGCTGGATTTTACAGTGACTAATCTTATTTCTTCCCTAATTATATCTAAATCAAAGGTTTGATCATTACCTTCTTTATCTGTTCTCATTATGGTTATAGTTACCTTTGTTTTAGGTTTACCTTTCATAACCTTCACTGCTTCATCCATATTTTCTGCAAAATATTCTACTCCATTAACCTTTATAATTCTATCACCTGACTTAATGCCTGCCCTTTCCCCAGGGGTATCCTCTATTGGTGATACTACTGTAATATAATTGTCTTCACCTGGTGTTACTATAACTCCAACTCCTCCATAAATTCCTGCAGTTTGTTGGGCAAAGCTTGAAAATTCATCTTGCGTCATATATACGGAATATGGGTCATTTAAGGAGGATACCATACCTTTTAGTTGACCATCCAACATTTTTTGTTCATCAACTTCTCTTAGATAATTATTTTCTATATACTTCTTAATACTTAATATCTTGGATAAATCCTTGCCTTCCTTTATTTTATTTTCATTATTAAAAGACATTCCAAAATTAAAACTGTCTGTCATCAAACTTGTAGCCCCAAAGGTTATAATATTTGTAATGAGGACAGCTACTACCATCAACGTGATGGCTTTTTTCTTTGACATTATATTCACCTCTATTTTTTGGGTTATGTGACTATTTTATTAAATATCTCCTTGTATTATACCACAAAAAGAAAAAAGGGGGTTGATTCCCCTTACTTTGTTAACCATGGCATTGGATCTACATAAGCCCCATTTTTTCTAACCTCAAAGTGGCAATGTGGTCCTGTAGAGTTGCCTGTACTACCTGCTTTAGCAATTGTTTCTCCTCTTGTAACCTTATTTCCAACCTTCCCAACTAAGGATGAATTATGTCCATAAAGTGTTACAATACCTCCACCATGGTCTACCATTACAGCCTTTCCATAACCACCAAGCCAATCAGAATAGATTATAGTCCCATCCGCAGCAGCCTTTATAGCTGTACCGGTAGGTGCTGGTATATCGATGCCTGTATGTAGTTTCTTAGTCTTAAAGATTGGATGAATCCTATAACCATAGTATGAACTTATTCTTGAATGTCCAGGTACAGGCCAGGCCATTTTACCTCCAGAATAAGGTCCAGTTTCTCTTTGCAATTTAACAATCTTTGATTCTATTTCCTTGGCATATTCATTTTGTTTATCATATTCTTTTTCTAATGCCTTTATATCCTGCTGTAATCTGGACATAAAAATTTCTTTTTCTCTTGTAACTCTTTCTAAATCTCTTTTTCTAGCCTCAAGCTTGGATTTTGTTACTTCAACAGAAGCTCTTTGTGCCTCTAACTCTGTCTTTTTTAAATCTATAGTGTCTCTTTGTTCCTTCATATATTGTATCAATTCTTTATCATGATTAGCAATTGACTGTATCATTTCTTTTCTTGATAAAAAGTCTTTAATATTTCCTGCAGAAAGTAAAACCTCTAAATAACCTACATTTCCATTTTGGTACATAACTCTTATTCTTTGGTTGTATAAATCCTTTTTAGCATCAAGTTTTTTCTCTGCAATATTTAAATCTTCTTTGGTTTTTTCAATATTTTTATTTAGATTTTCTAATTCCTTTTCAACTCTTTCCAATTCAACTGTTGCATTATCCATTTTTCTATCTAAATCGTCGATTTGTTTGGATACATCCTTAGTCTGATTTTGGATATTCTTTATTTGATTCTTCGTTTGATTTATTTGTGAATTGATATTCTTTTGTTGTTTTTTTAAATCACTTAGTGTATCCCCATAGACTTGTACAACTGTTAGTGATAAAATTACCATAGTAAGTAAAGGTACTATCCATTTCTTTTTTATCATTTGCTTTTCCCCCCTAAACATTTAAGAAACGTTTTAATGAAACAAGGCTTCCCAAAGTTCCAATACCCATTCCTATTGTAGCAAACATAATAGCTATATCGCTAAGTATATATTTTGGTTCGATTAAGTAAAATGTAAATAATGAATATAGTTTTGCATTTACCGATTCAAATAGATATCCATATCCATAATAAACTATCAATATTGATATCAATGCCCCAAACAGTCCAAGTAGAATACCTTCAATAATAAAAGGTCCTCTAATATAATTATTGGTTGCCCCTACGTACTTCATTATATTGATTTCTCTTCTTCTTGAGGTTACTGTTAGTTTAATGGTATTTGAAATGATAAAAACTGATACAAATACTAATACACCTATTATTGTCAAACCACCGAATCTAATATAATTTGCAAATACCATAAGTTTGTCAATTATTTCTTGATAGTATGTTATCTTTTCAACTCCATCCATTGATTTAAGTATATTTACAACCTTATTTGCATAAGAAATATCCTTTAATTTGATTATATATGAATTTGGTAATGGATTGTCTACCTCTAAGCCCTCTAATAAATAAGCTTCTTCTTTCCAATCCTCCTTAAAAAGTTCTAATGCCTGTTCCTTGGATTGAAACATTACTGATACGACCCCATCACTTTCCTTAGCAGCATCTTCTATGGCATTCATTTCCTTATCTGAAGCATCATTGTAAAGAAAAACTTGAATTTCATCAAATTTTGTTTTAGTGTCCAAAACAACGTTGTTTATACTCAAAATTAAAATTAAAACTATACCTAATATCATTAGTACAGCAGTGATTGACGAAACTGAGGCTAATCCCATTCCCCTATTTCTCCACATACTTTGAAATCCCTGCTTTGTTATATTTTTAATTATTCGAAACTTCAAGTTCATAACCTCCCTTCTCCTCGTCTCTAATAACTCTACCGTCTTCTAAGGTTATAACTCTCTTTTTCATAGTATTTACTATTTCTTTGGCGTGGGTTGCCATTAATATGGTAGTCCCCCTGCTGTTTATATCTGTTAATACTTTCATAATATCCATAGCAGTTTCTGGGTCTAAATTCCCCGTAGGCTCGTCCGCTATTAGGACAGGTGGATTATTAACTATTGACCTAGCAATGGACACCCTTTGTTGCTCCCCACCTGATAGTTGGTCTGGAAAGCTATTTGCCTTTCTGCTTAAATCCACTAGGCTCAATATCATTGGGACCCTTCTACGAATTTCCTTTGGATGTGCTCCCACTATTTCCATAGCAAATGAGACATTTTCATAAACGGTTTTATTAGGTAATAATCTGAAATCTTGAAATACTACTCCAACCTGTCTCCTTATATATGGTACTTTCCTATTTGAAACTTTTGTAATATCCAAATCATTCAATAAAATGTTACCTTCCGTAACATTTTCCTCTTTTAATAGTAATTTAACTAAAGTAGATTTTCCTGCACCACTTAAACCCACTAAAAATACAAATTCACCTTTATGTATTTCTAAATTAATATTTGAAAGGGCCTTAACCCCATTTTTATATTCCTTACTTACGTTTAATAGTTTTATCAAGTTTTACACCCCAAATATCACATTATATCAATTTATGTATTTTTTCCTTCCTTAATGTTATATTATAATATAAAATGAAAGATAAATAAACTGTTTGAGGTGATTTAATTGAATAAAAAAATATTAAGGCATCAAATATTGGATAAAAGGTCAAAGCTTGGAAAATATGAACATAAAGAATTTAGTAATATTATATTAAACACTATATTAGATTCATTATACTATAAAAATGCTAAAACTATAATGACTTTTATTAGTTTTACAGATGAAGTTGATACCCATGAATTTATAAAGAAAAGTATTGAAGATGGAAAAGATATTGTAGTTCCAATTTCAATTCCAGAAACCAGAGAATTAAAACTTTCTTTGGTAAAAGATTTTAAAGAATTAGAACCAGGATATTATAACATTTTAACCCCTAAAGAAGAATATATTAGGTACACAGATCCTAAATTAGTCGATTTAATTATCGTACCTGGTGTAGTATTCGATAGAGATGGATATAGAATTGGTTATGGCGGAGGATATTATGATAGATTTTTAACTAAAATAGATAAAAATGTACCAAAAATAGCAATAGCTTTTGACTTACAGGTAATTGACAAAGTGCCTAGAGAATATTATGATATACCAGTTGATTATATCTTTACTGAAAAGGAAATAATAAAATGTTAGAATTCATAGTTCACAATTTACAGTTCACAATTTACAGTTCACAATGCACAATTATTAGGGTAGAGCTTTGGAGTCTTACAAGAGGAGATCCCTCGACAAGCTCGGGAAGACAACACCGAAATCGTCATTTCGACGGTCGTGGAGAAATCTACTCTTTAACTATGGATAAAAATAATAATAATGATAATTAAATGTGGTGGAAATAATTAGCATCCTTATTAAAATTAATTAACTTTTATGGTATAATGAAGAAGGATTGAAATTTGAATCAGGAGGAAATAAGATGAATAGAACTATTGGTACTACAGTAAGAGGAATAAGAACTCCTATAGTAAAGGAAGGGGATGACTTAATCAATATTGTAGTTGATTCATTGTTAGAAGCTGTTAAAAGTGAAAATATCGAACTTAAACATAAAGATGTAGTTGGAATTACGGAATCACTGGTTGCACGTGCTCAAGGAAACTATGCTACTTCAGAAGATATTGGAAAAGATGTTGCAAATAAATATCCAAATGATATAGGGGTGGTGTTCCCTATTTTAAGTAGAAATAGATTTTCAATACTTCTAAAAGGAATCGCAAAAAGCAATAGAAAAATTCACTTATTGTTAAGTTATCCTTCAGACGAAGTTGGAAACCATCTTATGGACATAGACAAAATGGATGAATTAAAAATTAATCCATATTCTGATGTTTTGACTGAGGCTGATTATAGAAGATTGTTTGGAGAAAAAGTACTCCATCCTTTCACTGGTATAGATTATGTTGATATGTACAAAAAAGTAGTTGAAGGTAATATTGAAATATACTTTTCAAATGACCCAAGAACAATATTAAATTATACTAAAGATGTATTAGTAGCAAATGTACATGAAAGAAAAAGAACTAAAAGAATGTTAAAAGAAGCTGGAGCAAATATAGTCCTAGGATTAGATGATATACTTAATGAATCAATAGATGGAAGCGGATTTAATCCTGAATATGGACTATTAGGGTCCAATTTAGCATCAGATAATGAAGTTAAATTGTTCCCAAGAAATTCCCAATATTATGTTGAAGAAATCCAAAGGATATTGTTTGAAAAAACAAATATCAATTTAGAAGTTATGGTGTATGGTGATGGAGCTTTTAAGGATCCTGTCGGTGGAATTTGGGAACTTGCAGACCCTGTAGTGTCACCTGGCTATACTAAAGGTTTAGTAGGAACTCCAAATGAATTGAAACTTAAATATGTTGTGGATACTGAACTTAATGATTTAAAAGGCGAAGAAATAATGGCAGCAGTTAAAAAGAAAATTTACAGTAAAGACGTAGATTTACTTGGTCAAGCAGAATCCTTAGGTACTACTCCAAGAAGGATTACCGATTTGCTTGGCAGCCTTTGTGATTTAACTAGCGGCAGTGGAGATAAAGGGACGCCAGTTGTATTGATTCAAGGCTATTTTGATAATTATGCTACAGAATGATAATATACTCAGTTTAGAAATCTAAACTGAGTTTTATATTTAACAACGATGGCATAGAAGCCATTACAATGGTATAATGTTACTATTCACAATTGATTATTTTTGACTATTGCTAATTAAAAATGATAAAGAGAATTCTTAATTAATAATTGTGAATTGTGAACTGTGAATTGTGAATTGTATTAAGGATGGTGATATTGAATGACAAATGTCCTGCACCTTATCAATTATTTAGGTAGTGGAGGATCAGAAATATATATTTATACTCTTGCAAGAAAACTACATAATAAAAAATGTAATTTCTATATTGCATATTCAGAAGAAGGTAAAGGTTTAAAACTTTTGGAGGATTTGGGAATCAAAACAATAAAATTTCAAATGGATGGTCCTTTTGATTTAAATGCTGCAAAGGAATTAAAAAGATTGTGTAAAGAATTATCAATTGATGTAATTCACACTCATTTTCTAAGGGAAAATTATATAAGTATTTTGTCTAAACTCCTTGGGAATAAAGTACGAATTATAAATACAAGACATATGTTATTCGAAAACTCCAAATCTGTTATTATGACTAATAAGTTCTTTACTAAATTTAACGATTCACTTATAGCAGTTAGTTCTAGTGTAAAAGACCAATTGATTGAAGATGAAGGTATAAATAAAAATAAGGTTAAACTTATTTATACGGGAATTGATTTGGATGAATGGAACAAGTCCATCCCCCTTACCTTTAGGGATGAATTTAAAATCCCTAAGGATGAAATTTTGATTACAACAATTGCTAGATTTTCTAAAGAAAAGGGACATGAATTTCTAATTGATTCCATCAAGTATTTTAAAGACTATATAAAAATGCAAAATCTTGATTTGCCATTCAAATTTGTATTAGTTGGTGAAGGTGAGCTTCTTGATAATATCATTGACAAGGCAAAATCATTGCAAATTTCAAAGGATATTATATTTACTGGATATCGTAGGGACATAGAAAATATATTGAAAAGTTCTGATATTTTTGTATTACCCTCAAATAATGAAGCTTTTGGTTTATCCATTATAGAAGCTATGGCAGCTGGACTTCCAGTGATTACAACAGATAGTGGTGGGACAAGGGAAATAATTAATGAAAAACTCAATAATGGGATTCTTATAGAATATGGAGATAAACAAAAGTTGGCTGAAGGTTTAGTATCATTAATTCAAGATACGAAATTGAAAGAACAATATATAACAAATGGATATATGGTTTTAAGGGAAAACTTTAATTTAGAAAAAACAATAGAAGAAACCTACAATCTTTATAAAGGAAGGGATAGTTAAATGATTGATAAAAACGGAAAATTGTTTGGAAAAATAAGTATAATCGATATAGGAATTATTATCTTAGTAATTATAGCAGGACTATTTATAGTAAAGAAACTTGGTATATTTATTCCTAAAGAAAATATTACAAACAATAATGATAAAATTAAAGTTGTATTCTATCAAGAAGAAGTAAATAGCTTTACCGCAAATAATGTAAAGTTAGAGGATCCTGCAACTGAAACACTTCTTAATATGAGTTTTGGAAATGTTGTAGATATTGAAATTGGTGATTCTGTTTCTTGGGGTGAAGATAAGGACGGAAGACAAGTTAAATCCACTAAAAATGGATTTTCTTCAGTTTTTATTACCATGGAGACCAATGGAATACTCGGTCCTAATGGCATAAATATTGGTGGGTCTAATTATTATATTGGACAGTTTATAACTCTTAGAGTAGGTACTTCCATATTTTATGGTAGAATCTATGACGCATCTAAGATTTAGGAGGAATTAAGATGAGAAAGAGAAAATTTACTTGGATAGATTTAATCATAGTTTTAGTTATTTTAGTTAGTGTAATTGGATTAAAAAATAAATTTGCAAAGGCAAATGTAGCAGCACCAACAGCTAGTAAAGAGAAAATCTTAATCACATTCTATATTGAAGAAACACCTGATTTTGTAATAGATGCTATAAATACAGGTGATCCAGTAAGAGAATCCATCCAAAACTCAGATTTTGGAAAGGTAGTAGAAATAAACCCTGGTGATTCTATTTATTGGGAGAGTAGGGAAGACGGTCAATTGGTTCCATCTAGTAGAGAAGGTTATTCATCACTTTATATCACAATGGAAGGAACAGGAATCATAAATAAAGGTGGCGTCTCCATAGATAAATCTGTTTACTATGTAGGTCAAACAATTTCTCTATACGCTGGAAATTCTATTCTTAAAGATGGAAGAATTTCAGAAATTAAAAAAGCAGAATAGTGGTGAGATAATGGTAGAATATATCAAAAGAACAGTAAAAAATAGTACATTCATAAATTATTTAAAAGGTCCAGATATATTCCAAAATCTATGGATTAATAGCCTTATATTTAAGCTATTAAATATACTAGTTAATTTTCCTATAACATTTATAAGAAAAATTTATAACAAATGTGTAAATACATTTTCAAATAGCTTATTCGTTAAAATTTTGGATTATTTATCTAAAAACTTTCATTATTTATTGGGTTTATATTTAATCATAAATATGATAATTCCAGACCATAGATGGTATAACAAATATGGTGTGATTCTTACACTTTTAATTTTTATGATGTTTTTATTTAAGGCTATTATAAGAAAAGACATAAATATTGATTTATCTTCAATAGACTATATGCTAGTGATATTCTTCCTAAGTATATTTTTATCTGCAATAACATCACTATTTCCAAGAGATAGTCTAAATTATTTAATATATTATTTTATTACCTTTTTAGCTATTGTTGTTATTGTGAGTTCTATAAATTCATATAAAGAATTGGATATTTTAGTTAAATTAATTGTCTTAGGAACATTTCTAACAGCTTTATATGGCATTTATCAATGGAAAGTAGTTGGTATAGAAGTTAATCCTTCTTTAGTAGACTTGACAATTAACCAAGGAATGGAAGGTAGAGTATATTCTACAATGGGTAATTCAAATGTATACGGTGAGTTATTGGTTTTAACGATGCCTTTTTTTGCACCTATTATATTAAACGAAAAATCATTATTCAAAAAAATATTTTGGGGGATTCTCTCCTTACCTGTATTGTTAATCCTCCTTAAGACTGGCTCCAGATCAGCTTGGGGTGCATTTGCAATAGCAGTATTTATATTTGTTTTCTTTTGGAACAAAAGATATATACCATATCTTATATTGTTGGGAATAATAGCTTTACCTTTCTTACCTTCATCCATATATAGAAGGATTATGACTATATTCAACCCCAATGATACATCACTAAAATATAGAAAACAAATTCTAGGACCTGCATTTGCTATGCTAAGAGACTATTGGCTTACAGGTGTTGGATTAGGCAGTCGAGTAGTAAATGTTATATATCAAAGGTATAAAAGCTTTGGGCTTACTACTGTGGCACATACTCATAATTTATATGTGCAAATCTGGTTAGAGGCTGGAATCACAGCAATTATATCCTTTATATTGCTGATTTTTAGACTTGTCAGAAATACATTTGTAGCAGCAAAAGATAAAAGTAATCCAAATATAAATAATATATTAATAGCTTCGTTGTCAGGTATACTTGGTCTGTGTGTAATGGGTTTTGTAGATCATGTGTGGTTTTATAATAGGTTGTTATTTATGTTTTGGATAAGTGTAGCTATATATCTTACCTCTTTAAAATTGCTAAAGCAGGAACATAATTAATGATTTTTAAATATTATTATGATATATTATTAATATAATGATTGTCTACAATCATCGACCAAATATATGTTATTGGAGGACAAGCATTGAAAAAAAATACAAAACTCTATTTGTTTTTATCCTTTTTAATAAGCTATATAAGTTTTGGTATTATTGTTTTTTCCAAAATTATTTTTAACGAAATATTCAAAAGTCCACTATATTTTTCACTCTTTATATTAGGGTGTCTTGGACCTTTTATCTCTACCATTATTGTAAAAGGAATAAATAAAGATGAATTAAAATTCGTTAAATCTAAGTCTATGATTTTAATTCCTATTTTTTTAATAGCTCATTATGGATTTAATATACTATTAAAAAATGTTTATAGATATGGTAGTTTATTAGACTTTTTTAAGTTTCTTCCTATAATGTTGATACTATTTGGCTTACAAGAAATAGGTTGGAGAGGCATCGTACAACCAGCCTTTGAAAAGGAAAAAGGTTTTATAAAATCCTGTATTATAACAGGGATATTCTGGGGCATATGGTTTTTACCATTGATTTTTATTCCACAATTCATTGTGCTACCACAATTTTACACTCAGTTTGTAGCATATTTAGTAGGAATAGGTATATTACTATCTTCCCTTTATAAATCCAGTAAAAACATTTTAAATTGCATTATATTATCTAGTTTGATATTTGCACTTGCTCCTGTAATAGTATTAAAACAAGGCTTTATGTTAATAGGAATAGCAGTTATAGATGCAATATTTGCTGGAACCCTAAAAGATAAGAAATTTTAAAAACTATAAAATGCACTTAATCATTAATATTTTAA
The DNA here is from genome assembly GCA_033809995.1 of Tissierellaceae bacterium. Taxonomy (GTDB): domain Bacteria; phylum Bacillota; class Clostridia; order Tissierellales; family Tissierellaceae; genus Paratissierella. The sequence continues at coordinate 19,793 of JAPXKQ010000006.1, forward strand.
TGTTAAGTGCATTTTTCTTTGAATTTTAATCTTCAATTTTTTCATCACTTTTTTGTTCTCTTTGCTTTAACACCTTTTTGAATATCTCTTCAGCAACAGCGTAGTGTTCTTCAGTTAACTGCATAGCTAACCTATATTCTTTATTTCTATAGGCATCTATTATTTGCCTATGCATCTTTATACTATTTTCTTGAATCTGGGATGTTTCAGGATTGTAAAAATTTCTAACTAGCATTTCATGAAGAACATTGTACTCCTTAAATAATTTTTTAAGTCTTGAATTGTTTGAATAATCTATAAAGGTCTTATGAAACTTATAATCATAATCATAATATCTATCAGTACCTATATACTTCTCCTGCAAAGCTAAAAACTTTTCCAATTTTTCACTTACTTCCTCTATATCAGCTTTTTTAAATGATAAATTAATACCTGTTTTTACGATTGAAAGAAGAATTTCATTTACCTCGAGGAAAAAATCGTAATCAAAGTCAACAACTGTTGCTCCAGTCTTATCAATAGATGTAACAAGCCCATCTTGATTTAATCGATTGATAGCATCTCTTATAGGAGATGAGCTGACCCCAAATCTTTTTTGTAATGATCTATTAACAAGTTTTGAACCAAAAGGAATTTCACTTTTTAAAATTTCCATTTTTAAAACATCATAAATCTGATCGCTTAAGGTTTTTTTATTTATCTCCACTCCACTAACTCCCATCAATATTTGTGTTGTATAATCCAATATTCTATTATTATACCATGTTTTGTGAAATTTAAAAGAGGTAGAGTAATACTCCACCTCTTTTCTTAATCTCTAAAGTTCTAGAATGCAATTCCCTTAGCCAATGCGATTATACAAAGGATTGCTGCAAATGGTACGTAAACATATCTACCTATATTGTACCATAAGTCACCATATTTCTTTTTAGATCCCATATTGATTTCATTAAGCAAATCGTCTTTTTTCATTATCCAGAACCAAGATATAGCTCCTATGGTTGCTCCTATTGGGATTATATAAATGGATACTAAATCCATCCAAGGACCCCATTTAAATATAGGTTCCATATTTACACCTATACCAAAGCACACTACAGCTAATATTACTAACATTGGAGTACGTTTTAATTTTGGGAATTTGTACATTAATGATTCTCCAACTACTTCAAACATATTTTGAAGTGAAGAAACTCCACCAAATACTACGGCTGTAAATAATATTATAGCAAATAATCTTCCAAATGGCATATTTTGAAGTATTGTAGGTAATGTTACAAATAGTAATCCTGGACCTGCTCCAACGTCTACATTATAAGCAAAACAAGCTGGTATAATAACCAATGCTGCAACTAATGCTGCAATTGTATCAAATATAGCTGTATTTTTTGCACCATCTACTATGTCTTCATTATCAGAAAGATAGGCGCCATATACTATCATACCACTTCCAGTTACTGATAGTGAGAAAAACGCTTGCCCCATTGCCCAAATCCAAACCATTGGGTCTGCTAACATTTCCCACCTTGGCGTAAACATAAATTTATATCCTTCTACTGCGCCAGGTAAAAATGCAACACGAATAGCAAGAATTATAAATAGTCCAAAGAATAATGGCATCATAACTTTATTAGTTTTTTCGATACTATCTGCTCCTAATGTTAAAGTAAGTAGAGTTCCTACTACTACTATTAAGTGATATGGTATTACAGAGTAGTCTACTAAAGCAAAAGATTCAAACCATGGACCTGGATCAACAGTCATAAGGCTACCTGTAACTGATTGAGTCCAACCTTTTAGTACATAAGATATAATAACTGCATAACCCAATGCTATACACATAGAACCTGCCAATGGAAGCCAACCTATGTATTTACCTATACCTGGTTTTCCACCTGATGCCCAAGCATTTTCATAAGCTCCAACTGTACCTGTTTTTGCTCTACGACCAATGGCATATTCGGCAGAAAGACCTACATAACTAAAAATAACTACAAAGATTAGATACGCTACTAAAAATGCCCCTCCACCATTACTTCCCATTTTGTAAGGGAATCCCCAAACGTTTGCCATACCTACAGCAGAACCTACACAAGCCAGAATGAATCCCCATTTGGATCCAAACTTGTTAGTACTTTGTACATTTTTCGTCTCCATATTTACCTCCTCATTTAATTTTTAATTATAGCCGCATCTTCTTTTATTTTATATTTACTCTATATTCCCGGGAAAAGCCCGGGAATATAGAGAATATAACATTGAAATAATGATTTTAATTAATCTGCATAATCAAATTTTGCAGTAAAGAATCTTAATTGAGCTGGCTCATAAACAAATTTAAGTGGTCTTATATCTTCTTTATGTTTGTATAAGTTTATTACTGATTCAGCTACAACGTCCATATGTTTGTAAGTATAAACTCTTCTAGGAATAGTCAATCTAACTGTTTCTAGCTTTGGTTTATGGTTTTCTCCAGTTTTCACATCTCTACCTGCTGATACTATACCACGTTCCATTGATCTAACACCAGAGTCAATGTAAAGTGAAGCAGCTAGTGATTGGGCTGGGAATTGTTCTTGTGTTAGATGTGGACAGAATCTTCTTGCATCTAGGAATACAGCATGTCCGCCAACTGGTTCAATTATTGGAACTCCAGCTTCCATTAGTCTGTCTCCAAGATATCTAACTTGTTTAATTCTGTGTTCAATATATTCAAATTGCATTGCTTCTCTAAATCCGATAGCTATAGCTTGCATATCTCTACCAGTCATTCCACCATATGATGGCATTCCTTCATATACTACTACTATTTCTTTAGCTTTTCCGAATAATTCATCGTCATTAATAGCTAGGAATCCACCGATATTTACGATACCATCTTTTTTACCTGACATAGTAGCTCCATCGGAGTAACTGAACATTTCATGTACTATTTCTTTTATTGTCTTGTCTTGATATCCTTCTTCTTGTTCTTTGATAAAATAAGCATTTTCTACACATCTTGTAGCATCATAGAATACTTTGATTCCATGTTTTGCTGTAATTTCTCTTACTGCTTTCATATTTGCCATTGATACAGGTTGTCCACCTGCAAGGTTTACAGTAACTGCTAAACAAATGTAAGCTATGTTTTCTGCACCCTTTTCATCAATTAATTTTTGAAGTTTATTTAAGTCGATATCACCCTTGAATGGAACATTTAGTCCTGCATCATGTGCTTCGTCTCTAATAATATCTACAAAAATACCTCCATTTTTTTCTTGATGATATCTTGTAGTTGTAAAATACATATTTCCTGCAACGTATTGTCCTGGTTTAATAGCAATACTTGATAGAATGTTTTCAGCACCACGCCCTTGGTGAGTAGGTACTACGTGATTAAATCCGAATAATTCTTTAATTGTTGACTCTAAGAAAAGCCAGTTTCTACTTCCTGCATAAGCTTCGTCACCAATCATCATTCCTGCCCATTGAGCGTCACTCATAGCATTTGTACCTGAGTCTGTAAGTAAATCTATATATACATCTTCTGATCTTAGATTGAATGTATTATATCCTGCCTCCTTTGCTGCTGCTTCACGTTCAGCTCTAGAAATCATCTTTACAGGCTCAACACTTTTAATTTTGAAAGGTTCTGCTGGGTACTTCTTTAAATTCATAAAATCCATTGTTACTCCTCCTTTTATTTATATAGAATAGATGTTTTAAATTATTATGTATGATGCATCATACATCATCGACCATCTTCATTCTATAACATTGAGGAATATTTGTCAATAGGAAAACGATATTTATTTATCAAATTTACCGATTATTTTTTCTCCAAGACTAAATTTATTTTATCACATTGTGGCAATAAAGTCATTTCCTTTTATAGTTAATTTATCTGGGCTGTTTTACTTGCATAAAAAAACCTCTTCAAACAATATATTTGATATAAATATATCATTCTTAGAGGTTCTTAAACTAATCTACATATTCTATGTCTAAATGTATTGCCTGGGGCATTGCTTTTAAATTTGTTTTCACCACAATAACCGGGTATTCATATTCTTGGGTTACTATTTCGTTAGGATTTGGGTCTATAAATTTTGCATATACAATTAAATCAAACTTATCTTCACCATAAGGCTCCTTAACAATTTTATCTATATCAACAAAATACCCCTTTGATTTTTTCTCTCCTCTTGTTACTATTACAAAGATTTCATCTTTAAATTTGAAAGTTAAAGCTCTTTCTTCCATTATATATTTTGGGAGTGCTTCCCTAATCTCTGCTGGTAGTTCTTCCATATCCAATGTTTTAAAACTAACTGTGCCATCTTTTCCTTTAAGCACTTTTGGAACAATTAATGCACCTAGTATTATTATAAGTACTATTCCAAATATCAAATACTTTCTCACATATATCCCCCCTATCTAATCTTAGTAATATTTATTCATAGACAAGGGATTATATGCAAAAAGCCTCTAGATAAAATGGGGGCGGGGATGGAAAACCAAATAGGGAAGGTATGGAACCCTTTCCCTATAGTATTTCTATTTAGATATTAATTTTAAAGCTTCTTCAACTACATGATCTACTGTTATATTAAATTTATCAAATAGTTGATTTGCAGGACCAGATGCACCAAAGCTATCTATTCCAATTGCTTTTCCTTCTAATCCAATATATTTATGCCAGCCAAATGTTGTAGCTGCTTCTATAGAAATTCTCTTTGTAATATTCTTAGGCAATACTGTTTGTTTATATTCTTCATCTTGTTCTTCAAACAATTCCCAAGAAGGCATACTAACTACCCTAACTCCTATATTTTTCTCTTCAAGAACTTCTGCCGCTTTATATGCTAATTGTAGTTCTGAACCAGTTCCAATTAAGATTAAGTCCAATTTTCCCTTTTCTTCTCTTACAATATATCCGCCCTTTAAAGCATCTTTACCAGTGCCTTCAAGGATTGGTAACCCTTGTCTTGAAAGTACTAATCCAACAGGTGTTTTCTTACTAGTCATTGCCTTGTACCAACCAGCTGCGGTTTCCCTAGCATCTGCTGGTCTAAAGACTATAAAATTAGGTTGTGCCCTAAATACTGCCAATTGTTCAATTGGTTGGTGAGTTGGACCATCCTCCCCTACTCCTATACTATCATGGGTTAACACATATGTTACAGGCAATTCCATTAATGAAGAAAGTCTCATTGCCCCCTTCATATAATCACTGAATACAAAGAAAGTTCCGCCATAAGGTCTTATTCCACCATGTACATAAAGACCATTTAGTATTGCAGCCATTGCATGTTCTCTTACACCAAAGTGTATATTGGAACCTATTAAATTATCCCGTGAGAAGTCCTCTCTATTTTTCATATGAGTCTTATTAGATGGTGCTAAGTCTGCTGAACCTCCAAATAGATTAGGTACTTTATCAGCTAATCTATTGATTAATACTCCAGACGCTTCTCTTGTAGACATATCCTTTTCGAATGTCAAAAACTCTTCTGATTCTAAGTAATCCATAGGCACATCTAAATTTATCCAGCTTTCAAATTCTTTGGCTAGTTCTGGGTATTTAGTTTTATATTCAGCAAACATTTTTTCCCAATGTTCATACTCTTTAACGCCATTGTCTACTACTTCATTCATATGTTCCCTTACTTCTTCTGGTACATGGAATTCATCTTGTGATTTCCAGATTAAGAATTCTCTTAAGGAAACTATATTATCTTTACCTAATGGCTCACCATGTGCCGATGCTTTGCCTTGTTTTGGAGAACCATATCCTATTTCGGTTTTAATTACTATAAGAGATGGTTTTTCTAAATTGCTTTTAGCCAAATTGATTTTTTCCTCAATATCCGTGATATTGTTTCCATCTTCTACATATAAAACTTCCCAGCCTAGGGCTTCATAACGCTTAGCAACATCTTCACTAAATGCTAAGTCTGTACTGCCTTCAATAGTTATCTTATTTGAGTCATACAAAACAATTAATTTTCCTAGTCCTAAAGTTCCAGCAAGGGAAGATGCCTCATTACTTATACCTTCCATTAAACATCCATCACCAGATAGTACATAAGTATAGTGGTCAATAACATCAAAATTGTCCCTATTGAATTTTGCTGCTAAATGTGCTTCTGCCATAGCCATACCTACTGCATTTGCAATTCCTTGCCCTAATGGACCAGTAGTCACTTCTACTCCAACTGTATGTCCATACTCTGGATGCCCAGGAGTTTGACTATTTAATTGTCTGAAATTCTGAATGTCCTCTATTGACAAACCATATCCAAAAAGATGCAATAAGGAATATAAAAGCATTGAGCCATGCCCTGCAGATAATATAAATCTATCACGATTTATCCATTTTGGTTCCTTTGGATTGTGTTTCATATTTTTAGCCCATAATGTATAAGCCATAGGAGCTGCTCCCAAAGGTAATCCGGGATGCCCCGATTTTGCTTTTTCTACTGCTTCAGCCGAGAGCATCCTGATGGTATTGATGCTTAATTGTTCAATGTTCATGTTTTTCCTCCTTGAATTTTTATATATTATTCAACTACATTTTTTGTAAATATTACTTTTAGCATAAACTTAGGTAATACCAATTGTCTTTTTATCCTTGAAGGTTCTTTCATCAGTCTATAAAACCATTCTAACCCAAGTTTTTGATAGACTTCTGGCGCCCTCTTTGAATTACCAGAAAGTATATCCATTACTCCACCATTACCAATAATAACCCTAGCTTTAATCTTGTTTTTATTAGCATGTATCCATAATTCTTGTTTTGGGAATCCTAATCCCACAAATATGATATCAGGGTTTAATCTATTGATTTCATCTATTATCTCTTTTTCTTCTTCTTGATTTTCTAAACCCATATGACTTCCTTTGAAATAGCCATTATGAAATCCAGCTATTTTAATATTTGGATAATCCTTTATTATGTTTTCAGCAGCAGCCTTAGATACTCCTTCCTTACCCCCTAGTAAATATAAGCTATATCCATTTTTATTGGCAATTTCTAAGAGTTTTATAGACGTATCAAAACCTGTGACTCTCTCTTTTAAGGGTTTCTTTTTTATCCTAGACGCGTAAATCAATCCAATACCATCTGGAATAACTAAATCTCCTTCATTTATTAAATCCCTTAGTTTCTCATCATCCTTTGCTGCCATGACAATTTCAGTATTTGGTGTATAGATGGTCTTAAGATTGTCACCCTTAAGATTTTCCTCTAAAACTTTCGTAATATCACCCAAAGTTGTATTGTAAATTTTCACTCCAAAGATTTTTATACTATCCATTTTTTCACCTACCCAACAAATCCATAGCCATCTGGATATTTTCCAACGCTTTATTTTTTAAAGCTTCGTCTTGTTTATTCAGTTCATCTCTTAAGTCTATCTTATGATTCCAAACATAATCTATATTGTCTACCAACTCATCATAATTTAGGTTTTCAACATTTGACATGTAATGCATACCAAGTGAGTTCAATATTCCTTCTACCTTTGGATCATATACTAATCCAACCATAGGTACTGACTGAGTAGCAGCATAGATTAAGGAATGTAGTCTCATTGCAATTATTAAGTCAAGCTTCCTTATTACACCCATCAATTCCTCTACGGAATATTTGTTTTTAAGAACATAGCAATTTCCTTCTTTAACCCTCTCTAGAGTTTTAATTGAAATATCCAAATCCTCTGGGTAATGCATTGGTATTAAAACAACATTAACATTATATGTTTTTGTTATATAATCTATAGATTTTGATACTACTTCTACTAGATTGTCAGCACCTTTCCACTGCCTGATAGAAATTCCAATTAGATTTCTATCACTGGGAACTCCCTCTATTTCAAAGATATCATCTATCCTAGATTCATTAGCTGGGTCTAATGTGAAAACCGGATCTGCGGTCACATAGATTTTTTTATTTTTAACCTTCATATTTTCAAGGTATTTTTTAGAATCTTTATCTCTTAATGTTATTAAATCAACCTTATTTAATATCCTTTTAGTTAATAGACGATTAATTTTCCCATTAATTGGACCAATGCCATTTGCATATACCATAACAGGCTTTTTATAAAATTTTGCCATATACATTAAAGATAAATAATATATTAGCGACCTTGTACTAGTCACATCTTGTAATAAACTTCCTCCACCACTTACTAAAATAGAGGATTTTTTTATTGCTCTTATAACTTCTTTGATTTTAAATCTACTTACCCCATTTACAGGGTACATATCTTCAGTCTTAGCTGGATTGTTAGACAATACATTAATATTTAAATCACTATTATATTCACGTAAGTCCTTTACGATTGCCTTTAGTATAGCATCATCTCCACTATTATCAAAGCCATAATATCCAGACATTAGTATGGTTTTTGATTGGCTTAAAATGTTTCTATATATTCTTAAATGCTCTTCTGCCATGGAATTATAAGAATGATTTTTCTCAACATCCGTAAATAAATTTTTACCCAATACTTTTATTTCTTCTCTATTGTTTGCAAGATATTCAATCCTATTAGCTAATGCTTCTATATCACCTATATCAACTAAATAACCATTGTAACCATCTTTAATTAACCTTGTAACTCCACCAACTTTAGTTGATATTATAGGCTTTTTCATTCTAGCGCCTTCCAAAATCACATATGGGAAACTTTCACTAAGAGAGGTTAAAATATTGACATCAATAGCATTAAAGAAAGAATAAGGATCATTAACAAAACCTAAGAAATATATATTTTCTTCTAATTTCAGTTCTTTGACTAAAGACTTTAACCTTTTTTCATCATTGCCTTCTCCGGCTATTAGGAACAAAATATCCTTCCTATTTCGAAGCACCTTTTCAGCTGCTTTTATAAAAGTTTCATGGTCTTTAACTAAATCTAATCTTGCTAATATCCCAACAACAAGCTTCCCTTTATAGTCTATATTATATCTATTAAAGAATTCATCCTTGTCTACAAAGATAGGTTCATTTTCTGTATCTATCCCATTATAAGCAACGAATATTCTATCTCTCTTAAAACCCCTTTTAATCAACATTTCTTTGAATGTATCTGAAATGGCTATATAATAATTAAATCTTTTTAATGCTATTTTGTTTAAGGTAGTATATACAAGCCTTTTATAATAATTATCTTTAAAATCAAGTTTATAATCACTATGTATTGTTGTCACCATAGGCTTACTTATTTTACTTTTTAAAAACATTCCAATAAAATTTGCTCTTGCCCCATGACAATGGATTATATCATAATTTTCTTTTTTAATCTCTTCTGCCAATCTATCAATAACTGATAAATCTGACCTGGACTTTTGCTTATATACTTCAATATTTATTCCAGCTTTTTTAGAATCTTCATAAAAGGTATCTTCAATAAAACATATTACCTTAGCATCGATTAACTTGCTTAAACCACTTAATAGAGAAATGATATGAGTTTTAGCACCACCAGTATCTCCTCCACTTATTAGATGAAGTACTTTCATCATTTGTCCTCCTTTCATGAAGATTAATATATATCTGATTCAATAGGCTGTATATTCCAATTTTTTTCCTTAGTTACTAAGTCCTCTAACTCCTTATCACCTGTCAATTCCTTTACAACAAAAGCGATATTGGTTCGGCTTTTATAGAATCCCAAATTAATTAACATTTGCCTATAGAGCATTGAATCCCCAGCCCATGATAAAACGAAATCTACATCATTTTGTTTGAAAAATTCTTTTGCTTTTAAATATATACAGCTTATGACATTGTCGTTTATTCCAAGCATATCTACAATATAACCTACTCGTAACTCAGATCCGTCTTTAACTTTATTCTTTTGTATTTTTACTATCATATAACCAACCAATTCTCCATCTAAATAAGAAGCAAAGGTTGTGTATTTAAATTTGGGATGGTTTTTAATTCTCCAATCTAAAAAAGTCTTAGTTCTTGGGGTCATAAGTGGTAGTGAATTTTTAAGTTTCTCCCAAAGAATATTAAAGTCATCATTAAATTCTTCGATTTGTTTAATTTCATAATTAGCCTTTGGCTTAACCCTTAATTCTTTATATAGAAATTTTGCAAAGGCCATACTTGGTAATGAAATAACCTTAGCTAGGGTCTTGTTTTTAAATTTACTATCTAGAAATCTGTCCAAACGATACACCCTTATAAAAATAGGAATATCATCAACAATAGACGCACCTAAACGGTCAGTTAGACCTAATAAAGCACCAAAGATAGGGAAACCATATCTAAATTTTATTCCCTGCTCTACACCTTTTTCATAGGATTGTTTAGCCAAATTGACATAGATACCCTGTCGTCTATACTCATTTTTAACCATTGAATCTATGGAGTATCCCCCAAGAATTTCTTTACCTTTATAATTAATAACGGATGGTAGTAAAGTAGTTTGACCTATTATACTATTTTCTTCTTCGGCTAGACAAATTATAGGTTCACCTGAAGGAAATTCTTTATATTGCCAGTTCCAATATTCCTCATTTCTATCATCTCTAAAAACCTCATTAAATAATGGTATTATCTCCTTCTCATCACCATCTTTATATTCCCTGTATTCCACCAAGGTAAGTCACTCCTATCTTATATCGTACATTCCTCTGACCATAAAAATTGCATCTGTTGTAACATAGACACCCCTACCATCATCTCTAGGTACAATAAGTAGATGATTTGGTGGTATAGCTACATCTTTACCTATATCATTCCCAGCAGTAACATCAGTTAACCCTCCTAGTTCGCTTACAACAGCCTTTCCTTTCCCACCTCTTAGGATGATTTCTGTCCCAGTATAACCGATCAAAAATTGTCCTTGCTTTACTTCTACTACCTTTAATTCATTAGAAGAGCTTGTACCACCACTGATATTAGAAATTTTGGTGTCTATATATGCCTTAACCTGTTCTATACTATTGTTTAAATAGCTTAACGAAATTAATGGATCATCATTAGAACCTGGTTCTGAAAAAGCTACTGTTGTTCCTAATAAAAGTACAGCTGCACCTACTGCTATAATAGACTTTTTAATTTTCATATGTAAACCTCCTTAGTCAATTCACAGTTCACAATTCACAGTTCACAATTATTTTCAATTCACAGTTCACAATTCACAGTTCACAATTATAATTAAGAATTAAGAATTAAGAGTGAAGAACTAAGAACTGTAAAGGCGAAGCCGTCATGGCGCCTGTACCCTTTGTAATTTAAGGGTGAATGCAATGAAAAATCTCTACTTTTTTTATAGTCATACCCAATATGGGATTCTTCACTTTCGTTCAGAATGACACCTACGGTGTTTTTTGTTATTCACTATTCACTATTACTTATTCACTAGATGTTTTTTCACTCTTACCTCTTACCTGTTACCTGTTACCTGTTACCTGTTACCTGCTTTTATTATACTATAATTTTCCTAAAAAAATAAGCATTTATAAAGATAAATGCTTATTTTCAAATATGTATTGAGGTGGTTAAAGGAGTATTAAGCCAATACTTATCTTTAGTGCTTCATCTACTTCCTTCATCATTTCCTCATCAAATCTTCCTATTTTTTCTCTTAATCTCTTTTTGTCAATTGTTCTTATTTGTTCAAGAAGTACCACAGAGTCTTTTGGTAATCCATATTCTGGGGCAGTTATTTCTACATGGGTTGGTAGTTTTGCCTTGTTAATTTGTGATGTTATAGCTGCTATGATTATAGTAGGACTATACTTGTTTCCTATATCATTTTGAATTACAAGTACAGGTCGTACTCCCCCTTGTTCTGAGCCTATTACTGGACTCAAATCAGCATAAAATATATCTCCCCTTTTAACTATCACTTTGCTCACACCCTAGTTCAGATTCATACATGCATAAATCATTCATGTCCTCTTCCAAACCCATTTCTGCTAGGGTTAAATTTATTTGACTCATATCGGAATAACCAGTCTTAAGTTTCTCGCAGATTTCTAATTTCCACTTTTCTTTAAAATAGTTTATAAATGAATTGACAATTAAATCTGTCTTATTATTCTTAATAACTGGCAGCATTTGATCTACTTCTGTCATAAATTCCCACCCCCTAAATTAAAAGAAATAAAAGAAAAAATGGTATGTTTTAATTATATCTTTATTCCATAAATTGTGTCAACTAAGTTATAGTTCACAATATAATTAAGTTATGCTTGGAAGGGCATACTTCATTGAATAAGTATTAATCTAATAAATAATCATTAATAGATACAATTTCATTATTTTTTATGTAAACTCGAGGAATTCTTCTACTCATCATACATAAAATTTCATAATTTACCGTACCCAATAAAGAAGCAAGTTCTTCTATTTGTGGATATCCATTTCCATAGCCAAAAAGAATGACTTCATCTCCTATATTAACCTCATCAATATCTGTAACATCAATCATCATTTGGTCCATACATATTCTGCCCACAACTGGTACCTTCCACCCATTTACATAAACAAATGTTTTACCTGATAACATCCTCGAATAACCATCAGCATAACCGATTGGTATTGTTGCTATAACTGATTCTCTGCTAGTAAAAAAAGTTTGTCCGTAACTTATTCCTGTATTTGCTGGTACTTTTTTTATATTTGATACTTTAGACTTTAATGTTATTGCTGGTTTTATATCAATTATATTTTTATTAACCTCATTTGAGGGATAATAGCCATATAAAATAATTCCTGGTCTTATCATATCCAAATTATAATCTGGTAAATCTAAAATTGCTCCTGAATTAGATATATGTTTAATAGGAATATTTAGCCCTTCATCCTTAAGTCTGTTAATTACATTCATAAATCTATTAAATTGCAAATTAGTAAATGTCTTATCAAATTCATCAGCACTTGAGAAGTGTGAATATATTCCTTCAATCTCCAGATTAGATAATTTACTTATCTTTAAGATTTCTTTAATAGATTCCTCATTGGGTAAAAAACCTATCCTACCCATACCAGTATCTATCTTAATATGAATTTTTACCATTTTCCCTTTATTTGATGCAAGGCTTGATAAATGAACTGCATCATTATAATTGTAGATTGTTTGTATCAAATCGTATTCAATTATTTTGTCCATTTGATACATTGGAGTATAGCTCAAAATTAGAATAGGAGCTAATATACTTGATTTCCTTAATTCAATTGCTTCTTGTATGATAGAAACTGCTAATCTATCAACTCCATTTTCTATAAAGGTCCTTGCCACCTCAATAGCACCATGACCATAGGCGTTTGCTTTTGTAGATGCCATAATCATAGTATTGTCACCAATAATTCTTCTAATTTCCTTAACATTATTTGCAATATTATCTAAATTAATCTCTAACCATACTGGTCTTATGTCTTTTAAGTTCTTCATAATCTGCCACCTTATTAACCTTTGATATATTCAAAATTTTTATATCTGTATATCGCCCTAGGGTTCTTGTCTTTATCTAATATATTTAACATAAATGGTCTAAAATCCTTCTTTTCTAACCAAATCTTTATTTCTTCAGTATATTGATTTTTTTCTTTAACGTCAATATAAAATACATAATATGTTATATCATCAAGCTTTTCTATATCGACTTTATTGATTGAATTCTGATCCTTTAATAATTCACCAAACAACATACCCTTGTTTATCCTATAATCTGATTTTAAGGATATATATTCATCAAAAGATGCATGTTTGATTGATATCTTATCTCCTTCATATTGAATTTCAATGCCATTGCTTTTTAATGGATCTATTATTTCAACTATATATTTATCCTTATCTGAAAAGTAGCTCTCCTTTATGCTATAAAAACTTTCTTTTTCTTCCATATTGATGGTTATATCTACTTCTGTCTTATATCCTTGATACTTATCAAGTGACTTTTCTAATTTATTGAATATATTTTCCTTATTATCCTTTGTGCAAGATATTAAAAAAATAGAAATTGAAAGAATAAACAAGAGAAGCCTTTTCAATATAAACACCGTTACTGAAAACCTACTGAAAGCTAATATTTTTTGTTTTCTTGTAACAGTTTCCCTCCCTTCTTTTTTCATATTTCTTGATACAGTTTACTTTAGCTTAGCAATTACATTCTTGGACACTATTTAAAGCTTTAGGAATCATTTCAAGTATATCACTTGCAGTAAGCCCATATTCACCTTTATGCATTTTCGCAATATCACCCGCTAAACCGTGGCTATAAACAGCCAGGATACAACTACTTAACATATCAATTCCCTGACAAATAAAACTTATTATCATTCCAGAAAGTACATCTCCACTTCCAGCAGTGGCCATACCAGGATTTCCAGTTCCATTTACATAGACATTGTTTTTATAGGCAACTATTGTCTTATGTCCCTTTAGAATATTTATTACATTATATTTTTCTGACGTATATTTAGAATAAAAAGTTCGATTCTCTTGGATTTCTTTTACACTCTTTCCTAGTAATCTAGCCAATTCACCTGGATGAGGTGTAATTATAGTACTACCTTTACGCTCTAGTAGTATATTAGGGTCATCAGCAATGCAATTTATACCATCGGCATCTAATACTATAGGACCTTGATAAGTTCTTAATATTTCCTTAACGATGTTTTTTCTTAATTCATCCACGCCAAATCCTGGGCCAATACATAATCCATCTAAATCTTTAATTGCATTTAGATAATCATCAATATCTGAAGCTCCCCTAACTATAACCTCGATAAATTTCATAGACATAATATCTACCAAGTCCTTATCAACAATAGAATAGACTAATCCTGAGCCACTTCTTAAAGCGGCATTTGAAGCAAGATATATAGAACCTGTCATACCTCTTTTCCCACCTACAATACCTACACGTCCATAGGTTCCCTTATGAGTATCTAATTTTCTTTTCACTAATATCCCTTTTATTTCATCAGGTATGCAAATATTATATTCACCATAACCTAACGCAAAGCTAACCGCATATTCTTTTTCATGGGATATGGATATTTCTATGTATTTAAATTTACATTCATTCCTATTTTTTATGTCTTTGCCTAATTCAACATATGGTCTGCCATTTTCATCATGGAAAATTTCAAAGTCTTTCCACCCTATTTCCCCAATACCAGTTCCAAATACCTTACTTATAGCCTCTTTAGCAGCAAATAGCCCTGCAACTGTATTTACATTATGATTTTTGGATGATATATATTCAATTTCTCTTTCAGTAAATATTCTATGATAAAAGCTTTCTCTTTTTGTATCAAGTATTTTTTTAATCCTACTAATTTGGACAATATCTACTCCTGTACGAAACATTTATAACACCAATCCTTTTATCAATTCATAATTCACAATTCACAATGCACAGTTCACAATTAAAAACATAGCGAAGAACTAAGAGTGAAGAACGAAACTATTCACTATTCACTATATATATTATACTACAAATTAATTTGAAATTCTGAAATAACTTATCCCCTAAAGGAAAAAAGGCTTCTTAATGATGTTTTCATAGAAGCCTTTTTTAATATTAACATAGCAGCTTAATTGGTGAAAATTAACCTCTTATAATTCTTGTTCCTGTTTTTCCTTCTAAAGCTTCTTTAAGTCTATCAATGGATGTTATTATGGCTTCACCATTGCTGTTTTCAACAAATTTTAAAGCAGCTTCAATTTTAGGCTTCATACTTCCTTCTGGGAATTGACCTTCTGACATATATTTTCTTGCTTCAAATATTGTCATTTTGTCTAGAAATCCTTGGTTTTCTTTTCCAAAGTTAATAGCAACCTTGGGAACACCAGTTAGTATAATGAAATAATCAGCTTTTATTTCCTTAGCAACTAATGCGGAAGCATAATCCTTATCAATTACAGCCTCAACACCCTTTAATGATTGCTCTTCAAGAATTACAGGAATACCCCCACCACCTGCTGCAATAACTAAAAAATCATTTTCGATTAATTTATTTATTGCATCCTTCTCTATCACTTCAATAGGTTTTGGAGATGGAACTACCCTACGATAACCTCTGCCGCTATCTTCTATCATTACAGCATTTTTTTCTTTGGCGATTCTTTCTGCCTCTTCTTTTGAATAAAATGGTCCTATGGGTTTTGTAGGATTCTTAAAACCTGGATCCAATTTGTCTACAACAATTTGAGTTATAATCGTTACTATATTTTTTTGGATTCCTCTTTCTTTAATCTTATTAAAAAGAGATTGTTGAATAATATAGCCCAAACTACCTTGAGTTTCAGCGCCGCATACATCTAATGGAAGTGGTGCGACTATATCTTTGGCTTTTTCAACTTTCAACAATGAATTTCCTACTTGTGGTCCGTTACCATGAGTAACTACAATATTATAGCCTTCTTCTATCAAATCAATAATTGACTCACAACTTGATTTCACATTTGTAAATTGTTCATCTATTGTGCCTTTTTGTCCTTCTTAAATTATTGCATTTCCGCCGATAGCTATTACAACTCTTTTTTTCATATATGCCTCCGTTTATTTATCATTAATAAATTACTTACCTTATCCTTTGATAAATTTTTTGCTCCCTGGCTTTTCTAAAGGCAACTTTCCTTCTTTACACAATGGACATTCATCTGCAGTATAGGATGCCAATATTTCAGAGAATGCTGTTACAAATTTGGTTCCAAAATCAATTTTACCTCCAGTTCTATCCGCAATTACAGCTACCCCCACTACTAATCCCCCTTGTTTTTCCACGATGTCGATAACCTCTCGAACTGAACCACCAGTAGTTATAACATCTTCAACAACTAGGACCCTTGCTCCTTTTGGTATTACAAATCCTCTACGCAAAGTCATAATATTATTTTCTCGTTCTGTAAAATAACTTAAGGTATTTAATTGCTTTGCAAATTCGTAGGATATGATTATTCCACCTATTGCTGGTCCTATTACTATGTCAATATTATCATTTTTAAACTCTTCAGCTAAACCTTTTATAATTTCTTCAGTATATTGTGGATATTGTAAAAGTTTTGCACATTGCATGTAGTTGTCACTATGTCTGCCAGAAGTAAGCAAGAAATGCCCAGACTTAAGAACCTCTACCTCTTTAAAAATTTCTTTAACTCTATCTTTGTTTATCATTTTAAATTCCTCCCTTATAGTAAATTAAAAATTAAGAATTAAAAGTTAATAATTATAGAAATCAATGATATTAATATAATTATTAATCCTTTAGGTTTTTATTTTTAATTTTTATCTTTTAATTTTTAATTGTTTTAATTGTCAATTGTCCATTCTCAATTGACAATTAAATGATTCCCCTAATTTCTTCTAATGTCTTAATTCCTTCCTTTTCCATAAAGTCTTCAATTCCATTGATTATATCTAGAGTAATATCTGGTTTTATAAAGTTCGCACTACCTACCTGAATTGCTGTAGCACCTGCCATAATAAACTCAATGGCATCTTCAGGCGTTACAATCCCTCCTATCCCTATTACTGGAACATCTACTACTTTGCATACCTCATAAACCATTTTTAAAGCTATAGGTTTAATTCCAGGACCTGAAAGTCCCGCCGTTATATTATTGAATATTGGCTTTCGTTTATATATATCTATTGCCAATGCATTAAAGGTATTTACCAAGGAAAGGGCATCAGCACCTGATTCAACACATGCACAAGCCATTTCTCGTATATTTTCTGCATTTGGTGAAAGCTTTACAATCATTGGTTTTGAAGATACTTCTTTTGACACCTTAACTACTTCTGCTGCTAATTCACATTTAATACCAAAGGCCATACCACCTGTCTTAACATTGGGACAAGAGATATTCAGTTCAATAAAATCAATATTTGTTTTATTTAATAATTTGATACCTTCAATATAATCTTCGATTTTACCCCCACCTAGATTGGCAATGATAACCGTATCTTTTCCTTCCATAAATGGCAATTCATCGTTGATAAAACCTTGTACACCTGGGTTTTGAAGTCCGATACTATTCATTAGTCCCGCAGAAGTTTCATAAATTCTAATGCCTTTATTTCCATCTCTTTTTTCTAGAGTTAGCCCCTTGGAGGATATTCCACCCAATTTTTCTATTGGAAAGTACTCGTCAAATTCTCTCCCAAATCCAAAGGTTCCAGATGCAGCTATAACTGGATTCTTAAATTCAACTCCACAAATATTGACCTTAGTCATCCAGGATAACCTCCTCTCCTATGAAAACTGGTCCTTCTTTGCATACCCTTTTAATACCTTTTGAAGTATTTATAGTGCATCCTAGACAGGCACCAATTCCACACGCCATTCGACTTTCCATAGAAACGTGCACAGGTACCTTATCTTTACATTTTCTTATTACTGCATTCATCATTGGGATGGGACCACAAGCAATTATTAAATCATATTTCTCAGGCTCAAGAATATCTACTATATAGCCTTTGTAACCCTTTGAACCATCTTCAGTTGATACATAAATATTTTTAACATAAGGCTTAAACTTATCCAAATAATATACATTGTTTCTAAAGCCAGCGTATAAATCAGGTTCTTGATTTAAGCTTTTTGATAGAAATAACATGGGCGCAACTCCTATACCACCTGACACTACTGCTACCTTTTTGTCCATGTTGTATTGAAATCCATTGCCTAGAGGACCTAAGATGCTCAATTTATCTCCAATTTTAAGCTTCGAAATAATATGAGTTCCTCTACCCCTTACCTCATAAAGAAATGTTATCTTATTGTTTTCCAAATTTGCTATGCTTATTGGTCTGGGCAAAAAGGGATCAAGACCATTCCATCCTCTTATCATATAAAATTGACCTGGTTGTCCTTTGAAGTTACCCTCTAAAATAACTTCGTATATATTGGGGCTAATTTCTATGTTTGAGACAATAATTCCATCTTTATAACTATCTTTCAATGTTTTTAATCCTCCTTATCATACAACGACACGTCCTAGGAGATTTCTCCATTTCGCTAAAGTTACAGTCGAAATGACAGTTAAGAAGACCTTCTCTATAGTCTCTAAACGTCAGACTGTATGTTAAATATCTTCCCTCATAGAAAGAACTGCATCTCTAGTATATCTCTCGAAATTCTCATAACCATCATCGTGCTTTTTATAGGCTGTAATAATTCCTCTTGAAGAATTTACTACTCCACCATTTCCATCCTTTAGATATAATGCTGCATCATCACCTTTTCCTCCCTGTGCTCCATAACCTGGTATTAGGAAAAACATATTTTGATACCTTGCCCTAATTTCGACTGCTTCATCTATGTGAGTCCCACCTACAACCGCTCCTAATGATGAATATCCACAACTTCCTAAATATTTCGAACCTATTTCTTCTAATTTATCCCCAACGTGATAATATATTTTCTTATTATCTGCTTCAAGATATTCAATGTCCTTGGCACCTGGGTTTGATGTTCTTAGAAGAATAAATAATCCCTTTTTACCTGATTCTAGATATTTTAAATATGGTGTAATGCTATCAAAACCCATATAGGGATTTAGAGTAATAAAATCTGCTTCAAACTCACCCTCTAAATGTGCCTTTGCATACATTTCTGCCGTGGAAGATATATCACCTCTTTTTACATCTCCTATGGATAACAGATTGTTGAATTTTAAATATTCCAAAGTCTTTTTATATGCTAAAAGACCCTTTATTCCGTATGCTTCGTAATAGGCTATTTGCAATTTATAAATTGCTGTTATATCCTTTGTACAATCTATAATCCTTTTATTGAATTCAAAGATTATATCTTCCAAATTCTGATGCCTTATTTTTATTTCCTCGGGAATATAGTCGAGACTTGTATCAAGTCCAACACATACATTACCTTTTTCTTTTACCTGGTTAAAAAGTCTATCTATAATCAAATTATTCCCTCCCATGAGTAGATATGGTCACAGTATCCACATTTATATATTCCTTTGCTTCTATCGAGTAGCACAAATTTGTGTACTATATCTCTTTCCTCAGATGTTATGCATCTAGGATTATTACATTTGATAATTCCCTCTACTTCATTTGGCAATGAAAGGTTTATCTTTTTTGTTATTACTTCATTTTCGATAATATTGATAGTGATATTTGGGTCTATAAAACCTAGCATATTTAAGTCAACGTCTATAGCATTTTCAATCTTTATTATATCCTTACGCCCATATTTCTTACTGCTAGCATTCATAATTAGAGCTACAGTAAAATCAGCATTATCAAGTTTTAAATATTCGAATATTTTAAGTCCTAATCCTGGTTTTATATGGTCAATAACAATTCCTTTTGTTATGCTATTTATTCTTAACATTTATTCCACCCCCAATAGTTTTGCAATCAATGCCATTCTTACAAACATACCATTCTTCACCTGTTTGAAATAACAAGCCCTTGGGTCATTATCTACTTCCATGCTAATTTCATTAACTCTTGGTAGTGGGTGAAGTATAGTTAAATCTTCCTTTGCGTTTTTAAGCTTATTTAAATCCAATATATAGCTATCCTTTAATCTTATATAATCAGCTTCATTAAAGAATCTTTCTTTTTGAACCCTCGTCATATAAAGTACATCCAGAGATTCAATGACTTCTTCTAATCTCTCAACTTCCAAATAATCTAATCCATTATAATCTAAGACTTCTGTTTTAATATAGTCTGGAACCTGTAATTCATTCGGAGATATTAAAACGAATTTTATATTTTCATATCTAGACATTGCCTTTATCAATGAATGGACTGTACGTCCAAACTTTAAATCGCCGCAAAGTCCTATGGTTAAATTATTTAACCTTCCTTTTGTTTGCAATATGGTGTATAAATCAGTTAGGGTTTGTGTAGGATGCTGATGTCCGCCATCTCCCCCATTGATTAATGGTACTGGAGAATACATAGAGCCATATTTGGGTGCACCTTCCTTTGGATGTCTCATTGCAATAATATCTGCATAGGCTCCTACTGTTCTTAACGTATCAGGTAAATTTTCACCCTTCTTTACAGAACTTGAGCCCGGCTCTGAGAATCCAATAACTTTTCCACCCAATCTCAACATTGCGGCTTCAAAGCTAAACCTGGTTCTAGTGCTAGGCTCATAAAATAAGGTTCCAAGAATTTTGCCATGACATACATTTTCAAAATTCTCTGGATTATTAATAATATTTGTAGTTAATTCAAAAATACTATCTAATTCCTCTAGTGTAAAATCTTGTGGGTCAATTAAATGTCTACCTTTTAGCATCTTTTTATTCCTCCTTTAGTTATTTAAAAACCTTAAAGGAATGCGCTTATACTAAAAAGCCTTCCATAAAGGAAGGCATGAGTATACCACTGATATGCGCTCCTTTCTAATCTCTCTGGATTAGTTTAAAGGTACTTATTTAGAATAATTTATCATATGGATTTATAAATGTCAATACAAAAATTGCCCCCGAGGGGACAATTTTAATGTATTGGTTTAAAAGTACTCATATTGCTAGTATCAAAGTTGTTGGTATTAGCATTTGTAGCTGTGTTCATTGTATTTACAGCAGAAGATAAGCTAGTTTTTATTTTATTTACATCGCTTTGATTAGCTTGAGGTGCTGGCATATACCAACCTTTTTGTTCTGCCATTTGGTATATTTGATATTGCATCTTTTCTGCTTCGTCTCTTAATTGAATTAATGTATTTCTAAGTTGTTGATTTGATGATTCCATAATGGCATGTGTATAAACATTTATACTCGACTTTGTTCCAGCCAGTATGTCATTTACCATATCTCTATCTTGCATTATAATCCCTCCTATAATGAATTTATTAAGTTTGTTGCAGTTGTATGGGCATCTGTACTTGATTGTTGAAACATTTGTTTAAATTGTGGATCTTGTATTTGACTTGCATACAAATCAAATTTTGCACACATAGTTAAATGTGCTCCTGCTATTTCTTTAACAGAGTTTAATTCTTGTTGAGTAACACTTTGTAAATTAATGGTATTCTTTAAAGCCATAGTAACCCTCCTTAATTTAAATTGATTCACATATATTTTGGCTAAATTACATAATAATATTCCCTTAAAAAATTTTCCAAAATTTTTTTTAATTTTTAATGTTGACAAATATTTCAATAGGTTATAGAATAGACTTTAAATTAATAAATAACTCTTATCAAGAGAGGTGGAGGGATTGGCCCGATGAAGCCCAGCAACCTGTGATATCACAAGGTGCTAATTCCAACGGTATTTACCGAGAGATAAGGGAGGAACGGCCGCCTCTTTTATCGAAGAGGCTTTTTTAATGCCAAAATATAAATTGAGGTGTAATAATGATTAAAATTGAAAACCTGTCAAAAGACTTCCCCATGGGAAAAGACAAGTTAACTGCAGTTAATAATGTAAATTTAAAAATTAATAAAGGTGAAATCTTTGGTATTATTGGGCTCAGTGGTGCAGGTAAGTCAACACTTATTAGATGTATAAATAGACTTGAGGAGCCTTCAAACGGAAAGATTATTATAGATGGAATAGATATTACTAGCCTAAATGAAAAAGATCTAAGAAATACAAGAAAAGAAATAGGTATGATATTTCAACATTTCAATCTTCTTTCACAAAAAACAGTATATGAAAATATAGCTTTTCCATTACGATTAGAGAGACAAAGCAATGCCCAAATTGACAAAAGAGTTAATGAATTATTATCCTATGTTGAATTGTCAGATAAGAAATATGTCTTTCCAAGTCAATTAAGCGGAGGTCAAAAGCAAAGAGTTGCTATCGCTAGAGCTATAGCCAATAAACCAAAGTTATTGTTAAGTGATGAAGGTACCTCAGCACTTGACCCAAAGACAACAAAGTCGATACTTGCCTTGCTAAATAAGATTAGAAACCAGCTGGGTCTTACTATAGTAATGATTACTCACCAAATGGAAGTTGTTAAAGAAGTATGTGACAGAGTTGCTATTATGGAAAATGGAAGAGTTATTGAGGTAAATACCGTTGAAAATTTATTTAAATCACCACAAACTAAAACAGCTCAAAATTTTGTAAACGCAATACCTGAAAATGTGAATGATGAAATTATCAATCCTAATGATTTTAAAGGAAAGATAATTAGACTTAGCTACCTTGGTGATAGTGCTAAAAAGCCTATAGTTTCAGAAGTTATGAAAAACTTCAATATTAATATAAATATACTTTCAGGAAATATAAATAAACTTCAAGCAACTAGTGTTGGACATCTTATGCTAGAATTTACTGGTCAAGATGATGAAATAAACCGTGCAATTTCATATCTTCAAAATGAAAATGTACATGTGGAGGTGATATAATGGCTGATTTATTATTACAACCTTTGCTAGAAACTTTATATATGGTATTGTTCTCTACTATATTTTCTTTGTTACTTGGGTTTCCTTTAGGAATCCTTTTGGTAATAACAGAAAAAGATAATATATGGGAAAAACCCTTATTTAATAAAATACTTAATGGAATAATAAATGTTTTAAGATCTTTTCCATTCTTAATTCTTATGATTTTATTATTTCCATTAGCAAAACTCATTGTAGGTACAAGAATAGGAACCACCGCAACTATAGTTCCTCTATCCATAGCAGCAGCCCCTTTTGTAGCTAGAGTAATGGAAGGTAGTCTAAAGGAAGTTGATAAGGGTGTAATTGAATTAAGCCTTTCCATGGGTGCTACCATTCCACAAATAATTTGTAAAGTATTAATACCTGAGGCAATGCCCTCTATAATATCTGGAATAACCTTAACTATAATAAATCTAATCGGGTATTCTGCTATGGCAGGAGCACTTGGTGGTGGTGGGTTGGGCGATTTAGCAATTCGTTTCGGATATTATGGATTCAAAACAGATGTCATGGTATATTCAGTTTTTATTATTATACTTTTAGTACAATCAATACAATTTTTAGGAAATAAAATATCAACTAATATAAATAAAAAGTAAATTTTATGGAGGAATATAAATGAAAAAAATATTATCAATTTTAATAATAAGTGTTTTATCTTTATCATTATTAGCAGGTTGTAGCCAAAAATCAGCAAAAGATAATGAAATTGTAATTGGGGTATCACCTGAACCACATAGTAAGTTAGTTTCTTTAGTTGTTGATGATTTAGAAAAAGAAGGTATAAAAGTTAAATTAGTAGAATTTACTGACTATGTACAGCCTAATTTAGCTTTGAATGATGGTGAATTGGATGCAAACTTCTTTCAACATCTTCCTTATTTAGAGGATTTTATTGTTAAACAAAATGTTAAATTAACTTCTTTAGGAAACGTACACGTTGAACCAATGGCATTGTATTCAAATAAATATAAATCCGTAGATGATATACCTAATGGGGCAGAAATTATTATTCCCAATGATACAGTAAATGGCGGTAGAGCACTAATCCTTTTAGAAGATAATGGACTAATTAAATTAAAAGAAGATGCTGGATTAGGTGCTACAGAAAAGGATATTGTTGAAAATCCTAAGAATCTAAAGATAACTGCATTAGAAGCTGCCGGACTACCTAGAGTATTAGATGATGTAGCTGGTGCTGTAATCAATGGAAATTATGCATTAGAAGCTGGTTTAAATCCGGTTAAGGATGGATTATTAATCGAAGGTAAAGATTCACCTTATGCTAATATCGTTGCAGTAAGAGAAGGAGAAGAAAACCAAGAAAAATTTGTTAAATTAATTAAAGCTTTACAATCTGAAAAAGTTAAGAAATATATTGAGGAAAATTACAATGGTGGAGTAGTTCCAGCGTTCTAGCAATTGACAATGGACAGTTGACAATGGACAGTGAAAAGACTCTATATCAATGCTGTGTCATACTGAGACGGGCAGTATAAACCTATCCATCGAAGTATCTCCTCTTTTAAGGAGACCCAAAAGAATGACCTGAATAACTGTGAATTGTGAATTACGATTTGCGAATTTGGGTATATTATTTCTGGAGGTGTTTTTGATGAAAAAAAGACCTAGAAATTATGACTTACCCTTAGAAGATTTTAATGAAGACGCAAATCCTAATTTAAGCGATCTAGATGATATGGATTATGTAGGAGTAACAGACTTTACTTATGAAAATGACAATTTATATCCTGAAGATACTTTAAACAAAGGATTTGATTTGGTTCAATCTTCTAATAATAATTTACAAGATCCAGAAGATCCCGAATTGTTTGATTAGACAATTGTATTTAACTATATATTTTAGAGACTCCTTAATTATGTGGGTCTCTTTTTTCTTCGGGGTGGCATGGAAACCACCTACTACTAAAATAAGATAATATTTGGTATAATTAAACTATATTAAGAAAAAATGGGGTGTTTAAATGAAATTTTTATTAGAAAAAGGTGGAGATATTAAAGTCTTGTTGATATTCAAAGATACTGAAAGACTTGAAGAAGAAAATGACCTTTTTGCCTATGTTAAGGAAAAAGAATTGTTTAAAGGAAATGTTTCAGAAATTTATTCAAGTATTTCTCACACAGGAGATAATATAATATTATTAGGACTTGGGGATAAAGAAAAATTATCATTTAATACAATTCGAAAGTCTTTCTTTAAATTGGGAAAAGAATTGATGAAATACAAAGTTGAAAGTATTGGATTGACTGTTCCTAAATTCGATGGGCTTTGTTATAAAAGGACTAATGCTGCATTAGCAGAAGGTTTGCTACAATCTGAATATAGCTTCGAAAAGTTTTTAAGTGAAAAGAAAAATAAACCTACACTAAAAGAAGTATATTTGGAAGTCTTAGCAGATAAAAAAGAAAAAGTTGAAGCTGGAATCAATGAAATCACTTCTTTAATTGAAGGTGTCTTTTTAGCTCGAGATTTAGTAAATGAACCAGCTATAAATATGTATCCTGAAACACTAGCAAAGGCTGCAAGGGATAATTTAGAAGACTTAAGTGTTAACATCCAAGTATTTGGAAAAGAAAAGATAAAAGAATTAGGGATGGAGGCCTTTTTAGCTGTTTCTCAAGGCTCAAACAAAGAACCTCAATTTATAGTTATGTCCTACAATGGTGATAGTGATTCTAAAGATAAAATTGCCCTAGTAGGTAAAGGTCTAACATATGACTCTGGCGGATATTGTCTAAAACCTGCAGACAGTATGGTTACTATGCATTCTGATATGGCTGGTAGCGCATCAGTTATAGGTGCTTTGAAAGCAATAGCCTCACTTAAACTTAAGAAAAATGTAGTTGGAATTATTGCTGCATGTGAAAATATGATATCAGGTGGTGCTTATAAAACAGGCGATATAATAAGTTCTATGTCTGGAAAATCAATTGAAGTTGCAAATACAGATGCAGAAGGCAGATTAACATTAGCAGATGCTCTTTATTATGCTAAGACAGTTGAGAAAGCGGATAGAATTGTTGATATTGCAACATTGACAGGTGCATGTGTAGTTGCCTTAGGAAATATTAACACTGGAGCTATTACAAACAATGAAGAGTTAATGAAAGATGTAAAAGAAGCAGCTGATTTAGCAGGTGAATACGTCTGGGAACTTCCTAACAACGAAGAGTATAGAGAGCTTAATAAAAGTCATTTTGCAGATATAAAAAATACTGGTGGCCGTGGTGCTGGTGCTATAACAGCTGGATTGTTCCTATCGGAATTTGTAGATGATACCCCTTGGGTACATTTAGATATAGCAGGCACTTCCTATCTCGCTAACGAATTAGGATATTTACCAAAGGGTGCAACAGGCGTGCCTGTTAAAACATTATATTATTTGGTAAAGGAAAGCTAAAGAAAATTTAGAATTATAGACGGAGATTCCTCGACTACACTTGATGTCATTTCTACCGTAGTGGAGAAATCTCCTCTTTTATTACCCAAAAGCTTTGCTCTAACAATTGTGAACTGTGAATTATGAATTGTAACTATTTATCTCCAAATATCATCTTATGAATTGGATGTTTCTTTATATCTATAGCCTTTTTCGGGCATAGTTCATGGCAACAAAAACACCTTATACATTTCTTTGTATTTATTCTGGGTTTACCACTATCCATATCAATTATTTTAGCAGGACAATTGTCCGCACATATCCCACATGATATACATATTTCATCATGTATTATTGGTATTGGTCTAAAAGAGTTATTAATAAATTCCTCAATAAATTGAGGGACTCTACCTCCAATGAAATTTATATTTATAGAATTAGGCAATTTGAATGGAGGTACATTATATGATTCTACATCTATAGCCATTTCACTTTCTTTAAGTAATCCCCTTTTAAAAGATTCGGTGATAGTGGGAACCAATTTATAATCTATACCTGCAATATTAACTGCCCAATAATCCAATAAATATGGATTTTCCGATGCCATTACAAGTCCAACTTTACGAATATCACCCGATGATGGTCCATTTCCTTCCATACATTCGATTGCATCAATTATAGAAAATACAGGTTTAATATAATCACATATATCCAATAACATATTGGCAAAATGATTCGGGTCATTTAATTTAAAATGATATTCTGCTTTTGTAACTCCGGGTATAACCCCAAATAAGTTTTTCACTGCACCTGTATATGTCATCATTCCATGGGTCTTAAGCTTTGCACAAGATACAACATAATCTACATCATCAAAAGCTTTTACTATTTTCATTTGTTTTAAATATTTAGCATTGTCAATATAAACGTCCTTTGTGGTTACATCATAGTTTAATTCGCAATTTGTCCTTTCCTGTACGCCAATTAAACCAGATGCCTCATATATTCCTTTAAGAATTCTCTTATTGAATGGACCACCTGGACTATCCCCAACTATAACATTACATCCCAAATCTTGAAGATATCTTACTACCCCCTCCACTATATATGGGTGTGTGGTCACCGCGTCTTCTGGTTTGTTTTTCTTAAGTAGATTTGTTTTTACTAATACTCTGCTACCTTTTTCAATTTTTTTGATTCCATCTAAACTGCCCAGGCACTTTTTAACAGAATTTATTACCTCATCATAATCATAATCTTTACATTTTACAATATTGACTATATCCATTAAATTTCCTCACATAACAAGTATTATTATAGATTATAGCATAAAAAAATGAGAAGGATTTTAATTTCTTTTTATAACGAATAGGAATGTTCTACTTTTTCATCTTTTTATAATAATGAACTTTCCATAAATGAGTTTCAAGGAAAGCTACCTTACGCATCGTTAGATGCTTTTCTCAACTGATTCCATAAATAATAAATCAAATCAAGTGCACAATAAATTCCAATACTCATAAATATATAACGAACGTTAAATTCCTTAAAAATAAGTATAAATAAGAAACATATAATTAAGGTTCCAATTAGTAGATGTAATAATTTTATTTGTAAGTTTTTCTTATGATTTATTAAAAAGATCAATACAAGTAAAATCACATTTAGATACTGAATATTCATAAATATAAATCATTCCTTTCGCTTCTCTGGCAGTCCCCAATTACCTACATAGACTATCATAAGTGTGAATTCATGGAATAGTGTTATTGTAGGGTCTGAGCCTTCTGCAACCTTTGTTATAATAATAATATTATTGTCCTCTTCTGATACAGAATTTACTTCTATGTTTTTCACATCTGTCTTCTTATGTGTGTTTCTTTCCATAGCATTTAATAGAAGTTCATTTGCATTTGCTAATGTATTTGAATCTATAATATTTTTTGTACCTGTATATGTTGCCAGGCTAATAGCTATGGACTTTTCCTTTAATAAGTCTATATAGCCTATATTTATATCTTTCTTACCTATTCCTTTATACTCTGTCATTCCCAAGGCTATAATACCACATAATCCAGATCCAAGGAATGTTTTATACATATATTCACCATAAGCGTATACCGTATTAACTATAATCACTATAAGGTACAATGAGCCTATTACCCTAATTGCTATAATGAAAGTTTTACTGTTTAAGATATTTTTGAATTTCTCCATAAAGAATTCGCCTGAATAATTTCTATTTGGATTTATATTCTTTCAGTTTGGAATAGATTTTAATCTATTTTATATCTGTAACTTAAATGTAAATGTCAAATAGGCTACACCTTTTATTGATGTAGCCTATTTGTTGTCATCTTCTTTGTTAGGAACCTTACAAGTTATAAAATATTTGCCTCTAATGCTCTGAAATAACCTTCTACAATAAATAAATTGAGGGATATTAATAATTAAAATATAGGTTTATACAACAAAATGAAGATTATAAGCAAAGCAAAATACCAAGTCATTAAAATTATATAGTAATATAATTGGTCTTTTACTATAATTGATTTTGTTTTAATAAAAGAATATATTAAAAAAATGAATGAAATTATTATAAATAGAATTAGAAACATATAAAAGTTATAATTAAATTGGTCGCTTATTCTATTTCTAAAAAATAAATATGAGAACACAAAAACATTGGTTATTGCTATTAAAAGCCTATTTATTATTAGATATTTCTCTTCTCGCTTTATATTAATCCCCCCCATTTAGAACTTCATTCTGCTTTATAGCTATTAAATCACTATAATTATAACTTACTTCCCTATATCATTAGTTTTATACCCTTATTCATCTACTTTACTACTGCTAACATACTATTTGGTACGTTTTTTGTCGAATTAATTGTGTGAATAGAGTGAAAATTTTTGGTATAATCTTTAATAAGTAAAAGAAAGAAGGGAATAGTATGTAGTAAACTGAGAATGGCTATTATACTTATCTTGAGTAAGGGGGAAAATACACGATGATTCCGGGATATATATTTAACATCTTCGAGTTTGTAGCTCTCATACTATTTATTGCTTCATGTATTAAATATTTGAGAGGAAAATAACAATTTAGTACGAGGAGGATAAGTCCACTCTTGAAAAATATAATGGACTCCTTGAGTATAGCTATACAGATAATATATTTAAAGCAGATGTGTTGATGTATATTTAAATAAAGGGCTATGTAAATACCTTCACAGCCCTATCAAGTATTCCTGATAAATAGGCCAATAAAATCCCATAATTTGTAATAGGTATATTTTTTTCTTCACATTTTTTGATTCTATTTATCATAGTTCTTTTGTTTAGCATACAAGAACCGCAATGAATGACTAAATCATAAGTTTCTAAATCCTTTGGAAAGTCTTCCCCCATCATAAAATTAAAATCTATATCCCTATTTAAGTATTTTGTTAATAATCTTGGAATCTTGACCCTTCCAATATCATCATGAGAGGTATTGTGTGAACAGCTTTCCATAATTAATACTCTTGGATATTCTTTATATTTTAATTTATCAATAGATGAAATTCCATTAATAAAGACTTTTAAATCTCCTTTTTGTCTTGCCATTAAAATAGAAAAACTTGTTAAATTAATATGTTCTGGTAATATTTTACCAACTTCTTTAAATATTTGCGAATCTGTAACTACAAGATCTATATTTCTTAAATCCCCTATAGCACCAGCTAGTTCTGTATCTCTAACTACGTATGACTTAATTCCATGGTCCAATGCATCCCTAATAAGTTGTACCTGGGGTAAAATAAGTCTTCCTTTAGGTGCTTCTGCATCAATAGGCACTACTAGTACAATAGTGCCGCCTTTAGGCACTATATCTCCAATCAGTGTATCATCTTTTATATCTACATCTAATGCTTCTATCAATTTACTTTTTAATTTCTCAATTGAAGATTTATCTTTTATGGATAAATATAAAACATTTTTCCAATTTCTTGCCTTTACTCTTTCTTTTATTTCATAAAAATCTTCTTTAGATATTTTATCAATTTTATTTATAACTGTAATATATGGAATTTCTCTGTTTTCAAATTCTTTAACAAATTCCAAATATGAATCTTCATCAATATCCTCAATTTCCATTATATAAACTGCTAAATCAGCTTTCTCAAGTGTACCTAGGGTTTTTTTTACTCTTAATTCACCCAATGCCCCTTCATCATCAATACCTCCAGTATCTATAAATACTACAGGACCTAAAGGTATAAGTTCAGCAGCTTTTAAAACAGGATCAGTTGTAGTCCCCTTGATCTCAGAAACTAATGATATTTCTTGTCCTATTATGGTATTCATTATAGAAGATTTTCCAGCATTTCTCTTGCCATAAAAAACTATATGCTTTCTAATTCCTTTTGGTGTACTATTCATAAAATTCTCCTATTCGTTATAGGTAAAGATCTCTCTCGCCTTTTTTAATTTTACAAATTTTATCACTTAACAATTTTCTAATATCGTCTCTTTCTATATTTGCTATTTCGCTATCAACTAATTGATTTACCATCCTCTGAAATTCAATATCTCCATAATCTAATGAATATTCCATTAAGGTCATTAAAGCATTGGGAGTACAAACATTCTGAATCTGCCCTGATTTTGCTAATTGCATAAATCTATCTCCTGTCCTCTTCATTCTATAACAAGCTGTACAGTAGGATGGAATGTGATTATCAGCAATAAGTTCTTTAATCACCTCAAAGGGCTTTCTATTATCAGATACTTCAAATTGAGATGTGTTTTCTCCTTCTTCATTTTCTTTATATCCACCTACACCAGTACAAGAACCTGCACTTATTTGAGAAACCCCGTATTCAATAACTTCTTTTCTCATTTCGTGAGTTTCCCTTGTAGATAGAATAATACCAGTAAAAGGAACAGCTATTCTTATAATTGCTACGATTTTTTTGAATTCAGCATCTGTTACTAAATGGGGGAATAGACTTAATTCCATACCATTAGCTTTTTTTAGCCTTGGTACTGAAATTGTATGAAAACCTACTCCATAATTTTTCTCTAAATATTCATTATGAAGCATAAGGGCTAATACTTCAAATTTATAATCATATAATCCAAATAGCACCCCTCCGCCTACATCATCTATCCCTGCCTCCATCGCTCTATCAAATGCAGTTAAATGATAATTATAGTTAGCCTTTGGACCGCCTAAATGCATTCTTTCATAAGTTGGTTTATGATAAGTTTCTTGAAATAATATATAGGTTCCAATACCAGTAGATTTTAATTTTTTATAGTTTTCCACAGTGGTTGCTGCAATATTTACATTTACCCTTCGAATATTTCCATTTTCATTGTAGGTTTCATATATGGCTTTAATTGCATCTAAAATATATTCAATATCACAATTTACAGGATCTTCTCCTGCTTCTAAAGCCAATCTTTTATGTCCCATCTTTTCAAGAATTTTTACTTCTTCCTGTATTTCCTCTCTATTTAATTTTTTTCTTTTAAAATCATTATTACAGTTGTATCCACAGTAAATACATTTATTAACACAATAATCACTTAAATAAAGAGGGGCAAAGATTACAATCCTATTTCCATATATTTTCTTTTTTATTTCTCCTGATAGTTTAAATATTTCTTTTAAATCGTTCTCTTCATTTGCCTGAAGGAGTATTGCAATATCCCTATGTGTTAATTTTATATTATCTTTAGCTTTATCTAAAACCTCTTTAATATCTCTTGTTGATACGTTTTTAGCTTCTTCTAATAAATTGTATATATAATTATGGTCTATCACTGTTTTTCCCCCTAATTTTTATGATCTCCTCTAGAAAAATCAACAGTAAATCCTGATGCTACTATTCTTTTCTCTATACAGTTCCTACACTCAGCAGCTTCCTCACCAGTACATATCTTTCCATCATATAACGAATATTTTTCTCTTACATTCGTTGGTGATAAATTTGGCATTACTACATTGGCTCCAGCTTTCAAACCTTTCTCTCTCCCTAACGGGTTTATTGTTCCAAGGGCAGTTGTAGCAGGTAATAAAGAATGAGGCAAAAATAACCTTGTCAATGCAATCATTGTAATTGTATCCTCAAGGGTTCCACCTACTTCATATTTATAAATAGTATCTCTATGGGGAATGAAAGGTCCTATCCCCACCATTTCAGGCTCTAGTTTCTTTATAAATAAGATGTCATCTGCTAAATCTTCCTTACTTTGAGATGGTATCCCAACCATAAAACCCGAACCTACCTGATAGCCTATTTTTTTCAGATTCCATAAACACTTTATTCTATTTTCAAAATTTGTATTTCTATGTATTTTATTGAACAAATCCTTACTAGCTGTTTCGTGTCTAAGTAGGTACCTATCTGCTCCAGCTTTAAAATATTTTTCATAAGATTCATAGGATTTTTCACCAATTGAAAGGGTGATAGCAACATCTGTATATTTTTCTTTAATAGCAGTAATTAAAGTAATCAGCATATCATCTGTATAAAAATCATCTTCACCACTTTGTAATACAAATGTTCTATAACCCAATTTATAACCTTCGTCACAAGTTAGAAGTATGTCTTCCAAACTTAGCCTATATCTTTCTATATTTTTATTAGTAGCATTAATACCACAATATTTACAAGATTTTTTACAATAATTTGAAAACTCAATAAGTCCTCTGAAAAACACTTTATTACCATAGGAGTTTAATCTAGTTTCATGAGCTTTTTGAATTAAATATTCCCTCTCATTTTCACCAATATTATTAAGAATAAATACTAGTTCTTCATATTTCAAATTGTTAGTAAGATAAAGCTTATCTATTATTTTTATAATATTCATATAAATACCTCTTTAATTCTACTAAGGGGATATTTTTTGAAATATCCCCTTGTTGAAATATTAATTACTACTTTTTATGAACATGTAATAAATCATGTCTATCCTTTAACATTCCTTCAAACAAGGATGTAACTAATGGATTTTCCTCTGAACTCTTGATATGTGATTTCCTATCGAGTTTGTATAAACCCTTAGCCCTATCACTGGATAATTCCGTTTTTTTGGTAATAGGTTGACCGCCTCCGGATACACAGCCTCCCGGACATGCCATGACTTCTACAAAATGATAATTCTTTTCTCCTGATTTAATTTGTTTAATCAATTCAGCAGCATTTTTCAGACCATGTACCACTGCTAGTTTCACTTCTACTCCATCGACGTTAAATACAGCCTCTTTTATATTTTCCAATCCCCTTACATCCTTGAATAATACATCTTTAACAGTATGATTTGGGGTTTTCTTCAATAATCTTGTCAATACTGCTTCTGTTACTCCACCAGTGGAACCAAATATTACTCCAGATCCACTAGCAAGTCCAAAGGGCATATCAAAGGATTCTTCTTCTAATTCATCAAATATTATTCCAGCCTCTTTAATGAGCAAAGCTAGTTCTTGAGTTGTTATTACAATATCTACATCCTTAACACCATCATGCTCAAATTCATTTCTTGCTGCTTCAGCCTTTTTCGCAGTACAAGGCATTACTGATAATACTATAGTTTCTTTTCCTTCCTCCATATCCTTGTTCTTAAAATACTCTTTTATAACAGCTCCAAACATTTGCTGTGGAGATTTACATGTGGAAATATTGCCTACCAAATCTGGAAACTTGTTTTCAGCAAATTTGACCCATCCTGGACAACAAGATGTGAATAATGGCAATTCTTCCGCTTTATTAAGTTTTTCAATGAATTCTTTGCTTTCCTCAATAACAGTCATATCTGCAGCAAAGGATGTATCATAGACTTCATCTACTCCAAGATTTTTCAGTGCAGAAACTATTCTTCCTATTGTAATTTCACCTGGTTTCAAACCAAATTCTTCTCCTAAAGCTACTCTCACGGCTGGAGCTATTTGAGCAATCAAACGTTTTGATTTATCATGTAATACATCCCATACCCTATGATTTTCATTTTTTATAATAATAGCGCCTGTAGGACATACCATTCTACATTGACCACAATTGACGCAATCAACATCAGCAATATCTTTTTGGAAAGCAGGAGTAATTTGTATCTTTGAACCCCTATATGCAAAACTTAAAGCCCCTACCCCTTGAACCTCTTCACACACCCTTACACAGTCACCACATAAAATACATTTATTTGGATTTCTTATTATACTTAAGCTACTTTTATCTATTGGCAATTCTTTTCTGCTTCCATTAAATCTTATGTTTTTTATTCCAAAACGAATTGCCAGTTCTTGAAGCTCACACTGTGAGGTTCTTTCGCAAGTAGTACAATCTCTATCATGATTTGCTAATAATAATTCCAATATAGTTCTTCTATATTTTTGTACTCTCTTAGTATTCGTAAAGATTTCCATTCCATCCTCAGGTAATTGAGAACAAGAAGCAAAAGTTTTTCCTTTATTATCTTCAACTAAACACATTCTGCATGCACCATAGATACTTAATTCTGAATGGTAACAAAATGTAGGTAAGTTAATACCTGCTTTTCTTACTACCTCCAAAACATTTTTTTCATTATCGAATTCAATTTTTTTACCATCTATAATCATGGAACCTTTCATATTCTAAGCCTCCTTTATTGCGTCAAATGTACAACTTACTAAACATGCACCACATTTTATACATAAATTAGAATCAATTATATGCTTTTCTTTAATTTTACCTAGTATTGCATTTACAGGGCAGACCTTTCTACATTTACCACAACCTTTACAAAGCTCAGAATCAATTTCTATTTTCTTAAGGCCTTGACAAGTCTTCGTAGGACATGTTTTATCTACAACATGAGCCAAATACTCATCTCTAAAATATTTCAAAGAACTTATAACCGGATTAGCTGCAGTTTTTCCTAAACCACAAAGAGATGAATTCGTTATAGTATCTGCTAATTCCTCTAGCAAGTCTAAATCTTCTATTGAACCTTTTCCCTCAACAATTTTCTCTAATATCCCAAGCATTCTTTTTGTTCCCTCTCTACATGGTACACACTTACCACAGGATTCATTTTGGGTAAAATTCATAAAAAATCTAGCTACTTCTACTATACAGGTATCTTCATCCATAACAACCATACCACCAGAACCTATCATAGCTCCAACATTTGATAATGAGTCAAAATCAAGGGGCATATCTAAGTGTTGTTCCGTCAAACATCCCCCAGATGGTCCTCCTATTTGCACTGCCTTAAACTTTTTCCCATTCATTATTCCTCCACCGATATCAAAAATTATCTCTCTAAGGGTTGAGCCCATAGGCACCTCAATGATACCAGTAGTATTTACATTGCCAGTTAAAGAAAATGCTTTTGTACCCGGGCTCTTCTTAGTCCCATAAGATTTATACCACTCTGCACCATTCATAATGATATATCTTATATTTGCATATGTCTCAACATTATTTAAAACTGTTGGCTTTCTCCATAAGCCTTCTTCTACAGTCCTCTTAGCCCTTACCCTAGGCATTCCCCTTTCTCCTTCTATGGAAGCTATCAAGGCGCTACCTTCTCCGCAGACAAAAGCTCCTGCCCCTTGATTAATGTGGATATCAAAGGATAAGTTTGTACCTAAAATATTATTTCCTAATAGTCCATATTCTCTTGCTTGATTTATTGCTATAGTTAGCCTTTTTACAGCCAATGGGTATTCAGCCCGTACGTAAATATAACCTTCTGTTGCGCCTGTTGCATAAGCCGCAATTATCATACCTTCAATTATACTATGGGGAAGTCCTTCCATAATGCACATGTCCATAAAAGCTCCTGGGTCTCCCTCATCACCATTGCATATAACGTACTTTGTATCACTTTCAAAGGATAATACTTGTGACCACTTTTTGCCTGTGGGATACCCCCCACCGCCTCTTCCACGAAGCTTTGATTCTATTATTTCTTCACAAACATCCTTTGGACTCATTTCATCAATTGCTTTTGCTAACGCTTGATATCCGCCAGCTATTATATATTCCTCAATAGATTCTGCATCTATACGCCCGCAATCCTCAAGAACCAATCTAGTTTGATTTTTATAAAATGGTATTTCTTCATAACAGTGATAGACATTGTTATCCCTTTTATACATTAGTCTTTCAACAGCTCTATTGTTGATTATACTTTCTCTAACTATTTCTTCACAGTCTTCTAAACTAACCTTAGTATAAAGCCAATTATCAGGCTCTATCCTAACTAATGGACCTGCTTCACAAAGTCCAGGACAACCACTCTTTTTAAAACCAATTTCTTCTTTATGTAAGTCAATATCTGCTGATATTCCAATTTCATTTATTAAGCTTTTTAATTTTTCATATATCTCCAAAGAACCGCCAGCTACGCAACCAGTACCTCCACAAACTATAATTTTCTTATTTTGTTTATCAAGAGATTTTTTAAATATTTCCTTAGCTTTTTTAAAGTCATTTATGCTATTGATTCTCAATTGAATTATCCTCCTTAATTTGATTTATTAATTCTATTGTCATTTTGGGAGTCATCTTTCCATAAACTCGACCATCAATATTTAATGCGGGAGCTAAACTACAGGCGCCTAAACAGGAAACAAGTTCAATAGTAAATAATAAATCATCAGTAGTATTTTTATTTTCATTTAAGGATAATTCTTCTCTTAATGCATTTAATATAGGGATCGACTTTCTTATATGGCATGCTGTTCCGTCACATATTTTAATAATATGTTTTCCTTTAGGCTCTAAAGAAAAATTTTCATAAAATGTTGCTATACCAAAAATCTTGGAAGGACTGGTATCAATAACGTTTGCTATATACTCTAGTGCTTCCTCTGATAGATACCCTATAATTTTTTGAACCTCTTGAAGAATAGTTATAATTGCTGACTGTTTTTGCCCATACTTCTCAATAATTTCATCAATTTTGTCCTTCATCTCAAAAGCTAACATAAAAAACCTCCTTATTGTTTGTTATTTATTTAACGTTTATTGATAAAAAAAATTTCCACCCTCAAAATAATCATCCATCCTTTAGGATGTTAATCTTTTAATAATTTATATAACCAATATTTTAGCAAGTTTAAGGAAATTGTCAATATATTATATGTTATATTCTTAACAACCAAATTTAGTTTAAGCTTATCGAATTAAATTGCTAATAGTTATTGTTATTTAATTGACACTTTATTGTATACTATCAAAAAAGAAGGTAGAAAATCAATCTACCTTCTCATATCGTCCATTCACTATGGATTATGCCTACTAAATATAATGTTCCATTTACATCCTCAAAAACCAATTTCAAACTTCTCCAGTCTATTCCTTCGTATTTAGGTTCTAATCCTGTTATATGAAATTCAACAAATTGTCCATTGGGATAAGCTTCTTTTATGTTATTTATTGTATTTCCTTTACCTATAATATTGTTAATCCCAATGATATGAGGTTTTGCAAAATCATAATCATATACAAATCTTTTATAATAATCATTGAAATTTAATTCAATGGGATCTCCTTTGCCATCATAGATACCCCAGTTGTATACTTCTTTATTCTCGTTTAGCTTTGCTACCTCATCTGGTTTAAAAACCTTATCTTTTTCTAAATCGATAAAATCATATGGAGTAAATCTTAATCCCTTTGTTGGATGAACAATTGATGATAATCCCTCCATATCTTTGTTTTTAATCAATAATAACGTATCAAGCACCCTTGTATATGTTTCCTTTTCACTAGAAGATGTCTTACCCTTATTGCCAGATTCAAGTTCTTTTATTCTCTTTTCAAGTTCAGAAATCTTCTCATCTTTTTCTTTGATATCCTTTTCTAATTCTGTAATTTTATCATAATTTTTACTATTATTTTTTAAAGTACAACTTGATAGAATAATAGATAAAATAATTAATGTAAGTATCAGTAAATTATTTTTTTTAATCAAGGTGAAACCTCCTTTCTTTTAATAATTATATTTACCCTAGATTAAATATTTTATTATAGAATGATATTAGATGATTTAAAAAGGTAAGCCCAAGGCTTACCTTTTCAATAGTTAAAATATCAAATATAACACTGGAACTGCTAATAAAATTGTTAATACTACTCTTTCTACCCATATAATTAAATAGTCTTTAAATGTTAATGGTATTTCTGTAGCCATCATACATGGTATTGAAGCTGAGAAGAATAGTATCTCTGAAACACTTACTATAGCTATTAAGAATTTAGTAATCATTGGAGCTTCAGTTACAAGCAATGCAGGCAAGAACATTTCAGCAATACTTAATGCACTTGCTTTTGCAGCTAGTAAAGGCTCTGGTACTCTTAATAGTAATGTAAATGGATAGAATATATATCCCAATATATCGAATACTGGTGTGTAGGTTGCTATTACTAATCCCAATACACCTACTGACATTAATGTAGGTCCTATTCCAATAGCCAATGCTACACCATCCTTGATATTTGCTACAACACTTTCAACAAGTGTAGGAGCTTTATCAAATGCTGCCATTCCTTCTGCCCAAGCAGTTTTTGCTCTGTCCTTTGTAACAACCTTTTCAACGTCTCCTTCTTGGTCATTATAATAAGCATCTGGTTTTTTGCTTAAAGGATAAATTCTTGCAGTTATTGCAGTTACAATAAATGTAATAATAAATGTTAACCAGAAATATAATAACCAATGTTCCATAATACCTAATGTATTAGCAACTATAATCATAAATGTAGCGGAAACCGTTGAGAATCCTGTAGCAATAATAGCCGCTTCTTTTCCAGTATATTTACCTTCTTTATATACCCTGTTGGTAATAAGCAGTGCTAATGAATAACTACCAACGAATGATGCAACAGCATCTACTGCGGATCTACCTGGAGTCTTCCAAATTGGTTTCATAATAGGTTGTGCAAATACACCGATAAATTCCATTAATCCGTAATTTACTAAAAATGCTAAGAAAACAGAACCTACGGGTACAATAGTTGTTACCGGAATAACAACCTTATTATAAACAAATGGAATTACGTCTGGAGCCAATAATGCCGCAGGTCCTACGTTGAAAATAGCCATAAATATAAAAGGAATACCTAATAATTTCAAAAGTGAAAATATTGTAGTTACCCTATCCTTATTCCATGACTTGTTTATAAATGGTAAGATTCCTCCTATCGTAACAACGATTCCTGCGTAAACAGGTCCAAAATGTGGTATCGTTTTGATATAATTTACAATGTGGTCGATAGGAATTGAACTCTTCCCCCCTACCTTAATAGGTACAAAGAACATAAAAATACCTAATAGTGCATAAAAGATAAACTTAAATGCCTTGATGCCACTTGAAGATTGATTACTACTCATAAATACATCATCCTCCTTTTATATAATAAGGTAAATTAATTTATTACAGATAAATATTAGCATTTTTTATCTTTTTCCTCAAGACGTCTTGATATAGGATTACTGTAGTAAATTGGTAACTATTCATATGTGATGATCTTTGTATATCCATCAAAGCCAATTGTAGTATTTTCAAAGATTTTTAATGCCTCTTGTTTATATTCATCTGGATTTTCCATCGATGTACTAAAATGTGTTAACAATAATTCTTTAACATCCCCATTTGATGCCAATCTTGCAGCTTCAGAAAAGGTCATATGTAAATTTTTCTGAGCTTTATCCATATCCTCATCACTTCCGTAGGTACCCTCGCATATAAATAAATTACTATCCTTAATAAATTCTATTATTGAACCTATAGGTCTAGTATCTGTTATATATGACATTTTAATACCCTTTCTTTCTTCCCCTAAAACCATATTTGGTTCATATTCATAGCCTTCATAAAATACATTTTCACCCTGTTGAAGTCTCTTCCATATTTCCTTTGGCACGTTATTTGTTATTGCCTTTTCAACGATAAATTTAGGTAGTCTTGAAAAATAGAAATTATATCCTAAACATGGAGATGAATGTTCAAGCCCCAGCGTATTTATAGCTATATCATTTTTTATGTTTCCAGATTTGTTTAATTTTAATTTTTTTGATTCTAGGACAATATCTAATGTTGTCTGAGGATTTTCTATTAAATATAAATCATATGGTAAATAAGTTGTCACTAGTAACCCCCTTAGCACAGATTCTAAACCTATTGGACCTACAATAGTAATAGGTTCTAGCCTCTCGCTATTCCCAATAGTAGCTAATAAACCGGGAAGCCCTAATATATGATCCCCATGAAAATGGGTAATGCAAATTATATCTATTGCCTTAAACCCAGTATTCATCTTCCTCATGGCTACCTGAGTACCTTCACCACAATCCATTAATATTTTTCTTCCTCGATAACTTATTAAAAGTGATGAAAGATGTCTATTGGGCATAGGCATACCGCCACCACTTCCTAGTAAAATTAAGTCTAACAAGACTAATCATCCTTTAATTTTTATTTGAAGCTTTCTTCCCATATTCACTTATAAAGGCTGACCCTAAAATAAGAATTCCACCTAACATTTGAATTAAAGTCAATTTTTCATTTAATAATAAACCTGACAATATAACTGCAAATATTGGATCTATATAACTTAAGATTGCAATACTTTGACCTTCCACATCCTTAATGGCAGTGAAATACAATAAATAAGCTAATCCTGTATGTAAAATACCAACTATAATAAGTAAGATTAGAGATTTAATATCTAGATTGCTTAAGTTAAATTTAGTATTAAAATAGACCATTGGTAGCAAAACAAGGGCAGAAAAAAACAATTGAATTATTGTTACTATAGTGCTAGGTAAATTTTTAATAAATTTATTTAAGATAACAACTATGGCATAAAATACAGCAGCACATACTGAATACATAATTCCAACCATATGATTATAATCCGTTGAATTAGTGTCCTTGGTATTTACTATCAAAATAAGACCAATCATTGCTCCTAAAATACACAATGTTTTCTTAAGAGTTGCTTTTTCTTTGAAAATTATAGATGATAGTATAGCTATAAAAATCGGTGCAACATAATATGATAAAGTTGAATTGGCAATGGTAGTATTTTTATATCCTTGAAATAAAAGAACCCATCCTAAACCCAAGCTTATGCCAGAAAAAATTAATATTTTTATATTTTCCTTAATATTTCCTAGATTTTGTTTCTCCCCTTTAAATAAACTTAAAAATATAATGAAAATGCAACCAATTATTGATCTATAAAAAGCTATCTCTATAGAAGATAATTTTATTTCCTTTACAAATATTCCTAATGTTCCCCAAATTAACATTGCTACAATAATTTTAAATCTACTCTTCTTGGAATTGTTTAAGTTACTAATCAAATTTTTCCCACCTTATCTAAATAATTTATCCCTTTTATACAAATTATAT
Organism: Tissierellaceae bacterium; assembly: GCA_033809995.1. Taxonomy (GTDB): domain Bacteria; phylum Bacillota; class Clostridia; order Tissierellales; family Tissierellaceae; genus Paratissierella. The sequence continues at coordinate 61,961 of JAPXKQ010000006.1, forward strand.
AATAAAAAAGGCTTCTATTGAAGTATTAAAACATTTAAGGAAGCCTTTTTTGAAACTCATTTACGGAAAGTCCCATAAATTAAATTATTAGAATTGTAGGACTTTCCTATTCGTTATAAAAAAGGCTTCTAAAGAAGCGTTAATTATATTAATGAAGCCTTTTTTGAAACTCATTGACGGAAAGTTCGATAATATAAAAGGAAATTAAAAGTAGAACTTTCCTATTCGTTATAAAAAAGGCTTCTATTGAAGAGTTATTAATTAATGAAGCTTTCTTTGAAACTCATTTACGGAAAGTTCATATTAATACGAAAAAATGGTAGAACTTTCCTATTTGTTATAGAAAGATTTTTATTGTATTAAATAAAGTTAATTAATAATCTTTTGTTAATTTACCTTTTAATACAATAGTTTTTAATTAGTTTTTTTCACATACTAAAAAAGGAGGTACAAAAAATCAGAAGGGAGTGGTTATGTGAAATTAAAAAAGAGAGTCATTTTATTAGCACTTTCTTTAGTTTTAGCAATACCAGCTATTTCCTTTGCAAATGATGATTTGGAAATATTAGCAAGTGACAGATTAGGAAATAAAATTCTTCATGAAGAAAAAGGACATTGTGATAGAAAAGAAATACCTGAAGAAATTAAGATAAAGATTAAAGAATTGAAGGAGAAATTAAGAAAAGGTGAAATCGATAAAGAACAATATGATGAGGAAATGAAAAAGCTATTTCCCGAAAAACCACATTTAGACGATAAAGGCTCCTTCAATGAATTACCTGAAGAAACAAAGTCAAAACTTCAGGAATTAAAGAAGAAATTATTAAATGGGGAGATAACAGAAGAACAATTCCAAGAAGAAGTGGATAAAATAATGCCCAGGAGAGAAATGCCTAAAAAATTAAATCCTAGGAAGTTTAAAAAAGACTAGTAACTTCTGTACCTCTAAGAATTTAAGGACGTGAAAATTATAGTGAAGGTAGCTAGATATAGCTACCTTCACTATTTTTTTATAACGAATAGAAAAATTCTACTCTTAATTTCTTTTTAAAATCATTTATTTAAATGGGACATTCCTGTTCTCCACATTTAATAAGCCCTTACATTCTCCACCACGATCCCCTGTTATATCCAAGAGATAAGCATTTGGTGCAACTCCACCAAAGTAGATATCTTTAGAACTATATGCTGGTATCTCTAGCTTATAATACTGATCTGGGTTAGTAGGAGAGGTTATCCAAATTGAAACTTGATTATTTCCTGTATTTGTAAAAGCAACTCTAAAATAGTTTCTAGTATAGCCTGTGGCAAAACCAAGTTCCGTGTTTTCTTCAATTTCCAAGCCATCTTCTCCATATGGGGAAATCTGATTTAGGGTCAATATTTTCATCAACATTTTCCTCTATTCCGAGATTATTTACTTCATATTCATTGTCTCTATTTGATAAACTATTTTCACTATTGCCCTTTGGAATAAGAATTGCAATCACAATCAATACCAATACTCCAAGCCGAATTAATCCTATTGTTTTTTTATTCAAGCTGTATCACCACCTTAAAGGTGAGTTTATCATATCTGCTGTTAAAAATAGAAGTATCACCTCCAAAATGTCATGAAGGAGGTGATTAGCACAGTTAAGATAATTATATACAAATACTTAAACTATTTTATAATCTAATAATCGTATTGTTGTTCTGTTTTTGGTGTGCTAAATACAACCAGATTCAAATCGGGGTTATGGGGGTGTATATTTTGTACTATAATCTAGATTTGTTTGGGAAAAAGTTTGTTGAGATAAGAAATAATCTTGGATATACCCAAAAAGATTTATCTGTATATATCATTCTTTTTAAAAAAGCAAATACTCTATATCTTTAAAAATTTAATATAATTAATATAAAAAAACCAACCAGTAAAAAATTGAGCGATAACATAAAACTTAAAAGACCATATTTTTTATCTATTTTTGTAAATTGATATACATTGTACCCAATAACTCCAAAAGTTAATATGATAAATGACAAAGGCGCTAAAAAATTCTGTTTATAAACTGGATACGTATACAAAATTAATGGTAATGTACTAAACATCCATATTGATCTTAGTAAAATCTTATTTATATAATTCCCATCCGTAAAGATTTTTTTCTTTATAACAATAGTGATTATTAAATTAATAATCACTTGAATTATACAAATATATAAAATATTTATTTCTTTGTCTATTTGTTTTATTATTTCTATACTATTCATAAAATCATCCTCCCTCGATATTAAGTTCATTATAAATGTACCGACAAAAAATGCTGTTTACTTTACCGAATTTTCTCATAATAGTTTTTTTCTATAATATCGGATTTTGTAAAAGTATCAAAATTCTTTATTTTACTATATACAATTCTGCCATTAACAGTTTTTTATCTAATTCATGAAAAATATTATTAACGTTAATGGTCCAGACTTCTGTTAATATTATAGCTGCTTACTATTAGTATAAGTAGAAGCATATTTTCAAATTTCTTATGTATGTTTCTATCAAAAAGCTGCTTAAAAAAACAATAGAGGACAGATTTCAAGAAGTATGGAAATAGTGATATCTACATGACTGGTCTGCCCCTTTTATCTGCTCAAGGAGCATTTTTAGTGACACCTTTCACCATTTATAACTTAAAACTTGTACTAAATTAACTTCAATACTTAAACCTTTTATTAATATCCCATCTTTTCTATTTCCATAGCAAAATATAGATAAAAATTGCCTGAGGGATACATTGCAAGTATAATTTTATTTAAGTATATAACACGACATCTTATAATAATGATATGAAACAAATATTAAGCATCTGAATTTATAAAAATTTATTCTAATAGAAGGTGTCTTAATCTTTATTTTTTCTACCCAAATTCCAAATTCCTTTAAGCATACAAAACATACTAACAGCCCATAGAATTCCAGAAATCCCAAGAGCTAAAGAGTTCTCTTCCGAGAGCATAGTTTGGGGAATTTCTGGTTTCATTCTTATTGAGTGCGTAAACTTTAAGAAACTAAGCCACAAGAAAATTAACTGTGCTATAAACCATATAAAAGATTTGTCCTTGTTACTCATCCATAATTTAATTATTACTAATAGGCTGAATCCTCCGACCACATAAAACCCCCAAGACATCAATGATAATGTTTCTGCTTCCATTACCATTTATTATCACCTCTTATTCTCTTTTTTCTAATTTCAATATTGCACTTAATTTTACCACTACGACGTACAAATCAAAGAACGTTCATTAAGTGAATTAAGTATTTCCCTCATAATATTGGTTATAAATTTGAATATCCCTATCTTTTATGAAACCCTTATTATTAATCTAAATGTAATTTATAAACTTGTTCCTCATAAACTATATTCATCTTAGGTTGCCTGAAGCTACTTACATAATCTTTATGCATTCCACATTTTTCTAAAACCCTTCCTGAAGCAGTATTTTCTATGGCACAACCTGAAATAAATTCTTTAATTCCCATACTATATCCAAACTCAATAACTGCTTTTACTATCTCGGTAGCATAACCTTTCCCCCAGTGTTCTTGCTTAATAGAATAGCCAAATCCCCACTCATCTTTTTTATTTGTAGGACCGAAACAACAAGTTCCAATAACTTCACCAGTATCTTTTAAAGTTGCTACTACTAAATATCCGCCTCTATCTTTATAATTGCATATAGAAATAACCTCTTCTAAAGATTCAACAGGATCACTCATATATCTTTCATTTTCTTTATTACTCCATATTTCCCAAACATCTTCAGCATCTCTTTCTACCACATCACGAAGCATTAATCTTTCACTGATAATATTATCTGATAACATATTAACTTTTCCCCCTTATTCATTTATTAAGCTGCCCACAGGGGCTGTTCCCTACTATTTTCTCACATTCCTTAAAATTATTTTATCTAATACCTATATATATTTACCTATAATTTCACTACATATTGACAGGTTTTTTTCCTCCCCATTTTAAACATCTTATGCCATGATGGAACATCGATAATACCAATTAGTTCAGTACCACTGTATGCGATATTTTCTGGTGAGCATGTTATAATAACTTAATCCATCTTATGCTTCTTAGCTAGTAGAAATCTAGGTGTTATGCTAAGTAACCATTTTTCACATTTGCTACTGTTAGTCGGTCGCGTAAGATATTAATAATTCGATATATGCTTCTAAGTTAATTCTCATAATGAGTAGCACTGGCCACTTGTTCTATTTATATTTTGGGAATTTTATTTACAGCTTTAATAGATGTAGACTCTGTATCAGGATCATAAGAAATATGTTGTGTGTAAAGTTTATATATTTCATCAGATGTTGCAATGACAGTACCATCTGTAAACATTAATGCAAACTGTGTCATTTTTTCATTGATAATAAGCGTGGAAATTATATCCATAGATGGGTAAGTTGCATTTTGATAGTAAAGTAACCTTTGTATATGTTTATCATTGTCCCACTCGATGTGTGCAGACATACTGTCTCTACCTGTTTTTTCATATGATAGGATGTGAAATTTTCCATTAAATGAATCGTCATCACGAAAGAGATAGTTACTTTTTTCTCCATCTATAAAAACAGTTGTTTTCCCAATCAAAGCTCCATTCTCGTATATATTTGCAGATATTTCTTGCTTTATATTTTGGTTAAATGGAATTATAGAAAGCACCCAAAACCCAATAACTAGAACCACGACCACTTTGATAATCGTTTTATATTTCCGTTTCATTCCCTTACACCTTCCCAAATATAAATAATCTTTGCTGAACATTTATCTACATGTGCATCACATGAACCGCTAATGATAATATTCATTTTATTGGCTTCCCAATTTTTTTATCCAATCTCCACTGTGGTGCTATTCCATCGTCACCCCAATACTCATCAAGGTATAAAATTTTATCATCTTGAAATTTAAAGAATGAAACTGCATGAAATGAATTACTATTGTCTTCAAGCCAAACTCTTGCTATAGAAATCACTAAATCATCAATCATTTCAACTCGTTCAACGTTTCCACACCACTCACCAGGATATTCACAATTCGCTCTAATATATTCTTCAACAGAAAAGCATTCATTTGTATTATGCCAATTGATTATAGCATTGGGTAAAAAATATGATTCTAAATTTTGTGCGTTCTGAGCAGCAACATCTCCCCAAAATTTGATTACAAGCTGTTTCTTGTCCATGCCCTTTTCTACTTTTTATAATTAATCAAGATTTCACATAATCTACTTATGTACATTATATCTAAATCATTGGGACCAGACTATCTAATACTATAAATATTTAGCAGCATCTAAAAGAGACCTTACTGGAATATAGTCTAACAACTCCGAGCTTACATTAATCCCAAATGTTCTAATTCCAATTTTATTACCAAGTTCTACGTCTGAAAGAGAATCTCCTACTATAAATGACTTATCTAATTCGATATCTGGGTACTTTTTTAGGGCCTTATCAATAAGTCCTGTTTTAGGCTTTGAGCAATTACAATTTTCTTTTATCGAATGTGGGCAATAAAAAATATCCAATATTTCTACACCATGTCCATTTACAATTTGAAGAATTTTTTTAGTAAACATCCTATATTGTGATAATGTGATGATTCCATCATTTATTAGGTATTGATTTGTAATAATTATAATTTGGAAACCTTTTTTTCTTATGATTTTTAATGCTTCTAACGAACCCTCAAGAAATTCAGGTTTATAAATATTTCTCCAGTCATCATCTTGGTAATCCTTATTTATCGTTCCATCTCTATCTAAAAATGCAACTTTCATATTCTAACATCCCTTAAATTTATTTTAACTAATAACTTTTTATAAATTTACCTATAATTTCACTACATATTGGCAGGGTTCTTTCCCTCCCTGTTTTAAACATCTCGTGCCATGGTGGAGCACTCTACAAATTGAAATTTATTTGTTTAATCTTTTATGAGAATTCCATCTATTTTTTTATATTATGAGCAGTAATAATGGTATAACTATATGCATTAACTGTTATTTCACAATTATCTATGTCTATATACCAGTTTTTACCCCTTCTAGCTATTGTAGCATTAGAATTTAGCATTTTATCACTACACCATTTTACTACATCATCCACATCTAAAGAAAGATTCTTTTTAATTCGTCCAGCTCCCAACTCGGTTGTGTGCAACTTATCTAAGTTTTGTATCAATTCACATTTATTATCATTTACTTTTGTCACCATGCGTCTCCCCCACATTATTTATAATATTTAAGCCTAAATTTATAAATTCATAGTTGATATTTTCATCTTTGTTGTAACTTTTCCCAATATATAAATAAACATTATACTATATATAATTCCACCACTAACTTCGTTAAATATAGCTCTACAATTTGGTTGATAACAATTTCAATCACAACTAATAATATAATATTATTTAATGCTAATAATAATCTCTTCTTCTGGTAATGAAACTGTTTGACACTGTTTCATATCATAAATCAGGCCACTATTCTCGACATAAGCATTTTCTTTTGCTATATTTATGGTAGGATTATGACCTTGTAAAACTAAAATGCTAGCAAAAAGCATAGCCCGATCCCTTGGCCCTCCCTTTTTATATACAACAACCTGATCTCCTGTCATAATTCGATTTTCTTCCTCCGAATATATTGATTCCAAAATTGTATTCTCACTTATCCACTGTAAAATCATAGGAATTGTAGTCAGCTCTCTGGATAATTCTATAACCTTTGGGGTCATGGTTGAAGCTCTGATATATAATGATGGATTTGGTACTTCCAAACTTTGATATGTGTAGGCAATTAATGTACTAAAATCATTATTAGATTGAAATGTCTCTTTGAATAAAACATCCCTGTTTTCTAGTTCTAATTGTTCTATATATGAGTACATGCCAGGCTTCTCTAGAGTTATATTCTCTATTCTTTTAAGCAGAGAATCTTTAGATTTAAAGAAGTTATCTGTTATTGTGAATTCTCCAGAGTAATAATATCTATCATTATAAAAACCATAATAGGTTCTTTCTTTAAGCCAATTCTCGATATCATTATTTACTGGTAAAATATCATTATTATTTATAATATACAAACTTTCTTCTACTTTAAATAAACCAAACGTATGCCCATCGGTTCTTATGTTTAATATATTTTCCGCTTCCAGGCCTAATATCCTAAGGACACCTAAAAAAAGGTTTGCTAATGAGGTACATTCTCCCGTAATCTTATTAGAGTAAACACTCATAGCCTTCATATCACTATATAACAACTTTTTATACACTGGGTTAAAATATATTTCACCCCACGGTTCTTTACCTGGCATATTTTGAAACTTTTTTAAAGATTGAGTATGAGCAAAATCTTTCCTTGCCCATCTACTTAATATATTTAAAGAGCTTTCATCAACATCCTTCAAACCTATCTTTTGTATATCATTTCTTAAACTTGGTTCTAGCATATTTGCTACAACAACAAACGGCATAAGCTCAAAATCATTGTTGTATAGGTCTTTATGCCATTTATTTATAACGCTTATCACCTTGTTGTCGTTAATCTCAATAACGTAATTCTCATCTGAGTCTAAATTAGAGCTAGGCATAGGCAAAGTATTGTTATTACTATTTTGGTTACTACATCCAACATTGAAGGCAAAAATTATAATTAGTAGAAATAAAATTGCGGAAAATCTTCTTAACAATTTAATCTCCTCCTTCTAATAAATAAAAGGCATCTTTATCATTAATTTACATTTTCTACTGATATATCATAAACAAAGTTATCCCTTCGCAAATTATAATAATTACTACATATAATAAGAACACTACGGCTTATAATGTAAATTACATTTCTAAAAATTTCATTGCTATTATAATAACAGTCATGCCATTAAATGCAAGATTACATATAAAATGTGCTGTTATGGATATATATATATTTCTTGTTTTTACATATGATATTGTAAATGGTACTGACCAAATAATGGCGATAAGAAAACCTAATGGTTTCAATGAATGTTCACTTGCATATAGTAAAGTTCCGATGACGGTTGTAATCAACAATGAAATATTATTATCAAAGTTTAATATTCCTTTTCTATAAAAAGCCTCTTCAGCTATTGGTGAAAGTACAATTGTTGTTAATGCAAATGCTAAAAGTGTTGGCACATTAACTACTTTAAAAATCCCCATGACATCATTAATATTTGGAAATAATGTCGATATTAATGAGCCAATTCCGAAGGCTACAATTATTGATATTGAAGTATACAGTACTGGCAACCAAAACTCTTTACCTTTTTTCCACTCATTCCATAAATTTTTAAAACTTATATGACCTATAACTATAAAGTATACCGCTAATCCTAAATAAAATATAAAATCACAATAAATCCTATGTTTAGGGCTAAACATACCACTAAAAAGCAAGTATATTAAATGCCAAGTAATTGGCATTATTAAATATTTGATTTGCATTTTTGGTTTTTCCCATATATTCAAAAATATTCCCCCCATAAATTATCTTCAAATAAGCCAATTTGTTTATTGTTTGATTTATCTTGTCATTATCAACAATATAATTATCTTTGTCATCTAATTTTTTAGTTAACCTTTCCGTAAATACTCTCCTTGCTTAAAACTTTCTTAATGTATAATATTTTCTACACAATATCCAAAATACCTTCTTTTTGAAATAAAAACACACTAAAGTTTTATTTTAGTGTGTTAGTTGCGGAACAGCATAGGGCCTCTCTATTTCATGATTTAATATATTTCCATGGATGTCATCTAAACCGTTTCAATTTATCCCAATCAAAGGTCCATTCAGGTGTAACTAATCGTTCTTCTCCGTTTAATCTATACCATGGACTTATACTTTTTTCATTGGGGTTTATTAGGAGTTGGGTTTGTTGTGCAGGCATATAGGATTGGGCTACCATAAAGATTTTTTCTCCTTCATCATTCTCAGCCATATCCACTACTATAACAGCATGGCCTGGACTCCCTCCAATTATAAATACATCCCCTATTTCCATCTCTTCTACTTGAACACTTTCAAGTTCTTTATCTAATGATAAGGTCCCTGAATATGCGAATACCATATCCATATATTTTCTAAAGGATTCATATGTATTTGTTGGGTCTGTTGCTTTATAATAGCTTACATTGTTTCCATCAATTTTAATTCTATATCCTTCCATCCATTTACTGTATTCAGCCTTAAATCCTGAAACAAAATTGAAATGTATTTTATCATATAATTCTTGTGAATATAGATATTCTGCCCTTAGTAACATAATAGCATCTGCACACTGGTGCAAGTCCCTGTCCCCTATATCCACATCAAATACACTATCATATACGCCCTTTTTATTTTTCTCTCTACCATCATAATAAAGAACCTTTTCTCCATAGGGCTTTAAGTTTTGGTTTCTCAAAAATTCTCCAAAACTATTTTCAGATACCTGAACCCTTTCAAAACCTTTTGGAGGAAAATATCTTTCAGCTATGGTCATTCCTTCTGGGTTTATAAGTTTTTCTACTGGGGTTGTAGTTTCTTGAACTACCGGTTCAGGTGAATTTTGCTTTAGTTGAATTATGTCTTTATCAGTCTCTTTTTTACATCCTGTTAATAAAAATAAAATTATACTTGTAATATACATTATTTTCATAGCTTTTCTCCATTCTTTAAGTGAACAAAGGTATCATCAATTTAAACTTCACCCTTATATTCATCAACTTGAACTATTTTGTTCCTGTTTAAATATTTACTATAACTTGTTTCTTTATATTACTGGTGCATATATCTCACCCTTTAATACAATAACAGCCTCGCCTATTAATTCTAATCTATTATCGTCTTTTATTTTTAGGATAAGCTTTCCACCTCTATTGGAAGCCTGGAATGCAGTCATATCAGTTTTGTTTAATATATTACCCCAATATTTTGCCAATACTGTATGTACCGAACCTGTTACTGGATCTTCATTGATACCTGCCCATGGATTAAAATATCTAGATACAAAGTCATAATTAGAGGTGTTATTGGTTGTAATGGCTACCCCTTTAATATCCTCAGTAAATTTTAAGCTCTTCATTTTATTGAAATCGGGTTTTAATTTAAGAATTTCTTTCTCACTATCAACTCTTATAATAACTTTTCTAGTAATTTCTCCGACCTTTGCATCAATATATTTTTCTATTCCCATAGATGAAAGAAATTCTGCTGATATATCAATATCCGAATATCTATCTAAGGGCATATCTATACCTATTCCATTTTCATATCTTTTAGCAATAAGTCTTCCGCTTTTGGTTTCAAATATTATTTCATTTGAATCTACTCCCATTTCATCGTATAATACTTTTGCTGTTCCGATGGTGCCATGTCCACAAAGTGGAACCTCTACCTCGGGTGTAAACCATCTTAAGGAATATATATTGGATTCCTTGTCAATAGGTAATACAAATGCAGTTTCAGAAAGATTCATTTCTGCAGCTATGGATTTCATATGTTCTTCTTCTATTTCATCTTCTAATATACATACTGCTGCTGGGTTACCTTTATAATATTTATCTGTAAATACATCTACTTGGTAAATTTTTAATGTCTTCATCCTTCTCCTACTTTCTACTATACTTTACTAATCTTACATTATATTTATATTATAGCTAAGAATTCAATTAATTGAAATGTACAACAGGAAAACCAATTAGAATAGATTTCTATAAATAATGAACCATTAAAAAATGGTCCTTATTATCCCCCGTAATAAACTATTGATAATTCCAAATTCTATTGCAGTTACAATAATGCAAAGAAAAATAAAAAATCCTAATTTAAATTCTCCTACACGATCTTTCCAATATTCACCTCGAAATAAAGAAATAATATTTGGTGTAAATGAATATCTTAAGGAATCATTAAAGTCATCAGTATCATTAAAAATAAGATCAAACAGAAATTTGTACACTGTAAAGATATTAATTATTATTAACAAGATTATAATAGCAATCCCTATGAACCTCACCCCTTTCTACATTAGGTTAAAACTATCTTTTTGTAATTTCCTTATTACTTGATATCCTTTTATCTCCCTTAATTTATTATATTCACGCCTAAAACTCATAATTTATTCTTATTCAACTAGTAACAGAATTAGGTGACGAAATTGATTATCACCTTATTAATTATGTTGATCCTAGAAGCCTAGATAATCCTAATTAATCTGGATAGTCTTTATTTATCATATCTTGTTTTATATCCTTTGTTAGTTTCTGGTCTATAATCGTTAGGATAATTTATATCTGATTTAATATCCATTACAATTTCTTTTAGGGCTTTGAATACCTCATATGGTTCTTTAATTCCATATAGTCTATGACCTACTCTTCTTGAATGTTTACCGGTTCTTACATACTCTTCATCTATTCTGATAGTTCCAGCACCTAACATGTTTTCTAGGGGACCAACATTTACCTCTACATTGTTTATATTATAAAAATCCTTGGTTTTATAATCAACACCCATAAAGCCAGTTTTGATAATTACTCTCTTATCTGTATAGCAGAAGAAGGTATTCCTATAAACTAGAAATAGTCTAATCATATTACCAACACCAATCCAAAGCGGAAATAAGTGAAGGAACATAAATATTGAAAAGAAATTAAAGAATCCTCCTATTCCTTCACCGGAGAACATAAATCCTGTTATAAAAAAACTGTCTAGTATTCCCCATAGAATTCCCACAATCAATAAGGGGAATCCTGTAGCAAGATGTACTAACAGATGGGGTTTATCAGACCAAATTATTCTTTCATTACTATCTAAAATATCTCTAAATTCATGTTCGTACAAAATTATCACTCCCTTGTTTGTTTATTAATGGATAAAGCAGCCTTTTTAGCATGTATCAGAGTCGTATCTATTCTCCCCTTCTTTAACTAGTTCAAATTTTTAAGATCCTCTTAACATTATATTACCATAAAGTTAGACAAGAGAATCTATAAAAGTAGAATTGTAATCACATTGTAAATAGTTAAATTAAATTTTTACTTTAAAATTAGTAATAATATTTTATTCTATTTGCTATAGCAATTTTATGATGATACAATGAAATGAGTTTTAAAAGAAGGTGAATATAGTGCAATATAAAAAAATTGTTGAAGGAATATTTTTGAAAAGGCCAAATAGGTTTATTGCCCAGGTATTGATAAATGGAAAAGAAGAAACTGTTCATGTAAAAAATACTGGCCGGTGTAGGGAATTACTCATTCAAGGAGTTAAGGTAATACTAGAAGATTGCTCTTCGAATTTAAATAGGAAGACAAAATATTCATTAATCGCTGTTTGGAAAGGCGATATGTTAATAAATATGGATTCACAAGTTCCTAATCAAGTGGTTTATGAAGCATTATCAAAAAATATGATAAAAGGATTTACTGATTTGGATTTTATAAAAAGAGAAGTATTTTATGAAAATTCTAGATTTGATATATATTTTGAGGATGAATTTAACAAGGGTTTTATAGAGATAAAAGGTGTTACTTTAGAAAATGATGGTGTTGCTAAGTTTCCAGATGCACCTACTGAAAGAGGAGCTAGACATGTTCATGAAATGATAGATGCCGTAAATCATGGCTATAAGGGATATATATTCTTCTTAATTCAAATGAAGGGACCAAAGGTATTTAAGCTTAATTGGGAAATGGATAAAGAGTTCTCAGAAGCTGTAAGACTAGCTAGCAAAAAAGGCGTTGAAATTCTTGCCTATGATTCTATAGTTGGGGTAGATTGTATCACATTAGGTAAACCTATTAGAATAGATTTAGAATAGCCTAATCATACCATAGGCTATTCTAAATCTTGAATATTCATTTTTTGTATTTTATCTAGGGTATCTCTTTTCTTCTATAGATTTTACATTACTGCTCCTCTTCTTCCATTTTAATGTTAGCGTATAATAGATACCTTTCCTACTACACCCTCTAATATCCCGCCTTTACTCCCAACATAAACGTAAAAATTTCCTGTTTCTATGTCTGTAAAAATATGTTCTAATTCTTTACCTGTTATTTCAAAATACTGCTTCCACTCCACCCCTTGAGCATTTACAATATCGGCTGAATCACTCAATGCAACAAATATTTTATCTCCAGATTCTGCAGATACATTAATCATATAATTAACGCCTTTTTCGAACTTAATTTCACCAATACATACTACTTCCTTTGCAGGAATATAGTCAATTGAAATATCTAAATCACTTCCAGCCACAACTTTATTTTTAGGAATCACAAAAGAATACAATACAGATATTAATGCTATTAATGTTATGACAAATAGAGCTAAATTCCTTTTTTTCATGAAAATCACCTCCACATATATACTAATGACTTTAGGTTTTACCTATCAAATCTTAATTGAGTAAATTTAATAATTCTTAATCATTGGTTTTACTACTTGATATACTTAGCTGCTATATGTTCATGCCCTACATAAGATGAATATATTTTTGATACTATACTCTCATCCTCTAGTTTAAAAAATAGCCAATCATCTAATGTTCTAAATCCAATTAAATCTACTTCATAAGCAGTTAGAAATGTTATTTCTTTTGGATTAAGATATTCAGTATTTAAACTTTTAATTTTTAAATATACAATTAAATCATTAATTGTGTGTCTAATAACATCGTCGCTACTATTAGTTTCATTCCTTAATAGAATAGCTGATTCATCGCCTAATCTTAACTCTTCTATAAAACAATGGTATAAATTGTTTAAAGATAGTTCTTTAATTTGATTCAACTTAAAGTTGTTGACCTTATAATGAAATACTCTTGTGTGATATCTCCCGTTAACTTTTTTTCTATAAAAATCCCTTCCAGCCATGACATGGAATTCACAAGATAGTCGACCAAAGTTTAACTCTTCTTTGTTAATATTTTCAATCCAACAAATACAAAAATACTCTTTTAAATATAAAGTTATCTTTTCTTTTATTATACCTTCATAGCAATAAACCTCGTTCATTATTAATTCTCCCACCCTTTTAATTATTGACCTTATTACTATTATAAATTTCTACTCTTTCTTCTTATGCAATAAATTTCTACCCCTCTATGTCTCTTTACCATGCAATTCTTAAACTCTTATATCAAACGCTTTTTCAGTAAATTGATTAACAATTTTAACCTTCCCATTTTTTATCACTTGTCCACATTTTCCTGTTATACCTGAAATATCTATATTAGAATCATGGAATTTTCCATGGACCGGAAAAAGTTGTGTACTCAAGATAGACTGTCTTACTTTTTTATTCAAGATACCAGTTGCACTTTCTGCTTCCAAATTACCACTTTGGAATCCATCTATTTGAAAATTGTTTCAAGATCAACTATGTAAGGAAATTCTCCATTTACTATAATATTTTCCATATGCAAATCTTCTATTTTTAAAACATAAAATAGCGAAGAATATTAATCTATTAATATATATTCTAATAGTTTCAGGTTATTTCATCGTAAACCCTTCAGTTGACGGCAAGCCATTCCAGATATACCCATCAGAGCGATAGTAAATCCTTTCCACAGAATCATCTGTTTTTGTATAGTCAATAACAAAAACTTGCCCTGTTTCTATCAGCATTGGGTAATTATTATAAGGCAGTACCTCTCCTGTTTTCTTCCTATCTTTGAAATACTCATAGGCATTTTCCAGACGCCAAAATTCACGGTATGCATAATCTTTAAATCCTGTTAAGTCCTGTTTCCCAAAATAGGATGCATTATAATCTTTTCCATCGACGGTGACTATGTCCACTCTGATAGGTTCAATATCTTTCTCTAACAAAGTTAAGTCCTCCGAATAAATCGCATCTTCGTAATGTTCCTTTAATTGGTTCGCCATACAGGGAACAGAATTAGTCATATATTCCATAGCGTCAAAATCTGTATGAGCTGCACCGTAAATCCCCATAATGCTCTCACCCTTTAGTTTGTCAAATTCACGGATAAAGTTCTCTACCATCTTGTTTTCGCGGTATACATGATCATGGTGCTTGTAAAAAAATCTGCCTTGTTCAATTGCTTCCTGTGCCAATAAATATTTCTCGGTGATGTCCAAATTATTTTCTTCAAGATACTTTAAAAATCGTTGCCCAGTAGTATCGTACTGGTGACCCACATCCGTACCATGGAAAATTGTTTCGGGACACTCGCTTTTTATTTTTTTATAAAATTCTTTAACAGAAGTTTTATATGATACTGTACCTTTCCAATTTTCAAATAACTCATCCAGAATATCGTCGCTATCAGACTGCATCCACAGGTTTAAAAACTCCGCAGAATAGTATGGGAATTCAACAAATAAGTGTCGCATATTATTCTTATGATAGTATTCATGCCAAAGCTCTAATTCTTTTTCCAATATTTTTTCAACAGCATGATTTTCTCCATATAGGTAAATCTTCCCCATTGATTGATTTGAAGATATGCCTATATCTGCTGGCTCAGTGCTATCTGAACAAGCAACTAATGCCACCAGCATGATTAATACAACAGCAATCATAAAGAATCTTGTATTTTTCATAGCTCACCTCATAATTAATTATTTTGTTGATTTATCTATCTTAAAAAAGCAAAAAATACAAAAAACATCTCTTCATGATCTATTTGGTGTCAAATTATGCCATTTTCAATGGCATTACATTTAATCGCCACCATACTATAGTCGTGATTATGTCTAAATCATTAACCAATTCAATTTCATTTGACTTTTTATTTCTTTTCTTTAACTAAATCAGCCCTCATTTTTTTAATAGAATATAGTTATTTTAAACTACCTAAAAAGTCTTTTGTTCAATCACTTGTTCATATTTTTTTACCTATCCCCAATAAGTTAGCTTTAAAAACATATTTATTATTTTTGATAATTCATTAAATTCTTCGTTAGATAATACTTCATAGTTTTTGCCATTAATTCCCCTAGATTCTAGGCTCCATAAAAATGATTTAAAATTTGGGTGTTTTTCAATATCTTTCTTTAATAGATATATCAAATGCTCTAATCTTTGATAATTTTTCGTATTATTATTTTTTTCATTTTCATATAGGTCTAAATCTAATAAAAGTTCCAATGGTTTAGTAATTTTATAGCGATAATCATCGGTATTATTTGGCAAGAAGTCCTTTTTATAATTTTCATAGCTTTCACATACTATTCTATACATAATATCTCTCCCTAAACTTAGGCAAAAGTTTTATAAATTGTTCCTTTTTTGATTCATATAAATCATCTCTTGATAGAACTTCATCTATGATTTTATTTATTAAATCTTTATCCGCTATATAAATTAGGTTATCAATATCTTCTATATCCTTTGATTCTAACCTAATTATTTTGCTAACGATTATATCTTCAACTGATAGCAAATAAACATTTATATATTTGAATTTTTCAAGTTTTACCGCTCTTTCCTTATACTTCGGTGATATTAAAGTGCTTTTATATTCTAGCATATCGAAATCCCTTAATTGTACAAATACCCTTCCTAGTTTAGAAGAATAATCTAAGTCAATAAAGTCAAAATCTCTAGTTGCTCTCTCTGTATACCCACCTAATATACATGCGGCACCGCCTAGGATATATATGTCAAAAGGTTCTATATCAAAGATTTTAGCTACCTTTTCCATATCCAAGATTCTATCTTCTAATTGCTTTTTTAGAGTCATAATACCACCCTTAACATTTATATTAACTAATATTACTATATCATATTTTATATTGAAAATATTGACTTTTACAATATGCCTTTAAATATCATTACTCCTCATACATCATTTTCTTTGTCATACCACCATCCACAACTATATTTGTACCATTGATAAAGTTATTTTTAGAATTTGTTAAGAATAGGCAAGCTCTTGCTATATCTTCAGGTTTCCCTACTCTTCCAGATAAATGTTGTTTATGATCGATAGTCCTTACCTGATTATAGTCTCCTGTTTCAATCCAGCCAGGACTAATACAATTTACCTGAATATTGTCGTTAGAAAAAGACGTTGCTAAAGCATGGGTCAATGCTACTATTCCACCCTTCGAAGCAGAATAGGCTTCAGTATTAGGTTCAGACATTAGCGCTCTAGTGGATGCGATATTTACTATCGAACCACCTCCATTTAATTTCATTACTTTGGCAGCCTCTCTCGAACACAAGAATACACTTCTAAGATTAATATTTATAATCTCATCCCATTCGTCTACAGTTAACTCATAGGGAGATTTCCATCTTGAAACCCCAACATTATTTACTAAGATATCAATAGTACCATATTTATCTACGGTTTGTTTTATAAGTTGAATTATGTCCTTTTCTTTTACTACATCAGTATTTAGAAATATTGCAGTTCCACCACTTGATAATATTTCTTCTTCAGTTTCCTTTCCTAAAGCTATATCTTTTTCTGCAATAACTACCTTAGCACCATTTGATGCATACATTTGAGCAATTGACTTCCCAATACCCCTACCTGCTCCTGTAACTATTACAACCTTCCCTTTAAAACTCATTAAAAACCACCTCTATACTTATATTCCGTAATTTTTGAATAATGTTAAAACAGCACTGTTCGTAAGCTTCTTCGTCATTAATTCCCTGAATTTTAGTGATTTCATTTTCCCTTCATTTCTAAGGTCCTCTAACTTCTTAGAT